>NZ_JBFUAL010000007.1:0-323103 GCF_056406295.1 Rhizobium sp. P1_C7
AGCTACGTGTTCACCGCGACGCTGTCGAGCGCCTCGCACGGCGTCACGATTGTCCACACCGATCAGGGCGACATCACCATCGCCGACGGCCACACCACCGGCACTTTGACGCTCGCCGCCGGCAATGGCGACGACGTCTATACGGACCCGTCATCCCTGACGGCGCAGATTCTTAGCGCAACGGGCGGCGGCTTCGAAAACCTCGTTCCTAACACGACGCCGGCGACCGCACAGGTCACCGACACGAGCGACGCCGTCACCGCGACGCTCACCGCGGGGGACTCTACCTACAGCAACGGCGTCTTCACGATATCGTATACGATCACGCTGTCCGGCCCCACGGGTCCCATCGCACCGCTGGATGCCGAGGGCCTCGTGTTCACCCTTGCCAAGGGCGGCACGATCACACTGCCGCAGGGCCAGACCTCGGTAACGGTCGACCTGCATTTCGGTGCGAACACCTATTCCGGCTCGATCAGTAACTCTATCAACTCGGTCACCGGGCAGAACGAGTATGAGAGCCTGCTCACGACCGGCTCGACCAGTACCCCGGTCAATAGCCCGCCAACTGTCGTCGACTCCGAAAACTGGCTGTCGAGCGATCCGGCTCAGTACACGTCAGGTGCACCGAGCTATCCCAACGGGTATCCGCTGCACATCGAAGCGCCGACCGATGCCGACGGCAACAACCTGGTCGTGAAGGTGTCCGGAACAGTTCCCACGGGCATGTTCTATAACGCCGGCAGCGGCTACGTCGCCCTCACGGCGGGGGTTACGCTCTATGATCCCGCTAACGGCATTAAACTGCTTGACAGCGTGGTCTATCGGCCGACATCGAGCCAGACCGACGCGCAGAACCTGACGCTAAAGCTCGACGTCTATGACGGCACTATGCATGTCACTCAGAACGTCGGGATTCATGAAGTCCCGCCGACGAGCCTGCCTTCGGATGCCCAGCAGATCGGCAGTGGCGGCAGCCCGCTGACCTCGGGCAACGATCAGACCCAGACGCTGACGCTGTCGCAGGGAACGGTCAACGGCATCCTCGCGGATCCGCATGGTTCGACGGTCGTGGTCTATACGGATTTCCAAAAGTCCCCGTTCGCCACGCCCATCCCCGCTGACGAACAAAACCCTGGGGCTTTTGGCGACCCCTCGGCCGGGTCAGCGCGCGAACAAGAAGTCCAGGTGGAGATCCGCATCGGCGCGAACCATTTCGCCGTCGTCGAGGACGACCTGTCGGCCGGCACGTTTGAGCAGAGCTGGTTCTACGACTCTGCAACCGGGCTGATGAAGGCGACGGTCGACTACGACCACATCTATCTGCTAGACGCTGCCGGCAATGCCACCCCCACTACCCTGGCGAGTTACCTGATCGCCAACCCGCCGGCAGCCGGGAACACCTGGACGCTGGTCTATACCGACAATCACGGCGGCAACTTCCAGGCACGAGCGGTAACGTTCGACTTCTTCACCCATAATCCCGGCGACCCGGGTATCCCGGTCACCGGCAACACGACCCTGCCCGATACCATCTACGGGACGTCCGGCGAGGACGTGCTCGCTGGCGGCGGCGGCAATGACATGCTGTACGGCCGGGAGGACCATGACACCCTCAGTGGTGGTATCGGTAACGACATCCTGACAGGCGGAGCGGACGCTGACACCCTGACCGGCGGCAGTGGCGCKGATACGTTCGTCATCGGCAGCGGCGAGTCGCTCGGAACTACCGGCGGAAACGGAGACAGCGGGACTATATCTGGCTACGACATTATCACCGACTTCGATATGACGGCTGATATCCTCAACCTCGCTGGAACCCCATTTGCCGCCGGAAATACTAGCGGTTGGGTCGACGGTACAAACTCGTCGCTGACAATAAACAGCTCTCAGATCAGCAAGCACAGCATCACGAATGGTATCATCACTTTCGAAAACGCCTCCAACAATGTGGTGACGGTGTCGTCGGCGAGCCAGGTCGCGGCGGTCGTGCAGTATCTGCACAAAAACGATTTGGGCAACGCGGGAGCGACCGTCGCCTTCTCGGCGACGGTCAGCGGTACGGCCCATACCTTTATCTACGAACAGGTCGGGGACACCCCCGATGCGAGCAAGGACATTCTGGTCGACCTGCAGAACGTCAACCTGACCAGCGGCGGGACCAGCCTTGCGACGTTGATCGGCAACAGCCACATCGATCCCATCATCCTCGACCTCGACCACAATGGCGTCGCCCTCTCGTCCCTCGACCACGGCGTCCAGTTCGATATCAATGCCGACGGTCACAAGGATCAGATCGCCTGGACGGCCGCCACTGACGGCATCCTGGCGCTCGATCTCGATGGCAACGGCAAGATCGACAATGGCAGCGAGATCTTCTCGCCGCACTTTGCCGGTGGTACCTATGGCGATGGTCTGGCAGCGCTCGCAACGCTCGACAGCAACCACGACGGCAAGATCGATGCGGCCGACGAGGCCTTCTCACAACTCACCGTCTGGCAGGATCTCAACCACAACGGCATCACCGACAGCGGCGAGCTTTCGAGCCTGGCGGATCATTCGATCAGCAGCATCTCGCTCGATGCGACTGCCTCCAATTCGGAGATCAACGGCCAGTCGATCCTCGCCGATGGCAGCTACACGCTGACGGACGGCTCGGCCGGTCACTTTGTCGAGGTGGCCTTCGACACGACGCTTGGCGACAGCGAAAACGGCGTCAATGCCTATTCGCTGATCGGCAGCGACGGCGACGACATCCTGTCGGGCAGCGGCGGCATGTACACGATCTCGGGCGGGGCAGGGGCCGACACCTTCGTTCTAGACGCCGATGCGCTTGCAGACGTCAAGCTCGCCGACGTGATCACCGACTACAAGGCCAGCGAAGGCGATACGCTCGACGTGTCGAAGCTTCTCGACAGCCTGCTCGGCCACGAGGCAAGCGAGGCCGACGCGCTCGCCAGCGTCAAGACGACAGTCAGCGGTGCCGACACCGTGGTCAGTGTCAACGCCAATGGCGGCTGGCATGACGTGGCGGTCCTCCAGAACACCACGGAAGCGGTGAAGATCCTGTTCGACGACAAGCATGACGCGGTCACCGCGCCGCATGTCGGCTGACATTGGGATTGGCTGGCGACGGCAGCATTGCCGATAAAATCGAAAAGGCGCGAAGGCGCCTTTTTCTCGTTCTTCCAAAGGTGAGCCGTCAGCCAGCTTCGCTTGGAATTTAGATCTGCGAGTTCAGGGTGAGGCGCCGCATTCGTCGGGTTGCGCCGGCGCTATGCGGTGGGGAGCCTGGAGATCGGCAGGCCCTCGTCCGCATCCGTGCCGCCGCGCTGCATCGCCATTTCGTCGGCCAGCTGGCGGATATGGTTGAAGTCGGTCGCACCTTCGAAGATGGCGCCGCCGAGCCGGATATCGATCGAAAGCGGCGCATCGCCGGCCGTGAACGAGGCCTCGGCGACACGGCGGCGAATGCGTGTTCCGACATCCTGCGCATTCTCGACCGAGGCACCCGGCAGGAAGACGCCGAGCTCGTTAGAGGCAAGGCGGGCAACCAGGTCGCCGCTTCTGACCGAGGTCTGGATGATGGCGGCCAGCGATTGCATGACGGTGTCGGCCCATTGCGGCCCATAGCGTCGATTGATGGCGTCGAGGCTCTCGATGACGACGGCGATCATCACGCCGCCGGCATCCGTGGCAATTCGCTTCCGGCGGTCGATATAGTGCTCGACAGCAGCGGCGAAGGCCGCGCCGTTCAGTGCCTTGGTAACGCTGTCATGCCGCTGAGCATAGTTGACCGTCTCCTGCAGTCTTTTGATGTCGCTATTCTTGAAGTGCAAGCTGATCAGCAGCGGAAATGCAACAAAAAGAGAAATTGCGGTTGCTCCGGCAAATCCTACCAAAAATGGTCGATCCGGAACGAGAAGGTTTAAGATAAGTAAAGCTCCGATGGATCCCGCCGCGAAGCAAAGAGCGCCGATCACGGCTGTCCGAAGAGCTGAAATGATTGTGGCAGAAGAGTAACGCTGGCCGAAATTCATTGCGGGTCAAATCCGTTTGAAAGTAACGCCAGATAAGCAGAAGCAGGAAAAGCCGGGTTTAAAAAATCCCGTAAAATTCGAGCTTTGCATCGTTTTACATGGGAATTAACTGTCTCGGCAGGAAAGCCCGGCGCGACAATTGGAATGTGGAGAAATTGGTGTTACTTGTTTGCTGAAGTTCTAATTCTTCGGTATACGGGTAGCCGGTGAATTTTGATGTTGAGGGGCATCCGTCTTGTTTAAAGGCAAAAGAATATTCGCAGCGTTGTCTGCAACCGTTGCTTTGAGTTTTGCATTTTATGTCGACGCCAGCGCGATGTCTTTGCAGCAGGCAATCGAAAAGACGATAAAGACCAATCCGCAGGTACTTCAGGCTGCGAAAGATCGTGAAGCGATCGAGTTCGAACTGCGCCAGGCACGCGGTCTGTACTTGCCGTCTGTAGATCTCGAAGCTGGTATTGGGCGTCGACGCCTGTCGAACGACACGACCGGTACTTTGACCTCCGACAGCGACTACTTGTCGCCGGGCGATGTCGGCCTCACGATCAGCCAGACGCTCTATGACGGCGGTGGCCGCAAGGCGCAGGTCGATCAGCAGGCCTCGCGCGTCGATGGTGCTTCCTTTCGGGTTCTCGAACGTTCCGAAGCGCTCGCCCTCGAGGTAACGCAGGACTATCTCGAATTTATGCTGCAGAACCAGATCGTCGCGGCTGCGAAGGAGAACGTTGCCTTTCACACTGCGATGGTCGGTGACATCAACGAAAGCATCAAGGGCGGTGCCCTGACCGATGCCGATCGCCTCCAGGGCAGCGAGCGTCTCCAAGCCGCCAAGGCACGCCAGCGCGAAGCGCTGGAAGAGCTTGAAGCGACCAAGATCCGCTTCCTCAAGGCTGTCGGTGAGCCGATCGTCAATCCGACATCCCCGCCTTCGCTGGCCAAGTACCTGCCGAAGACGCTCAATGACGCCGTTTTCATCGCCGGCAAGAACAGCCCGCGTATCTATTCTGCCAATGCAGACATCGATGCGGCCGACGCCGGCGTTCGCGGCGCGCGCGCCAACTATCTGCCGAAGGTCAATCTTGAAGGCACTGCAATTGTCGGCGACGATATCGATGGCGATGAAGGCAACACCAACGATTACCAGGTTCGTGTCGTCGCCCGCTGGAATCTCTATCGCGGCGGCATCGATGTTGCCCGCGAGCAGGAACAGATCCGTCGCGCCGGCGAGCAGCGTTATGCGCTTGCCCAGGTTCAGCGCGAGGTTCAGGAGTCCGTCAGGTCTGCCTGGAACGAGCGCGCCAGCCGTAGCGACCTTTCCGGCATCCTCGGCAAGCAGGCGGAGATCAACAACCAGCTCGTTGGTTCCTATCGCGAGCAGTTCAAGGTCGGACAGCGTTCGTTGCTCGACGTTCTCGATGCCCAGAACACCAAGTTCAACACCAAGGTTCTCGCAGACACTGCGCGCGTCGCCTCCCTGTTTGCCGAGTACAAGATCCTGGCCGCATCAGGCAATCTGCTTCAGACGATGAAGCTGAAGCCGGTCGAGCAGGCCAAGGAGTATGCGCGGCAAGATTTTGCTGTCCCCGCGAGCGTTCCGAATCCCGGATATGTCGAGCTGAATTCTCATCAGACGCCCGGCATGCCGTTGGATCTCCTAGCGCCCATTCGACAGCAGTAGCCGAGATGGCCATGGAACCATGCTGAACGTAGCGCTAGAACCGACCACCGGCACGCCGCTTCAAACATTCAAAGCTGCTTTCAAATCAGTGGCTGCGTTCTATGGCCGACCGAGCTCAGATACCGTTCTCTTCTCCGGGCTTCCGGATGAGGTGACTGAATCGCTCGACGCCGACGACGTCGAGAGGATGGCGGAGCGGATCGGTCTACAGGTCATCAAGCACCAGGAGCGCGATTGTCGCCTGGGCAATTTCGATTGCCCGGCGATTGTCGCCTTTGCCGATGGCACCGTGCTTCCCGTGTTGGAAGTCGGCGAGGACGGCTCCTATGTGACCGAAATTGTCCCTGTCGCCGGAAATCCCATCCGCCTGACACGCGAGGAATTCGTCGCGCTGCGGCCGCAGATAGCCTTCGCCTTCACGCTCTACTACCAGAATGCCTCGGAGGAGGCGCTGGTCGGCAACGCTGTCGAGATCGAGAAACGCCACTGGCTGGCGACGACGCTGGCGCCCTACTGGCGCACCTACGTCCGCGTCATGGTCGCCGCCCTGTTCATCAATCTGATCGCGCTCGGCTCGCCTCTCTTCACGATGAACGTCTACGATCGGGTGCTCCCCAACAAGGCGATCCCGACGCTCTGGGTGCTGGCGGCCGGTATTTCGCTTGCCTACATCTTCGATTTTCTCCTGAAGACGGCACGCTCCTCGCTGATCGACTACGCCGGCCGCAAGGCCGACCTGCGCCTGTCGCAACTGCTGTTCGACAAGGTGCTGAATTCGACGCTGGCATCGCGGCCGATGTCGACGGGCGAATACGCCAATCGCGTCACCCAGTATGAGTTCGTGCGAGAGTTCTTCACCTCGAACACGATCGGCGTGCTGATCGACAGCCTGTTCGTTTTCATCTTCCTGGCCGTCATCTATCTGATATCGGGTTGGCTGGTGGTCATTCCCGCC
Source organism: Rhizobium sp. P1_C7 (assembly GCF_056406295.1). Classification (NCBI taxonomy): domain Bacteria; kingdom Pseudomonadati; phylum Pseudomonadota; class Alphaproteobacteria; order Hyphomicrobiales; family Rhizobiaceae; genus Rhizobium; species Rhizobium sp. P1_C7. The sequence continues at coordinate 6,674 of NZ_JBFUAL010000007.1, forward strand.
GTCGCCTTCCTGCTGTCCGTGGTGATCGGTCTCTATGCCCAGGCGGCGATCGGCAAGCGCATGGCAACCGCTGCCAACGAGGCTTCGCGCCGCCAGTCGCTTCTCGTCGAGACGATTTCGACGATCGAAACGCTGAAGAGCCTGCGGGCCGAGGCGACCATGCTGCGCCGCTGGCAGGAGCTCTCGAAATACTCGAGCCGTACCAGCGAGGAAATCAAGCACGTTTCCACGAACGCAATCAACCTGACGATGTTCGTTCAGCAGATGGTGAGCGTGCTGATCGTGATTGCCGGCACATACGAATTCTCCGAGGGCCGCATTGCCATGGGCGCGATCGTCGCGACCGTGATGCTGGCGAGCCGCGCCGGTGCTCCGCTCGGCCAGATCGCCATGACGTTGGCACGCTTTCGGCAGGCGACGATGTCGCTGCGCATTCTCGACAGAATCATGGATCAGCCGGACGACAGGCCGTCCACCGTCGGTTTCGTCAACCGCGAGATTGCGCGCGGCGCCTTCAGCTTCCAGGACGTGTCGTTCCAGTATCCGGGCTCCGACTACCCTGTGATCAACAAGCTGTCCTTCACGGTCGCTCCCGGCGAGCGGATAGGCATCATCGGCCGTATCGGTTCCGGCAAGACCACGCTCGGGCGCCTGCTTGATGGCCTGTTTGCGCCGTCGGGCGGCCGCGTGATGATCGATGGCGTCGATATCCGCCAGTATCACATGGCCGAGGTGCGCTCCGCCGTCGCGGTGGCTGGCCAGTCATCCGATCTCTTCTCGGGCACCGTCAAGGAAAACCTCCTCATGGGCCGCGCCGATGCCAGCGACGAAGAGTTGCTGGAAGTCGCCCGCATGACCGGCGTCGACGAATTCGTCGGCAATCATCCGCGCGGTTTCGACATGCCGGTGGGCGAACGCGGCACCAATCTGTCGAGCGGCCAGAAGCAGGCGCTGACGATTGCCCGGTTGCTTCTGACCAGGCCCAAGGTCGTGTTCCTCGACGAGCCGTCAGGCGCCATGGATCTTGCTACCGAGAGGCATCTCATTGCTCGCCTGTCCAAGGCCTTCAGCCGTGAGACGACGCTGCTGATCGCCACGCACCGCTACAGCATGCTCGAACTGGTAGACCGCCTGATCGTCATCGACAAGGGTCGGATCATCGCCGACGGGCCGAAGCAGGCCGTCATCGAAGCGATGCAGCGCAAGCCGGCGGGGCAGGCGTCATGACCAATCGCCACGACAATCCGCCACTTCTGGCACGCGGTATTCTGGCGCTTGTGGCGCTTGTGGTCGCCAGCTTCGTTGCCTGGGCCGCCATTGCCAACATCAACGAGATCGCGCGCGGCGAAGGTAAGGTCATTCCCGTATCGAAGACGCAGATCATCCAGTCGTCGGAGCCGGGCGTCGTGCAGCAGATTGCCGTCGTCCTCGGTCAGGTCGTCCGCAAGGGCCAGCTTCTGGTGCAGCTTGACAACACGACTACGACCTCGTCCCTCGGCGAATCCGTTGCCAAGGCGCGGGCGCTGGGCGCCAAGGTAGCGCGCCTGAAGCTCGAGGAAGACGGCAAGTACGACGTGCCGTTCATCTGCCCGGACGATATCCTGTCGGTGGCAAAGGAGGTATGCTCCAACGAAGCGCAATTGTTCGCAGCCGACCGCGCCAGCTACCAGAATAAGCTCGGCGTGCTGCAGGAGCGCGTTCGTCAGCGTGAGAACGAACTCGGCGAGGCACGCGCCAATATCGACCGGCTGCAGCAGAACATCGACGGCGCGCAGCGCCAGTACGACCTGATCTATCCGCTGTCGCAAAAGAAGCTCGTTGCACAGACAGAGGTGCTGAAGGTCGAGCGCGACCTCACCGATCAGCAGGGTCAGCTCAAGGTCTATGAGGAGAGCCTCGACCGGCTTCAGGGCGCAATTCAGGAGGCCAAGCTTCAGCTCGGCGATCTGGCGTTGGAGCTTCGTCAGCAGGCGTTGACCGAGAAGGCACAGGCGCTGGCCGAGCTGTCGGTGGTCGACGAGACCGTTCGCGGAGCCTCCGATCGCGTCAAGCGCACCGATATCCGCTCGCCGGTGGACGGCATCGTCAACACGCTGGAGGTCAACACGATCGGCGCCTATGTGGATCCGGGCCGCGTCATCGCCGGCATCGTTCCTACGGCGGACATATTGCTGGTCGAAGCCAAGATCTCGCCGCGCGACGTCGCCTTCGTCCGCCGCGGCCAACCTGCGATTGTCAAGGTCACGGCTTACGATTTCTCGATCTTCGGCGGCCTCGAAGGCGTCGTCGAGAACATCTCGGCCGACAGCCTTGTGGAGAAGGAAAAGGGGGAGACCTACTATCTCGTCCAAGTCAAGACTGACCGCTCGGAGTTGGAGCGCAACGGCAAGTCCTATCCCATCATCCCCGGCATGGTCGCTTCGGTCGAAATCATGACCGGCAGCAAGACCGTGCTCAGCTATCTCATGAAGCCGATCAACAAGGCGCGCACTGAAGCGCTGACGGAGCGGTAGAATGCAGATCATCAAGCCCGGCAGCAACGTCGTTTCCGATCTAGAGCCGATCGATGAACCTTTGCCCGCCATCGACGCGGAAGAGATCGAACCGCGTTTCCGGGCCGTCGTCGGGCGTGGCGGCGAGCGCCGCGGCATTCGCCTTGAGCGGATCTACTGGGACGGCCTCGGCCGCATGTCGACATCGGGCAAGATGTCGACGGCAGATCTCGTGCAGTACACAGCGTCGCAGATGCCGGAATCCGGCAACCTCGCTTCGCTTCTGCGGGTGCTCAGCCTGAAATGGGCGCTACGCCGGCTGGATACGGTCGAAGACATCTCGTCGATGGCCAATATCAACGCCATCATCCAGGCATCTCCGTCGCCGACGATCCTACTGACGCGGGAAAAGAAGGTGCAGCTGTTCAACGATCCCTTCCTGTCGATGTTGCGCCAGCGTCTGCCGCTCAGCGACACAGCGCAGCTGACCAGGGGGCTGCGATTCTCCATCGATACGCAGATCGAGGAGGCGATAGAGACGCTGCGCCGCAACAAGGGCAAGACGCTGAACACCGGCTTCGGCATCGCAGTCGGCACGCAGACGATGAAGGGCCAGATCAACCTTGCCCTGGCACCGACGCACGAAAAGTCGATGCTGATCGGTTACATCTCGCGATACTGATCGCGGCGACCTTTCGCGCGAAACGCTCGCGCGTCACTTCTGGCGCTTGAAGGTCCATTTTACGACATACTCGCCACTGCGCTTCTTTTTGGTCTTGGTCCTCAACCGGACAGGTCCGCCCAGCGCGATCTCGGCATTCTCGAAGGCCTGGCGGGCTTCGGCCATGGCGCTGTGATAGGCGCTGTTGTCACGCTTCGGGCTCTCGGCAATCGCTTTGAGAATGGCGATCGTGTCTGGCTTGTCTTCGGCCATGAATGGTCGCTCTCCAGGCGCTGCGCCGCGGCCGCGTCTATTCACGCCGCGGCAAATCGGTTCAATACACCAACCGGCACCCTCTTCTCAATCCAATCCTGCCTGCGTGGGTGTGCCTTGGCGGAACGATGCCCTCCTTCAGTCGATGAGTTTTACGTCCGCATTTACCGCAACCGACCGACCCGAAGCGGGATTTCGAGCTCATGTTCCACCTTTATGGACCGACGAAAGCCATGTTCGGCAAGATCTGGGTGCTGCCGGACATCGAGCGGTGCGTAGACAGGGGCAAAAAGTGATCCGCCCGCGGGCTAGCCCCCCGTCTTGCGTCCGTCTGTGTCGTCGAATAAAATTCAGTAATGGCGAGGCAGATCCTTTTCGTTCAAGGAGCGGGCGAAGGAACCTACGATCGGTGGGACAGCAAGCTCGTCGCGAGCCTCGAGCGCGAGCTCGGCGAAAGCTACGCCGTCCGCTATCCCCGAATGCCCTGCGAGGACGATCCCGGCTACGCGGACTGGAAGGCTGCGCTCATGAGCGAATTCAAATCCCTGGAAGACGGGGCAATTCTCGTGGGCCACTCCGTCGGCGGCACCATTTTGATCCGCTTGCTGGCCGAACTGCCACCGAAACCGAGCTTTGGAGGTGTATTTGTCATCGCTGCGCCCTTCTTCGGTGATGGCGGGTGGCCGGGCGATGACGACGATGGCACGGATCTCTCGGGACGCCTGCCGTCCGGCGTTCCCGTCTATCTCTATCATGGTACCGACGACGCCGTGGTACCAACTGCCCATGTCCATCTCTATGCGAAAGCGATTCCGCACGCCGTGGTCCGCACGTGCGAACGCAGGGATCACCAGCTCGACAATGATATGAGCGATCTCGCGCGCGACATCCGTTCAGTGGGGTAGGCCGGGTTCCGGTTCGTGCGCCGGGCAAGCCTGCGCTCCACCCTGGCGCCGCTTCAGAAGGCGACGCCTTCGCCGGGTGCGACTTTCTCGATCGGCATGGCAGACGCCATCTGGCTTCCGCCGACGCGTGAACCGTGGATGTAGCCCTTGCCGCCGGCAATCGAGTAGAGCGGCATATAGTCGGGCAGTCGCGTGTCCGGCAGCACCTCGTCGCGCATGTTGTCTAGGATGAAGCGGTTGCCGTTGACGGAGACGGACAGGATGGCGTGGTAGAAGTGCCGCCTCTGGTCGAATAGCACGACCACCGCCATGTCCTTGAGGTCTATGCCCTCGGCATGCAGAGCTGCCATCTTCAGGATCGCGAAGTCTTCGCAATCGCCCTGCTGGCGCGCGAGCGTCTCGCCCGGCGTCGCCCAATAGTCGGCGACCTTGTAGGTGTCGATGTCGCGGCGGTAGCCGATCGTATGGTTGATCGTGGTGTTGACCGCATTCATCTTGTCGCGGATGGAGGCCTGCGAGGTTCTGGTGAAGGCTGCCTTGATCGCCACGACCGCATCTGAACACTTGCCGGCGCCGCAGGCGATCGCCGTGCCGTCGTTCATTTCCGACAGCGAAGGGGCCAGTCTCTTGAGCGCTGCAAGACGCTTGAAGGGGATCGCGACCGATCCGAACACAGCGCTGTCCGTTGGTGCCGCTGCAACAAGCGGCTGAACCGTTGAATTCACGGATGCGGTGTTCTCACGCGTCAATCCGGCGGGCGCAGGCTCAAAAGATTGCGTCAAGGCTGCAACATCCATCGAGACGATTGTCCGCACGATGCTGTGTCCTACAACGGCGAGCAGATCGGCAAAGCCGACAATGCTTGCACTCTGCGCCAGTTCGCGGGCAACGGATGTCGAAAGCGAATCGGAGTATAGAGTATTATTTGACTGCGTATTGTAGGGAGCTGATGCGGAAGCGTTTGCGAATGGTAAAGATAAAATAGTAGAAACTAATGTAATAACTGCAATCGTGATGGATTTTATTGTTGTTTTCACGGGCGTAATTTCTCCCTGCTTCGGAAGAAATGTAAGAAATAGCTATAAATATGAGGTATTTAAGCGTAGGTAACTTTGGACAAAATTATATGTTCAAAAAAGCAGAAAATTTTAGTGTTTCCCTCAACCAAGTTTGGGTGAAGGGTTTGCTTTCGCCTGTCGCCTGTGCAGATATGATGCCAGAAAAATAGCCGTTCCAGACGGCATTGATTGGGTTGGGGGGGCATCGTGACAGTGCATTTGAAGGGGCAGGCGCGGAACTCGCATGGTTTACGGCGGCCGCAACAGCCATTGAATGCCCGCGGCGGAGCGAAGTCTGTAGCAAGGCTCCTGGCATTTCTGGTCGTTGCCTCCTGCGGCGCGCTGGCAGCGTGTCAGTCCGATGTCGATGGCATCGCCAAGAATGTGAAGACCAACGACATCAAGCCGCCGTCCACCGAGGTCGAGGAATCATTCGGCGAGAATGGCGCCGAAATTACCTTGCTGTTGCAGAAGGGGCCGAGCGGCCTCTATGAGGGCGCTTCCCGCGACATACGCGATGGTTCTGCCTTGAGCGTTGGCGAGCTGGGCGGCAATCAGGCCTTCGTGAAGGTTGTGGACGTGGCGGGTGGCGCAGCCGGCGTACCAGCGGCGGTCGCAGCCGCCAAGGCCAGAAACTCGGCACTGCTCGTCAGCTACGTTCAGCCGGCGGTTGCCGCGGCCATCGCCGCGATGCCTTCGGACCAGCGGCCGCCTCTGGTCAACATCGGAGCCGCCGTGCCGGCGACGGCAGGCAATGTCTACAATCTCGTGTCCGACGAGGTCGATAGCGCGATCGAGGGCGTGCGTGCGTCGTTTGCCAGTGGCCACAAGAAAGTGGTTGTTTTCGCCCAGAAGGATTTCCCGCAGGCCGGCGAGGCGCAGCTTGCCAACGCCATTCGCGCCGCCGGCGGCACCTTCGTCGGCATCGCCCGCTACGATCTGACCGATGCATCCGCCGCCGATGCCGTTCAGAAAACTAGACCGCTGCTGCAGACCGCGGATACCGTGCTCATCCTCGGCCGCACCGCGATTGCCACCACCGTGGAAGGTGCCGTCAAGGTGGGCGGACAGATCAATCTCAATTTCATCGGCACCAGCGCCTGGCCGCCCCAGGCCTATACGGAGAAGACTGCCAACGGCACGCTGATCGCAATGGTCGAGCCCGAGGGCGCATCTCTGATCGCCGATCGCTTTCAGCGTCACTACAAGCGCCCGCTCTCAACTGATGCGGCCTACGGCTACGACGCCGTCGCCATCGCCTCGGGTATCATCCGCACCAAGGGGCCGGAAGGTCTCAACGCGCAGAACCTGACCAGCAAGGTCGGTTTCCGCGGCGTGACGGGCCTCTTCCGGCTGACGCCCACCGGTCTCGTCGAGCGGCGCCTGAGCCTCTATGCGATCAGCGGCGGCAAGCTCAACGTGCTCGCCGCCGCCCCGGCTTCGTTCTGATTTCAGTCGCGCGCCAGATCAGGGCGCAGCGGCCGCCGAGGCGAAAAAGGCCTCTGGGCTCTCCACCTCGATAAGCCTCTTCCGTTCGATCAGCCAGAAACGATTGCCGACTGTCCGGATGAAACGGCGGTCGTGCGAGACGAGCAGGCAGCTCGCCTGTTGTGTCATCAGTTCGGCTTCCAGTGCTTCCTGGCCCTCGATATCAAGATGGTTTGTGGGCTCGTCGAGGAGGTAGAAGTTCGGATTGGCGAGCCGTAGCGCGAGCATGCCGAGACGTGCCTTCTGTCCGCCCGAAAGGCGGCCAATCGGCTTGTCCTGCATCTCGATGGTCATGCCGGCGCCGGCTAGAAGAGCCCGCGCACGCTGGTCGCCGACGTCGAAGCGCCGAACGATCGTCCGCATCGGCGTCTCGCTGTCGGAAAGATCGGCAAGCGCCTGGTCGCCGTAGCCAAGAACCAACGATGGCGTTGCCTTGATGTCGGCTGGTGCGGGCTCGACGCCCATCACCGCCTTGCGCAGCATCGCAACCAGGCGGCTCTTGCCAACCCCGTTTGCTCCGAGAAGGACGATGCGGTCGCCCTGGCAGATGAACTGCTTTCCTGTCCGGAAGAGAGGCGTGCCGTCGGGTATCTCCACAGTCGCGTCATCCAGCGTCAGCAGCACCTTTGCATGTGTGCCGCGATTGGCGAGCCGGATGGCGCCGGACGAGCGCTCGAGATGCGCCGGCTTTGCCGCATCCTCCAGCCTGTCGGCCCGCTGCTTCAGCTGCTTTGTCTTCACCCCCAGCAGGTCGCTACCGGAGTTGATGCCGATGTTGTTGAGTTTGGCTGCCTGTTGACGAAGCTGCTGCGCGGTCTTCATGTCCCGCTGGTAGCGCCGCTCTTCGGAGGCGTCCGACTCGTCGAGCGCAGCGCGCGCCTGGCTGTAGGGAAGGGCGAAGACATGGGATTGATCGGGTCGCAGGAACAGCGTCCGGTTCGTCGTCGCGTCCAGAAAGGCGCGGTCATGGCTGGAGATGATCACGGGCATGTCGCGCGGCAGGGCATTCAGCCATTCCTCAAGCCGCGTGATCTTCCCGAGATCGAGGTGGTTCGTCGGCTCGTCGAGCAACAGGACGTCGGGTTCGGTCACCCAGACACGGGCGAGCATCGCCAGCCGCTGCCAGCCGCCGCTCAGCTGGCCGACCGGCCGCTCCCTGAGGTCTTCGGGAACCTCCAGCGATTCCAGCACCATGTCGACGCGCCAGCTTTCGTTCACCTGCTGGTCGGCAGGCAACACCTTCAGGACGGCCAGGTGGAACGGCAGCGGGAGGAGGGCACGCGGTACGTCCTGGTCGACATGGCCGATCGTCAATCCGCGCGAGCGCGCCACGTCGCCTTCGGTCGCTTCCAGAGTACCGGCAAGGCATCGCAACAATGTCGACTTGCCGCGTCCGTTAGCGGCAACGAGGCCTATGCGATCACCGCTGCTGACGGTGAGATTGAGCTTGGAAAACAGCGTCGTGCCGAGCGTGACGCCGAGATTGCGGATATTGATGAGAGTCATGATCTTGCCCTGGTCTTACGAGCGAGTACGGCTGCGAGGGCCATCGGCCTTCATCGCGTGCGTGTGCTCAAGCTCGGTGGATTCTGAAAAACGCAGCCGAGCGACAGCTCGGATCTGCATTGCCACGAGGGGCAGACCAGGAAGAGATTTTGGAGAAACGGTCTCTGGTCAGCCCTGCAAACGCATCTGCAGGGCGTTGACGGGGCCACGCTGGCGGTTGAACCGGAAATATGTCTTCACCCGTAGCCCTCCTTTCCAAGTCGCCATGAATTAAACATCGGCCGTGAGAATTTTCAACCGTGCTGTTCGTATGAGGTGACGAGGAAGATGCTCTCTGCCTCGATATCGCGCAGGATTGTGCCGCCGTCGCTGCGGTAGATCAGGAGTTCGCAGAGAAGACCCGCCGCCTCGAAAAGAATAATGTCAATGAGGGGCCCGTAGGGGTCGGGCGAGTCCTTGTCGTCGAAATAGGCCGACGCGATGGGACGAACAATCGCGCCAGCCGCTATATCGGCCTTGTCGCGCGGCCGAAGCCGCAGGGAGCCGAACTCATCGATCTCGGCCGCGCGGTAATTCTCGATATCCCAGGCCGGCGCGACATTGCCTCGGGAGGCGTGGCGCACCAGCCGCTCGATGATCCGCTTTTCAGCGGCGGTCAGCTCTCTCCACGTCACCGTCACGAGGTTGCTTCCGACATGGTTGGCGGGCCTACCGTTTCAGGCTTCCGAGGATGCCGCGTACCAGCGCGCGGCCGACCTGCGTGGCAACGGTGCGGGCGACGCTCTTCATCGCCGCCTCGACCACCGTTTCGCGCTGATAACCGGCTGAGCGGGTACGGCCCTGGGCCGGTTTGTCCTGGTTGTCGTCGTCGCCGAACCCCGGCAGCGGCCAGCGGCCGGAAGCGCCGCCTTCGGTCGGCTGGTTCTGCTGCGCCTGCTTTGCCGCGTCGGAATCGGAGGCTCTTTTCGCCCTGGCGGCCAGGATCTCGAAAGCGGACTCGCGATCGAGGTCCTCGTCATAGACCCCGATAACCGGGCTCTTGTCCATGACCTGCTGGCGCTCTGCATCGGTGAGCGGCCCGACGCGGCCGGACGGCGGGCGGATCAGCGTGCGCTCGACGATCGAGGGCGAGCCCTTCGCCTCCAGCGTTGAAACCAGCGCCTCGCCGGTGCCGAGAGTGGTGATCACGGTCGCGCAGTCGAAGGCCGGGTTGGGGCGGAAGGTATCGGCGGCGGTCTTCACCGCCTTCTGCTCGCGCGGCGAATAGGCGCGCAGCGCGTGCTGCACGCGGTTGCCGAGCTGGGCCAGCACGGTCTCGGGCACATCAAGCGGGTTCTGCGTCACGAAATAGACGCCGACGCCCTTCGAGCGGATGAGGCGAACGACCTGCTCCACCCGCTCGGTCAGGACTTTCGGCGCGTCGTTGAACAGCAGGTGCGCTTCGTCGAAAAAGAAGACCAGGTTCGGCTTTTCCGGATCGCCCACCTCTGGCAGCTCCTCGAAAAGCTCAGATAGCAGCCACAGAAGAAATGTCGCGTAGAGCCGCGGGTTCATCATCAGCTTGTCTGCGGCAAGCACGGAGATTTGGCCGTAGCCGCGGTTGTTGGTGCGCATGATATCGGTGATCTTGAGCGCCGGCTCCCCGAAGAAGTGCTCGGCACCTTGCTGTTCGAGGACCAGCAGCCCGCGCTGTATCGATCCGACGGATGCCTTCGAAATCAGTCCGTACTGGTTGGAAAGCTCGCTTGCGTTCTCGGCCATGTAGTTCAGAAGCGACGAGAAATCCTTGAGGTCGAGCAACGGCAGCCCGCCCTTGTCGGCGATCTTGAAGGCGATGTTGATCACGCCTTCCTGCGGCTCGGACGCGTCCATAAGTCGCGACAGAAGCAGGGGCCCCATCTCGGCGATGGTGGTGCGCACGCGATGGCCCTTTTCGCCGAAAAGGTCCCAGAAGATCACCGGGAACTGATCGAACTCGTAGTCGTCGAAGCCGATCTGCTCGGCGCGCTTCGTGAGAAAGTCTTTCGGCTCGCCCTTGACGGCTATGCCGGAAAGGTCGCCCTTGATGTCAGCGCAGAAGACCGGAACGCCTGCCCTTGAAAATCCCTCGGCCAGCACCTGAAGCGTCACGGTCTTGCCGGTGCCGGTGGCGCCGGTCACCAGACCGTGGCGGTTTCCGAACTTGAGATCGAGATATTCGGGCTTGTTGATGCCGTCATCCGGCTTGCGGCTGACACCTACGAAAATCTTGCCTTCCTCGAGCATTTCGGAACTTCTCCTAAGACGGTTGGCGCCCTTGCGTCAAAATGCGGAGCGCGGTTTCCGCGCGGTCATTGAAATATCGTTTGCCTGTTATAAGCAGGGAGTCCAGTGCGGACAACTGTCTGCACCAAAAGGAAAACTAGGATATGGCCTGCTATCGCAGCGGGCGGCTTGAGTTGCCTGATAAAGTCGATTAACGTTGACGTGAACGTCAAATAAACAGGAGGCTGACGATGAATGAAATGGTGGATCAGATTGCCGCGCGAGTGGGTATTCCGGCAGAAGTGGCGGAGAAGGCAGTCGGCATGATGCTCGGCTTCCTGCAGCGCGAAGCGGCCGATGGTCCGGTCGCCAAGATGATTGAAGCCATTCCCGGCGCTTCCGAGCTCGTTGCCAAGTACAACGGCGAAGGCCAGAGCGGCGGTGGAATCCTTGGCAGCATCATGGGAGCGCTCGGCGCCGGCGGTGGCGTGATGGCGCTGGGCCAGCAGTTGATGTCCGAGGGCCTCGGCATGGGCGAGATCACCACGCTTGCCAAGGAAACGATCGCGATTGCCGAGCAGCACGCCGGCAAGGATGTGGTCGATGAAGTCGTGGCCTCGGTCCCGGGCCTGAGCCAGTTCGTCTGAGGCGGGCCGCATAGGAATTGGATGGCGGGCGGATCTCTTCCGCCGGTCATCGCATGGGTGGTGGCCGTTCATATTTGACTATTGCCTGCTGCCTTGCAGGCCGAGCCAGACTATCGATTGATCCCGGGCAGTTTGTCTGTCCGCGTCGTCGACAAAATCCGGCCCGCAAAATTGCCGGATGGACGCCGTGTCGGCTTCGGTAAACTGCCGATGCCTCGAGCCGGCGATAACATGGCGCCAGGCGCAGCCAAGGACACGGTCCTCGATGATGGCGTTGTCACAACCTGTGCTGAGGCAAAAGGCAACTGCTCGCTGGCTCTCGGAAGCGCCGCTGACCGCGTCCGCGTAGGTCTCACGCCATGTTTCGCGGATACCCATGCAGCGACTTGGTGCAGCACTTTTGCTGCAATTGGTTTTCGCGATATAGTCGTCAGCAGGCGGCCAGTCGGCAAACTCCGCCAGACTGACGCAACCGCAAGCCAGAAGAGCGGCGGTAACCCACTGCAATAGCAATCCCCGTTCTCGCGCAACCAGACGGCCCGCGGGAATCACCGCAAGTCCTCTCTGAATCTAATACGTGTTTTCAGCGCTTGCCAGAAGCCGGTTTCGGCACTGGACAGGGTAGTCAATTGGGCAGCTGGTTAGTGCTTGCTTTTCGTTTCGCGCGCCAGCTTCAATATGACGTCGTCGGCCGCATCGGCCAGAGCCATGGCAATCTCCGCCGCCTTCCACCCTCTCTTTTCGCCATTGCGTATAAGCTCGAAGAGCATGGGTTCAAATTCGGACCTGCAGGTCTCCATTCGTTGGTCGGAGCGATTCTTGGAAGATTGAATATCAGTCATCTCAATACCCCAGATTTAGAGGGTAGATTTAACAAGGCGGCTGAGGAGCGCAAGTAAATATGTTAATCGACCATTAATAATTCGATTATTTGAGTCGTTTCAACCGCAAATCACTGAAAACGTAAGAAGGGCTCGCCGGGGTTTGACGAGCCCGCCTTCTTTGTCGCACTGGAAAAGCAACGCGGTCAGCCTAAAAATCTTGCTGTTGGCGAAGCGGGCCGTCAACTCCTACTTATTTTGTATGGAGCAGGCTTCTTGGTTCGACTCTTTGAGTATTCACTATGAAAGAATTGTCGAAATTCTTCAGAAATGCAGCTGGTTGCAGTGTCACGGTAAAAAAAATACTAACCAAGGAGTGTATTTTATTTGGCTCCTTTGGTCTGGTTGTGTATCAGGACGCCCAGTTCATGCCATTGTCGGCCATCCCTGCGGATCAGGTCGTCGGCACAGGCGGGGCCCATGCTTCCCGGCGCATAGGGATCAGGATCCTCGCCGCTTTTCGCCCACGCGTCGAGGAACGGCTGAACGGCGGCCCACCCTGCCTCGATACCGTCGGCCCGCTGAAACAGCGTCTGGTCGCCAATAAAAAGGTCGTAGAGCAAGGACTCATAGCCCGTCATCTTGCCGATGTCGAACTTGTCGGCATATCGGAAGTCGAGCGACACCGGCACAGTATCGACCGAAAGCCCTGGCGACTTGATCGACAATTCGATGCTGAGGCCCTCGTCGGGCTGCACCTGGATGACCATTCTGTTCGGCGGCAGATTGCGCTTTATGTCGGTTTCGCGGAACTGCGCGAAGGGTACCTGCCGAAAGGTTACCACGATCTCGGTATCGCGCGCGGTCATCGCCTTGCCGGTCCTGAGATAGAAGGGCACGCCAGCCCATCGCCAAGTATCGACATAGAGTTTGAGGGCGACGAATGTCTCGGTTTTGCTGTCGGGCGACACGTCCTTCGTCTGCGTAAAGGCCGCGATGCCGTTGCCCTCGAGCGTGCCGGCCGTATATGCGCCGCGCACGGCGTGGGTTGCGGCCTCTTCCGGCGTTGAGATGCGAAGCGCGCTCAGCGCCTTGCTTTTCTCCGTGCGAATGGCTTCGGCGCCAAAACCGTTGGGCGCTTCCATGGCGATCATCGCCAGCAGCTGGAACAGGTGGTTGGGGACCATGTCGCGGAGCGCGCCGGTGGCGTCGTAGAACTTCCCGCGGCTTCCGACATCGACGACCTCGGTCGCCGTGATTTGCACGTGATCGATATAGTTGTTGTTCCACAGCGCCTCGATCATCATATTGGCGAATCGCGCCGTCAGGATGTTCTGCACCGTTTCCTTTCCCAGGAAGTGATCGAGCCGATAGACTTGGCTTTCGGCCACCTTGCACAGGATCCGAGCATTCAATGCTCGGGCCGAGGCGAGGTCGGTCCCGAACGGCTTCTCGATCGCAATCCGGCGGAACGATCCATCGCCTTCGCTGGTCAGGCCGTTCTCGGCCAGTTTTTCCACCAGCGTTCCAAAGAATTGTGGCGGTACGGCAAAATAGAAGGCCGCATTGCCGCTCGGCGCGCTCGCCAACCGCTTCTTGATCTCCACGAAGATGTCGTCCTTGGTGAAGTCACCGGATATGTAGGCAATGCGCTCGCGCAGCTTCCGCCAGCCCTCGCTCTTTCGATTGGCGCCTTCATCGTCGAGTTCGCAGAGAAAGCCGTCCAGCCGAGCCACCAGCATCGCATCGTCGCCGGGTTCGATTCCGACACCGAGAATTTGCAGGTCGTCCCCAACCAGCCCGCTCTGGGTGAGATTGATGATGGCTGGCACGAGAAGACGGCGCGTCAGGTCGCCGGTGGCGCCGAAGATGACAAGCGTGACCGGAGGGGTGGGGGCTGCTGCCATGATGATCTGCTCCTTGGGGCCGCCGTCGATTTAAAGTGGTCAATGTAAAGCGAGGCGTTTGACTGACAAGGGGAAGGAGATCGCAGCGATGCTTCGCTTAACCCTTCACCGCTACCATAAAAATCCGCGGGAAGCGCAGCAACACCCTCCCGTCCGACATGTCGGGGTAGGCTCTCTCCACCCGTGCAAGGTATTCCGAAAGGAATGCCTCGCGGTGCTCATCGCCGGCATGGTCGAGATAGGGGCGAAGTCCGGTGCCTTTCATCCACTCGACGATCGCCGCCGCATCCGCCATCGGGTGATTGTAGGCGGTGTGCCATATGTCGACGCGGGCCGCCTTCCGGATCAGCCGGCTGTAGTAGATGGACGGCGGCGGAAGCGGCGTCCGCCGCACGCTCTTCGCCTCGAAGGCAGCCTTCCATGGGCCTGCATGCGCCGTTTCCTCCATCAGCAGATGCGTCGGCTCGGTGAGGTTGTCGGGCATCTGCACGGCAAGCACGCCTCCGGGCGCCAGCCCGTCCATCATCCGGTCGAACATATCGATATGGTTCGGCAGCCACTGGAAGACGGCATTGGCAAACAGCAGGTCCGCCGGCACCACAGGCTGCCAGGTCGCAAGGTCGGCCTCGACGAAGGCGGTGCCGGGCAGGCGCTTGCGGGCTGCTTCCAGCATGTTCAGGTCGCTGTCCAGTCCGCAGACCCCCTCCGCCCCGAAACGCTTGATGATCAGTTCCGTCGAATTGCCCGGACCGCAGCCGAGATCTATGGCGCGATGCACGCCCTCCAGCGGAACCTGTGCCAGGAGGTCGCGCGCCGGACGGGTGCGCTCGTCCTCGAATTTCACATACTGGCTGGCAGACCATACCATTGGGGGCTCTCCATGTTTATGCGGCTTCATCGATACGCTTGACGCGAACCTTGTCGATGTTGCGGCCGTCGAGCTTGACGACTTCGAAAGAAAAGTCGCCGACGCTGACGTTTTCGCCCTCGTGCGGCAGATGTCCGAGCCGCCACAGGATGAAGCCGGCAAGCGTGGAGTAGCGATCCGTCTCGTCGACGAGGTCGGCGTCCAGAAGCTTCGAGGCATGGCGGATCTCGATCCAGCCGTCGACAGTCAGCGAGCCGTCGTCTCCGCGCTCGACGGTCAGCTTCTCCTCGTCCTCGTCGGGGAATTCGCCAGCGATGGCCTCGAGAAGATCCGTCGGCGTCACCATGCCCTCCAGGTCGCCGTATTCGTCGAGAACGATCGCGACCGCTTCGCTGGAATGGCGCAGCTGTTCCATGAGCTTCAACGCGCTGATGCTTTCGTGGACGACGAATGGCTGGCGGATGGAACGCTCGGCGTTGATCTCGCCGTCGACGATGATATCGCGCAACAGGTCCCGGGCGTTGGCAACGCCGATGAAGTTGTCGAGGCTGCCGCGCGCGACCGGGAAGCGCGAATGGCCGAGGTCCACGATGCGCCGCTGCAGCTCTGCCTGTGGCGCATCCAGGTCGAGCCAGTCGATGTCGGTGCGCGGCGTCATGATCGACTTTGCCGACCGACCGGCGAGCGCCAGCACGCCCTGGATCATGTCCTTTTCCTCCCTCGAGAAGACGTCCTCTTCGGCGGTCTGTTCGGCAATCAGGTCCGCCGTCGAGCCGAGCGCCACCTGCGGCCGCTTGCCGCCGAGAAGACCGAGAACGGCGTCCGCGGTGCGCTCGCGAATATTCGTCGGCGTGATCAGCCGCTCCCGGTTGTGCCGCGCCAGCTGGTTGAGCGATTCGATGATCACGGAGAAGCCGATGGCCGCGTAGAGATAACCCTTCGGCAGGTGGACCCCGAAGCCCTCGATGATGAGCGAGAAGCCGATCATCATCAGGAAGCCGAGGCAGAGGATGACGACGGTCGGATGCTTGTTTACGAAGGCTGTCAGCGGCTTGGAAAGCAGCAGCATGACACCGATGGCGACGACGACGGCGATCATCATGACAGGCAGATGCTGCACCATGCCGACGGCCGTGATGACGCTGTCGAGGGAGAAGATGGCATCGAGCACGACGATCTGGACGATCACCTGCCAGAAGACGGCATGCACGAGCTTGTTCTCAGACCTCTCAACATGACCCTCCAGCCGCTCGTGCAGCTCCATCGTTCCCTTGAACAGCAGGAAAAGGCCGCCAACAAGCAGAATGATGTCGCGGCCGGAGAAACCGAAGCCGAAGGCCGAAAACAGCGGCGTCGTCAGCGTCACGACCCACGCGATGGAGGCGAGCAGCCCAAGCCGGATGATGAGCGCGAGGGCGAGGCCGATCAGCCGCGCCCGGTCGCGCTGATACGGCGGCAGCTTGTCCGCCAGGATGGCGATGAAGACGAGGTTGTCGATGCCGAGAACGATCTCGAGCACAATAAGGGTTGCAAGACCGACCCAGGCGGAAGGGTCGGACATCCAGTCAAAGAACATCAATGGTTCAATGCGGCCACGTCGGACGGGCCGCTCCTTTTCAGATGAAAGCGTGAAACGCGGAATGCGCCGGGCGCAAGCGACCGACGACGAACTTCCGCAATGAATAGGAAAGTGGCCGCGTCATCCGCGGCAGTTGTCAGCCTCGCGCTGGCACGATCATGATCGCGCCATCTACAGTGATCACCGCCATCGTCAGCCGGAAGATCCCGTTCGCGATGGGCGGAGCTGGTACTGGAAGGATCGCTGTCAGGCATGCCGGAATTTTGGAGATGAATGGGAGGTAACGCAAGAGGGAGCGTAAGAAATCGTCTAGACGGTCTGTATGTGGCATCCCGCGGACAGGTCATACATGGGGGCCGTCCGGGCAAGCCGGACGGCCAATCGGTGGCTTAAGCTGCCAGAATGGTGGTGCCATCAGTGTTGGCAACGACCGTCACGCGGTTCATTGTCTCCCCGGAGAGAGTAGCCTTGGGGGGCTCGCGGGAGCCTGTGGCTTCGAAGAATTCCGCCATCTCGCTGTCGATGATCGCCGAGAAGACGGCGGTGTCCGGGCCTGGATTGGAATAGCCGTGTGCTTGGTCGGCATCGATTCTCACAATGTCGCCCGCGGTTGCCTCGAATTCTTCCAGGCCCTGATCGGTCATGCGACGGATCTTCAGCCGGCCTTCAATAATACGGAAAATCTCGGGGCTGGCGTGCCGGTGGAGCGGCGTCCGACAGCCTGAAGGCACAGTAACGTCGAAGATGTTGAGCCAGGTTCCTTCCAGGCGAGCCCGTCGCTCGACTTTCTCGTCGGAGGCGAAGAGGGCCTGCGCGCCTGGTTGGGCGTGCGTGTTTACAAATGAGTTGGACATGATGTCTCGCTTTTCTTTTTCTTGGCGGCGAGCCGGTTAGACCTTTCTTAAGCTCTTGGCAACCCGCCTGCGGTCATCGGTCGCGGCAGCAATTGACCTCGCGGCATATGGGTTTTCCGGCTCTGTCGTTCAAGCTGAAAGCTCCGTTTACAGCTGGTTCCAGGCAGCAAGAAGGTCCCCGCGGCCTCGTCCGGAGCCTTCCCGCCAGTTACCGGCCCGGCGATCAGAATCGCGTGATGACGCTGATTCCCGTGGTCTCCGCCTTGTCGAGCATCATCAGCGCAGGAATGCCTTCCTCGAGGCTGATCCTGCGGGCGATCAGCTTCTGCGGCGCAATTTTGCCCGCATCGAGCATGGAGAGCATTGCGTCGTAGCGCCACGCCTGCATGCCGTGGCTGCCGTAGATCTCCAGCTCGTGGCCGATGACTTGCGACATCGGAATCTGAGGCGTCGCATGCTCGCCGAGCATTAGGCCGACCTGCACATGGCGCCCGCGGCGCCGTAGGTTCCTGATCGAATTGAAGCAGGTGACGGGGTGGCCGAGGGCGTCGATCGAGACATGCGCACCGCCCTTGGTGATATCGCGTACTGCCTCTGGCACATCTGCCACAGTGGTCGCATTGATCGTAGCCACTGCGCCGCATTCGCGGGCAAATGCAAGCTTCTCTTCGGATACGTCAATGCCGATGGCATTGGCACCGAGCGCGGTGGCGATCATGATCGCCGAAAGGCCGACGCCGCCGCAGCCGTGCACGGCGATCCATTCGCCGGGACCTGTGCGTGCCTGGTCGGCAACCGCGCGAAACGAGGTGGCAAAGCGGCAGCCGAGGCTCGCCGCCGTCGCATCGTCAACGCTGTCGGGCAGGTGCACGAGATTGGTATCGGCATAGTCGATCGCCACATACTCGGCGAACGATCCCCAATGCGTGAAGCCCGGCTGGAACTGGTTGGGGCAAACCTGCTGGTTGCCGGAACGGCATTCGCCGCAATGGCCGCAGCCGGAGACGAAGGGCACGGTCACCCGGTCGCCGATCTTGAAGCGAACTACGCCCTTGCCCTTGGCGACCACCTTGCCGGCAAGCTCGTGGCCCGGCACATGCGGCAGGCGGATGTCGGGATCGTGCCCCATCCAGCCATGCCAGTCGCTGCGGCAGAGCCCTGTCGCGCCGACGGCAATGACGACGCCGTCCTCGCCCGGTGTCGGATCGGGCACGTTACGAATGTCGGGAGCCTTTTCGAAGGCGTCGTAGAACATGGCTTTCATCGAGCGTACTCCCGCTTGGCCTGCTTCTTCTCTGCGTCTATGATGGCATGTCACCGGCGCTGCTTCCAACCCGGCATCCATGATTTTCGTTGATGCATTCATCGATCACGCACGTATTCGCGCGCATGAATCTTGCCGGGAGCGACGGCTGCGAGGCACTTTTCTTGCGTAGCGTTTTTCGGAGTGGATTTCCACTTGACCCGGTCTTCGACGGGGGATTTTGCTCTTCGAACTTTTCAAGGAGAGTCTCATGGCAGTCGACACATCGCCCCGTTCATCCACCTGGACCTATGTCGAGGGAGAGTGGCTTACAGGCAATCCGCCGCTGATCGGGCCGACCTCGCACGCCATGTGGCTGGCTTCGACCGTCTTCGACGGCGCCCGCTGGTTCGATGGCATCGCACCCGATCTCGGCCTGCATTGCCAGCGCATCAATCGCTCGGCCGTCAGCATGGGCTTGAAGCCAGTCAAGACGCCTGAGGAGATCGAGGCGCTCGCCTGGGAAGGCATAAAGAAGTTCGACGGCAAGACGCCGATCTACATCAAGCCGATGTACTGGGGCGAGCACGGTTCTACGGGCAGCGTCGTCACCGTCGATGGCGACTCCACCCGCTTCGCGCTCTGCCTGTTCGAAGCCCCGCTCGGTAACAATGCTCCGAACTCCCTGACCGTCTCTTCCTATCGCCGCCCGTCGCCTGAAACGGCGATGACCGATGCCAAGGCCGGGTCGCTTTACCCCAACAGCGGCCGCGCCATCGCCGAGGCCAGAAGCCGCGGCTTCGATAACGCGCTGATGCGCGACATGAACGGCAACGTCGCCGAAACGGCATCCTCCAATGTCTTCCTCGTCAAGGACGGCATCGTCTCGACGCCGATCGCCAACCGCACCTTCCTCGCCGGCATCACCCGCGCCCGTGTCATCGGCCTGCTGCGCAAGGCGGGCTTTGAGGTGCGCGAAGTCACGCTATCGGTCGAGGACTTCATGAGCGCCGACGAGATCTTCACCTCGGGCAACTATTCCAAGGTCGTTGGCGTCAATCGCCTCGACGGTCGCTATTTCCAGCAGGGACCCGTCACCCGCAAGGCGCTCGACCTCTACATGAACTGGGCCTTCGGCCGCAGCGAAAGCGGCGAGTGAGCGGCAACGGGTAAACCGCTCCAATCAATAAAGCCAATCCAATCAATAAAGCCAAGCGATTTCAGCGACGAGAACCCACGGATTCGGGCGACTGGCAGGCGCGGGCTTGCGTGCTGGTCCGCCGCATCAAGAGTTGTCGCGACGGGCCGGAACATTTGCCCTGCGCTGTTGTTTAGCTCCTGTGCATACGCCAGCAGAGGGAGCCCGCACATGTCCGACAAATCACCTTTCGACACCGATCGCGGTAGCGGCGGAGAGACCCACCAGCACATCCCCGCCGAAGGGCCGCATGACGGCCTCGATCACCTGACGACAAATCAGGGTATCCGCATTTCCGACAATCAGAACAGCCTGAGGTCAGGCATGCGCGGCCCGACGTTGCTTGAGGATTTCGTGCTACGGGAGAAGATCTTCCATTTCGATCACGAGCGTATCCCCGAGCGTATCGTCCACGCGCGCGGTTCCGCCGCGCACGGCTATTTCGAGGCGACGGACTCTCTCTCGGATATCACCAAGGCGGACCTCTTCCAGCGCAAGGGCGAGAAAACGCCGGTCTTCGTCCGCTTCTCCACGGTCGCAGGCGGCGCCGGTTCGGTTGATACGCCGCGCGACGTGCGCGGCTTCGCGGTCAAGTTCTACACCAACGGAGGCAACTGGGATCTGGTCGGCAACAACATCCCTGTTTTCTTCATTCAGGATGCGATCAAGTTTCCGGATCTGGTCCACGCCGTGAAGATGGAGGCCGACCGCGCCTATCCGCAGGCAGGCAGCGCCCACGACACCTTCTGGGACTGGGCATCTCTGATGCCGGAGTCGACACATATGCTGATGTGGGCGATGTCCGATCGCACTATCCCCCGCTCGTTCAGAACGGTACAGGGCTTCGGCATTCACACCTTTCGCTTCGTCAACGATGCCGGCAAATCGACTTTCGTGAAATTCCACTGGCGTCCGAAACTCGGCATGCAATCGACGATCTGGGACGAGGCGCTGAAGCTTCAGGCTGCCGATAACGACTACCATCGGCGCGATCTCTTTGAAGCGATCGCCGCCGGCAGCTTCCCCGAGTGGGAGCTCGGCCTGCAGCTCTTCGACGAGAAGTTCGCCAACAGCCAGCCCTATGACGTGCTGGATTCGACCAAGCTCATCCCCGAGGAAGTCTTGCCGCTGAGGATCGTCGGCCGCCTCGTGCTCGACCGCAATCCGGACAATTTCTTCGCCGAGACCGAGCAGGTCGCCTATTGCCCGGCAAACATCGTGCCGGGCATCGATTTCAGCAACGACCCGCTGCTGCAGGGGCGGCTGTTCAGCTATCTCGACACCCAGAAATCACGGCTCGGCACGGCGAACTTCCACCAGCTGCCGATCAATGCGCCGAAATGCCCCGTCATGAACTTTCAGCGCGACGGACAGATGCAGATGGCGGTGCCCAAGGGGAGGGCCAATTATGAGCCTAACAGCCTTGCTGCGCATGGCGAGGATGGCGGGCCCCGCGAATGTCCCGTCACCGGCTTCCATACGGCCGAGGCCGCGTCGAGCAAGGACGAAGAGGGCGATAAGCTGCGGATCCGCGCAGAACTCTTTGCTGACCATTACAGCCAGGCACGTCTTTTCTGGAAGTCGCAGACACCATCGGAACAGGCCCACATCGCCTCCTCCTTCGTCTTCGAGCTATCCAAGGTCAACCTCGACGAGGTGCCTGCGCGCATGGTCGGCAATCTTCTGAATGTCGATCCTGACTTGGCCGCGCGCGTTGCCAATGGTCTCGGCATCGATTTGCCCAAGAAGAATCCGGCCGCACGCGAACCGATCGACATGGACGCATCGCCGGCCTTGTCGATCCAGAAGAACATGAAGAAGACCATAGAAGGCCGCAAGATTGGCATCCTGATTGCCGACGGCACAGACGCCAAGGCTTTGCAGGCGTTGGTGAAGTCGATCGAGAACGCCAAGGCGACCCCCTTCGTCGTCGCGCCGAAGGTTGGCAAGGCGAAGCTCTCCGACGGCACGACGGTGAAGGCCGACGGTCAGCTCGCCGGGTCTCCCTCGCAGCTGTTCGACGCGGCCGTCCTCCTTTTGTCGAAGGAAGGTACCGACATGCTGGTGAGGGAGGCCGCCGCCATACAGTGGGTCATGGACGCCTACGGGCATCTGAAGGCGATCGGTCATACCGCCGAATCCGCGCCGCTGTTGCAGAAGGCCGGCGTCGAGCGGGATGCCGGCGTGGTGATTTTGGAGAAGGGCTTTCTGGACGCTGCGGCCCAGCGCTACTGGGACCGGGAACCGAAGCTCCGGACGCTCGCCTGACGCTCGATAAACGACGAAAGCCGCGTCAGCGGCTTTCGTCCTCCCGAGGGCGCACCATCCACGAATAGGCCGCTCCCGCAACCAGCAGCACGCAGGTGCCGATAAAAACCGCCCGCATGCCGATATGGCCGCCGACGAAGCCGCCGAGCACGGGTCCGGCCACCTGGCCGACATATTGCGACGAGACCGAGAGGCCGAGGATGCTGCCCGCCGCGCTGTCGGGCACGCTGTGGCGGATGACCGCCGAGATGCAGGGCAGGAGCCCGCCGAGCGCGACGCCCATCAGGAAGCGCAGGATGATAAGCTGCCAGGAACTGGTCACGAAGGCCTGCGGGATCAGCAGCAGGCCGGCCACAGCCAGCGCGCCTGAGATCACAGGCCAGTGGCCGATCCGGTCGGCAAGTCTGCCGAGCCGCGAGGCGGACAGGATGGCACCGAGGGCTGCTGCCGACATGACGACGCCTGAGATCATCGTGACCTTGCCTTGATCCTCGAGGAGCTGCGCCACATAGACCGTGATGATCGGCTCGATCGACATGTTGGCAAGCATCAGCAGCAGACCCGTGGCAAGCATCGCCACGACGGGCCGCTTGTCGGGGATCGAGGCCCAGCCGCCACTTGCCTTCGCCGCCTTCTTGCGGGCAGGCGATTTCTCTTCCTTGATCAGGAATGTCGTCGCTAGAAACGCCAGGAAAATCAGCGCGCCGGCGGCAAGGAAGGTGTTGCGGATGCCGATCAGCGGCGGCAGTGCGCCACCGATCAGCGGTCCCACGAGATTGCCGGCCATGATGCCAGATGCCAGCGTGCCGAGCGCCCAGGCGGAACGATCCTTCGGCGTCTGGGTCGCCACCAGCACCATGGAACCGGAGGAATAGCCGCCGGCCAGTCCGACGAAGAGGCGCAACGCGACCAGGTGCCAGACGTTGCCCGCCATGCCCATCAGCGAGATTGCCACCGTCATGCCGAGACTGGCGCGCACCAGCATAAGCTTGCGCCCGTAGATGTCGCCCAGCCGTCCCCAGAGCGGCGCGACGATAGCCGCTGCCAGGAAGGTCGCACCGTAGGCGATGCCCGACCATTGCACGATATCGGCGTGGTCGCTGACGCCGAGCTCCTCGACATAGAGCGGCAGGAACGGCAGAAGCAGCGTCATCGCGACGATGGTGGTGAAGGAACCGATCAGCGAAACGACCAGATTGCGCTTCCAGTGGACGGAGCCGGTTTCGGCGCCGGCTGCATCCCATTTCGTATCGGTCATTTCGTGGCCTTCGCATTGATCGTGTAGGTCAGTTCCGCCGCGCCGGACGAAATGATATGCCCGTTTGCCGCGGCGAGGTAATCGGCACGGGTGAAGGCATCGGGAAGAGTGAGCCGATCGGTGTCGAGTGCATACACCGTCACACGATAACGGTGGATGCGCAGGTCGTTCCAGGGCGGGCACGCACCCATATAGCCTCCGTGCGGCCCATCCTTCAAGAAGGCTGCGAACCCATTTTGGCCGCGGCGGCCATGCTCGGTCCTTTCCAGCGGCAATCCGCCCTGCGGCATGCCATCGCCGTCGGAACCTTCGGAAAGCCGCGTCACAGAGGCGGGGATGTCCGCCAGGATCCAGTGCGTGAATTCGATGCGCGGCAGATCGCTGGCAATCTCGGCTCCTTGCCTGTTCAGCAGCGATAGGTCGGCCGGTACGTCGGGATCCGTCATGACAAGCGCATAGGAGCGCGTGCCAGCGGGACCTTTCGACCAGGAAATGGCCGGGCTCCTGTTCCTGCCCGGCGCCGCCTTGCCGTCGGCCGCGACGCAGGAGGCGTTTGCCACCGGAAGGGTACCTTCGTTGGTTTTCCCGAATGTCACCGAGATGTCTGCGGCCAGAATATCCGACGCATCGAAAGCCAGAAGCGATACGGCGGCGAAGATAGTCTTGATATGCATGAGCCTTTCCTTTCGTTCGACGGACGAGCTCTAGCAATCGGGCGATCTGCGCGGTGCACCGAAACGCTCAAATATTGAGCAATGCCGCTCAAACGTCTGCAACTTGCTTGCCACGCGTTTTTAACCGCATCCGCTCGGCAAAGCGGCGCGGAGAGCGATAGCCGGCCGCAAGCGCTGCTTCCCGAAGCGAAAGCCCGTCCTCGGCGAGCATTGCCGTCGCAAGGCCGACGCGCACTTCCGCAAGCAGGACGCGCAGCGATGTTGCCTCCTCGGAAAGCCGGCGTCTCAATGTTGCGTTGCTGGTCCCGAGCTCGGCGGCGATGGTGTCGGCGGTCCAGGCCCTGTCGGGTTGCCAGCGGACGAGCGCACGCACGGCGTCGCCTGTTGTCTGTGCCTTGACGGGCAGGGCGCCGCGCATGCCGAGGACCATCAGCACTTCCATCACCCGGTGCTCGATTAGCGCACCGGGCAGATTGCCGGCGACGATTCCTTCGCCGGCGTGATGGATCGCGCTGCTGAGAACCGCGTCCAGTGGAAGGTCGATCTGTCCGGCCGTGCGTCGCGGCGGAAATGCCAGGGCTGCGCGTGCCACGAGTTCGTCGGGAAAGTCGATGAAGATCGCGCGGTAGACACCGCTTTCCGGATCAGGGTCGTTGACCACGTCGCCCCGCCATCCGCCGGGCAGAACAAGGACGGCGCCTGCGGCAAACCGCATTTGCCGCCCCATGCTCACCACCTCCTTGGAGCCATCCAAGATCGCGACGATGGACGCTCGCGGAAAGGCGCAGCCGGCGATGCGCTCGCGATCGCGGGTGACGAACGAAAACAGCGCCGACGCGCGCCGTGCACCCTCTGGCAGCGCTGGAGGCCGGTTATCCCTGGCCGCGAGCTTCTGCAGCCGCTCCAGTATGTATTGAACGTCGGTCATGACAGAGCCCGCATTCGAAGATGCCGGCGATCCTGGACCACTGACGGCGATTTTCCAAGCAGCACGCCGGCTGAGCGATTCAAAGGCGACAGGATTGCCGCCATCGATGTCTATTTCGGACAGTCTGCCTGAGGATAGATTCGCAGCCCTCGCTCGGCTTCCGGCGAGGGCTGGCAAGCCTCGTTATTCGGCAGGCGAGATGTGGACTGACTCGGCGGTCTCCGCAGATGCGGCGCCACCACTCGGCCGCAGCGAGCGCTCGGAGATATCGATCATCGGCGTGAAGCTGGCTGCGGGCATCCTGATGTCATCGAGCGCCATTGAAGAAGCGACGCTGCCTGCACGTTCGCTGCGGGCCACTTCAAGCTGGCCTGTCAGGATCGCCCGCTCGGCCCGCAGCTGGCGGATTTCCGACTTGGCGATTTCCAGGCTCGTGCGTAACTGGCCGATCTCGTGGCGGTCCGAGTCCAGCCGTGTATCCATGTCGCGACGCAACGCGTCGGCGTCCCGGTCACGCCGGACGCGCAGGCTGTCGGTTTCGCGCAGCTTCAGCGTCAGGTCGTTGTTCTGCGTCGCGAGTTCCCGGCGGGCGGTTTCGTTTTCGGTGCTGGATGCACGGGCGCGCTGCAGGTCGTCGGCAAGGCGCTCCGTGCGCGACAGCGTCGTCGCCAGCTCGGACTTGACGCGCTTCAGCTCGGCGCGTGCCGCCTGGAGCTCTTCGTCGGTCATCCTGTTGCGGCCGTTTGCCGTGATCAGCAGCTTTTCCACGAGTTCGGCCTTCGAACCGATCGCCTCGTGCTTGGTCGTCAGATGGGCGATCTCCAGCGCCGAGGAGGCCTGCAGCGTTTCGAACTCGATCTCGAGGCGCTTGTGGCGCTCTTCGAACAGGGACAGGTCCTGCTTCAGCCCGGCGACCGTTATCTGCAGATTGCGCACCAGCGCCTCCTGCTCCATCAGGCTGCTCTTCAGGTGGCTGCGTTCCTCGTTGAGGCGTGCCATCTCGCGTGCCTGCACGCCGTTCTCTCGGCGCGAGGTTTCGATCAGCAACTGATGCGCCGTCGTCTCGCTGTCGAGCTTTTCTCGGGTGACGCTCAGCTCGCGGCTGCGCTGGTCGAGTTCCTGCTGGGCGCGCTTCAGAAGGGCGGAGGCTTCGTCGAACTGGATCGCACGGTCGTTGAGCTCGCGTTCGGCGTCGAAAAGACGGGTCTCGACGATCGTGAACTCTTCGCGGGTGACCTCATGCACGCCCTGAAGCTTGGTCAGCTCTTCGCGCAGCGCCTCGGATTCCGTGCGCAATTGCGTATTGTCGCTACGAAAATCCTTGTTCTCGGCGCTGAGGCGCGCGTTGTCCTGATCGGCCTTCTGGCGGACGCTGCTCTCGTAATCCAGAAGCGAGCTGATCCGGGCGCATTCGGCCCGCAGGGCGCCGGTCTCGTTGAGCGATTGGCTGTGGGTGCCGAGCAAGGCAGAGACGCGGCCTTGCAGGGAGGTGAGGCTCTGCATTAGGTCTTCTGATGTGCGCTGGTTCTCTTCAAGTGCCGACCCGAAGGCGGAAAAGTCGTTCACGTCCGGGATCGTGTAGCGCAGCGGCTCGCTCGTGCTCGGACGCTGATCGGCTATCGATGCTGGCCGGTAGCCGGCCGTTGGCAGTACCCTGCCATCTTCACTGCGACGAAAAAAGCTCATGACCATGACCTGTGCCCCAAAAGTACTTTGCCAAAGACGCCGGCGAAATATGAAATACAGCTAAAAAAGTAAGCCCAAAAAGACTTCGCTGATTCCTTAACTCCCATGCTCCGCTTGTATTTAGAAATGGCTATACAAAGCTGTCAAAATACCGCGGATGACAATCAACAGGCTTTTGCAGGCTGCAGGCTTTTGGAGCGGGTGTGTGGGCTTTGAGCAACAACGGAAGCCCGTGCTATTCGTCGGGAAGGAGCCTCATGTTCTCCGTCTCGAGTTCACTGCCGAGTTCGACGTTTTTCGTCTGCTTGTCGTAGACACAGAAATAGCTGACGAAGCCGTTCGCGCCTTTCGGCTTTCCGGTCACCAGCGCCACGCCGAAGTGCTCGCTTCCGAACGGATCGACGACGGCGTGCGGAAATTCGATCGCTTCGCGTGCCGCCGTTTCACATTTGCCCTGCACCTCGGCTGCGAATTCGGCCCATGCATCGCCCGACGAGGCGTGTACGCTGGACGCGGCGCTGAACGTTGCGGCAAGGATGCAATCCCGGATCTGATGCGTCCGCATGCGTGACCTCCGTATTCCTTTCATCGGAACGCGTCATCATGGTTGATTTGGGCCTTGCATGCCAAGCCCTTAGCGGAGGCAAATATTCCTCCGCGTCGATCTTTTTTGACATTTCTCCGGTTGCCTCACCCCGCTTGCGCTCCTATGTTCCGCCTCACCTGCCGATTACGCAAACTATTGCCAAGAGGAGACTACAATGGCTTTTGAATTGCCTGAACTTCCCTACGACTACGAAGCGCTGCAGCCTTTCATGTCGAAGGAAACCCTGGAGTTCCATCACGACAAGCACCATAAGGCCTATGTCGACAACGGCAACAAGCTCGCGGCAGAAGCCGGTCTTGCAGATCTCTCCCTGGAAGATGTCGTCCAGAAGTCGTTCGGCACCAATGCCGGCCTCTTCAACAATGCAGCCCAGCACTACAACCACGTCCATTTCTGGAAGTGGATGAAGAAGGGCGGCGGCGGCAACAAGCTGCCGGGCAAGCTGGAAGCGGCGATCAATTCCGACCTCGGCGGCTACGACAAGTTCAAGGCCGATTTCGTTGCAGCCGGCACGACGCAGTTCGGCTCCGGCTGGGCATGGGTTTCCGTCAAGAATGGCAAGCTCGAGATCTCCAAGACCCCGAACGGCGAGAACCCGCTCGTTCACGGCGCGACCCCGATCCTCGGCGTCGACGTTTGGGAACACTCCTATTACATCGACTACCGCAACGCACGTCCGAAGTATCTCGAAGCCTTCGTCGACAGCCTGATCAACTGGGACTACGTCCTGGAGCGCTACGAAGCCGCAAGCAAGTAAGCGGCATCAGCGAGACGTGTTTGAACGCCCGGCGCCTCAAAATGCCGGGCGTTTTCGTTTGTCCGAAGGACGGGCAGGGACGCGTGGCTCGACCGAGGTTGGTGGCCCGAAGGGTCGGATGAGGGGCCACTCGCACAACCATTGCTGCTATGAACATACGAACCGCCCTGTCACATCGCTGTCACTCACCGCTCTCATAAGCCCGCCATGACACAATGTTCCGATAGTCCCGTTTTCCGCTTCGGCATCATCGCAGACTCGCAATATGCGGATATCGAGCCGCATTTCGGCATGAACCGCCACTACGCCAACAGCCTCGCGAAGCTCGCGGATGCGATCGAGGTTTTCAACCGTGAGGATCTGAGCTTCGTCATGACGCTCGGCGACATCATCGATCGCGATTTCGCGAGCTTCGACGACATCCTGCCGGTCTACGAGAGTTTGAAGCACGAGAGCTTCTTCCTGCTCGGCAACCACGATTTCTCCGTTGCGCCACGGCACCGCCCACATGTTGCTGCACGTGTCGGCCTGCCTTCGCCCTACTACAGCTTTATCAGACACGGCTGGCGTTTCATTGTTCTGAACGGCAACGAGATCAGCACCTTCGCGCCGCCGGAAGGCCATGTCTACCGCGAGATCGCCGCTAAGAAGCTTGCCGCGTTGCAGGCCGAAGGCGCCATCAACGCCAATTCCTGGAACGCCGCGCTCAGCGATGCGCAGTTCGCCTGGCTCGGCTGTCAGATCGAGGCGGCCAAGACAGACGGCGAGCGCGTGATCGTCATGAATCACTTCCCGGTCTACCCCCCGAACGAACACGATGCCTGGGATCGCGAGCGCATCATCCAACTGTTGACGGCCCACGATCATGTCGCCGCCTATTTCAACGGCCACTACCACGCCGGCAATTACGGCGAGGTCGACGGCCGTCACTTCGTCAACTTCAAGGGCATGGTGGACACCGAGAACGACAACACCTACGCCATCGTCGAGGTATGGCCGGATCGCATCGAGATCCGCGGTTTCGGCCGCGAGCAGAGCCGGACGCTGAAGCTGCGATCCTAGGCGGCGGCCACCATCGCCAGACCCTTCATCTCGCTGACGTCGCGCTTCGGCGGTATGCCAAACATGCGCGTGTATTCCCGGCTGAACTGTGAGGCGCTCTCATAACCAACCTCGTAGGCGGCGCTTGCGACATTGGCGCCGTTGGCAACCATCAGCCGCCGCGCTTCGAGAAGACGCAGGTGCTTCTGATACTGCAGCGGCGTCATCGAGGTCAGCGTCTTGAAATGCTGGTGGAAGGACGAGGGACTCATCCGCGCCACCGCCGCCAGTTGCTCGATCCGCACGGGCTCGGCGAAATGCTCTCTCAGCAGGTAGATCGCGTCCGTCATGCGTCGCGTATGGCTGCCGGGCAGGGCGAGTTTGCAGATTTCGCTGCCGTTCGGTCCCATCAGCAGCCAGTAGCAGATCTCCCGCATGATGGAACGGGCAAGCACGGGGACTGCCTTGGGTGTTTCGGTGAGCTGGATCAGCCGCCGCACGCAATCCCCGATCGCCGCGTCGAAATCCTGCACGAAGACGCCGGCGACACCCTCGCCGGAAGGCTTCGGCGGCTTGTCCATGTCGTCCATCACCTCGCGCATGATGGAAGGATCGAAGTCGATGTTGAGCCCGAGATAGGGCCGCTCCCGGCTGGCGCAAACGATCTGCCCGGACGCAGGGATTTCTACGGTCACGATCAGCAGCTGGTTTTCGCCGTAGTCGAGCACGCGGTCGCCGGTCATGATCTGCTTGGCGCCCTGGACGACCACGCAGATTGTCGGTCTGTAGATGCGATGATGCGGCATGACGGGTCGGCTGGCGCGCGTCAGCGCCAAGCCGGGCACCTCGGTTGCAAACGCCCCGTCGCCGCCGCCGTGCGCATCGACGTACTCAGTGATCGCTTCTTTCAATGCCGATAGCATTGTCGCTCTCCACCTGCAAACCGCGCTGCGCGGCACCGGGGATATTAGATCACGCGGGCAGAGCCGCAAGGCGGTTGGAGGAATAGGCAAGAAATTCGAGAGTTCCGGCATTCAAACGGAGCGGTCATCGGGCGTAGCCTGATCCTGTCGAATTCACGTAAGGAGAATGCAAATGCCTGCTGAAAGAAAAGAGAATACAACCATTAAGCTGGCGATCGTCACCGGTGGAAGTCGCGGCCTCGGACGAAACACGGTCATCAACCTCGCGAAACGAGGCGTCGAGATCATCCTCA
Source organism: Rhizobium sp. P1_C7 (assembly GCF_056406295.1). Taxonomy (NCBI): domain Bacteria; kingdom Pseudomonadati; phylum Pseudomonadota; class Alphaproteobacteria; order Hyphomicrobiales; family Rhizobiaceae; genus Rhizobium; species Rhizobium sp. P1_C7. Next base: position 36,853 of record NZ_JBFUAL010000007.1, read on the forward strand.
CCTACCGCTCGAATAAGGCAGCAGCCAACGCCGCAGTCGCGGAGGTTGCTGCACTTGGTTCGAGGGCGGTAGCGATCCAGCTCGACACAGGCAGGATCGCGTCCTTCGACGGTTTCGTCGAAGAGGTGAGGCAGGCGTTGCAGGGCCTCGGTCGCGATCGCTTCGACTACTTGGTCAACAATGCCGGATCCGGCCACCACGCACCGATTGCCGAGATGACGGAAGAGAACTTCGACGAGCTGTGCAACGTCCACTTCAAGGGCGTCTATTTCCTGACGCAGAAGCTGCTGCCGTTGATCGCCGACGGTGGCCGCATCATCAACCTGTCGAGCGGCCTTGCCCGCTTTACCGTCCCCGGGATTTCAGCCTACGCCGCGATGAAGGGAGCAATCGAGGTCTTCACCCGATATCTGGCGAAGGAACTCGGACCCCGGGGAATCACGGCGAACACCGTCGCCCCGGGTGCCATCGCAACGGATTTCAGCGGCGGTCTGGTGCGCGACAACCCGCAGTACAACAAGCTGGTTGCAGATGCGACCACGCTCGGCCGCGCCGGATTGCCCGATGACATCGGCCCGATGATCGCCTCGCTGCTCTCCGACGACAACCGCTGGGTCAACGGCCAGCGCATCGAGGTCTCCGGGGGTGCCAATCTCTGAGACCGGCGCTGAAAATCAGGATGAAGGCGCAGCGGCACGCTCGGTCCAACCGGACGTCCAAAGGTCCCGCAAGCGGTCGCCTTCACCCTTGAAGTACTCCTCTGCTGCCCCGCAACGCTCCACGCGGTCGCTGCGGAAGTTGCGGATCGCCTGGCGCAACTCGCACCAGGCGACGATGTTGGCGGTTCGCGAGTAGTAGATCAATGCGATCGGCCGCACCGTGCGCTCGGTGCTGCGGCCAAGCTCGTCGCGATAAGCGAGCGCGAGCTTCTGCTCGTGGCGGATCGCGCGGCGGACAAGACCCAGATCGAATCCGGCGGGAGACTGGGCGGCCGATCCCCAGGCATAGAGCGCCTTGCCCTCCATCGCCTGGCGCAGCGGAGCAGGCACGGCGCCGGCAATCTTCTGGTTGACGCGCCTGGCCGCCTGCTTCAGCTCGTCGTCGCCGGTGCGATCCAGAAGCGCCAGCGACAATACGATCGCCTCCATTTCCTCGATCGAAAACATCAGCGGTGGCAGGTCGAAGCCCGGCCGCATGATGTAGCCGATGCCGCGTCCGCCCTCGATCGGCACCCGCATCGCCTGAAGCGCCGCGATGTCGCGATAGATCGAACGCACGGTCACCTCAAGCGTCTCGGCCATGGCAGCCGCGGTCATCGGCCTGCCAGCCAGTCGCAGGATCTGGATGATCTCGAAAAGCCGTGAGGCCTTGCGCATTTTTGCCCTCGTCGTCAACGCTACTGACAATACCCTGTCAGTTGGAGTTTCGTATAGAGCCGCCTATCGAATTGAAAATCAACAAGGTCCTCAAATTGGGCCTTGATCTGGATGGCGGCAAACTGACATGACCTATAGCGAAAACCTCTGGCTCTACTTCACGCTTCTCTTCGGCATCATCATAGTGCCGGGCATGGATATGCTCTTCGTGCTCGCCAACGCGTTGACCGGCGGCCGGCGCACCGGCATGGCCGCGACGGCAGGCATCATGGCCGGCGGCGCGGTGCATTCGCTCTACGGCGCGATCGGCGTCGGCATCCTGGCGAGCCTGTTGCCGACGCTGTTCAATCCGCTGCTCCTTGCCGGCGCCGCCTACATGGCCTGGATCGGCAATACGCTGCTGCGCAGTTCCATCACCGTGGGCGCGATCCATGCCGATGGCGTCAACTCCCGTTGGCGGGCCTTCCGCCAGGGCGCCGTAACCTGCCTGATCAATCCGAAGGCCTATCTCTTCATGCTCGCGATCTATCCGCAATTCCTGAAGCCGATCTATGGGCCGATCTGGTTGCAGGGCATCGTCATGGGGCTGATGACCATGGCCACGCAGGCAGCGATCTATGGAACGGTGGCCTTCACCGCTGCGAGAAGCCGGACGATGCTGATCTCCAATCCGCAGGCAACCGTCCTCGTCGGACGAGCCGCGGGCGTGTTGCTGATGGCGGTTTCGCTTCTCACCGCCTGGCACGGGTGGCACGCGCCGGGGTGAACCGGACGGCCGCAACCCATCGGATTCCCGAAATGCGAGCGATATCACCCACTTGTTACTTCGTGCCTGAGATAAATTTGACATCATGCCGGCGTTAGAACGAAGCGCCGGGCTTCGAAGATCTCGGTATCGAAGAGGAGTGGAGACATGAGACTGAAAGCAATCGCCGCGGCAGTTCTCGTCGCTGGCATGGGGGTGACCTCGGTCTTTGCGGCAGGTGAAGGAACGCATGATGCTCGCGTCGCATTGATGAAGAAGGTCGGGGGTGCCACCGGTGCGCTCGCCGCGATCGCCAAGGGCGACAAGCCCTACGATGCCGAAGCCATCAAGGTGGCGCTGACGACGATCTCGGAAACAGCCAAGATTTTCCCCGATCAGTTCAAGGCGGGTACGGAGACAAGTGCCAAGGACCCCGAGGCCAGCCCGAAAATTTGGGAAAACATGGATGACTTCAAGGCACGCGCGGCAAAGCTCGGAACCGATGCCAACGCGCTTCTGGCACAGCTTCCGGCCGATGCGGGTGGAGTCGGTGCCGGCCTGAAGGTCCTCGGCGCAAGCTGCGGCGGCTGTCATCAGATCTACCGCATCAAGAAGGAATAGCAGCTCTCATCCTCCTGCCTTCGATCCGCTGCGGCCTTGCCGGCCTGGCGGATCGCTTTATGTCTAAGCGCTGGATCGGCAATGGGAGAGCGGTGCATGGTTCGCAGGTTTGTCCGGTTTCTACTCTGCATCATCGGTGTCGTAGCGATCGGCGGAGCCGCGTTCTATTTCATAATCACCCCCAGTCCCTTTCCGCAAAGCCATTGGGCGAACCTTGGTGCGCCCGACCTCGAGAACGGCGAGATGGTCTTCTGGGCGGGCGGCTGCGTCAGCTGTCACGCAGCGCCGGGCGCGCAGGCAGAAGCCAAGCTCACGCTTTCCGGTGGTCTGGCGCTGAAGAGCCCGTTCGGGACATTTCATGTTCCCAACATTTCGCCGGATGAAAAGGCCGGCATCGGCGAATGGACGCTCGCTGAGTTCGGCAATGCGATGAAACGCGGCGTGGCGCCCGACGGCCGGCACCTTTATCCCTCGTTTCCCTACGGTTCCTACGCCCGCATGACCGACAAGGACGTTAACGATCTCTTCGGCTACCTCAAGACGTTGCCGAAGAGCGGCAACGTTGCTCCGCCGCACGAGCTGCCGTTCCCGTTCAATATCAGGCTTGCGCTCGGCGGCTGGAAATTTCTCTATTTCAACGACAAGCCGCGCGTCGTGCTTGCCAATGACGACGAAAAGTTGAAGCGCGGGCAGTATCTCGTCGAGGGACCCGGGCATTGCGGCGAGTGCCACACACCTCGCGGCACGCTTGGCGGCTTCACCGCCGATATGTGGCTCGCCGGTGCCCCCAATCCGGAAGGCCAGGGTCGGATACCCAACATAACGCCGGGGTCGAAAACCGTGGGTACATGGAGCGAAGGCGATATTGCGACCTACTTGGAAACCGGCTTCACACCGGATTTCGATTCCGCCGGCGGTTCGATGACGGAGGTGCAGCAGAATATCTCCCACCTTCCAAAGCCTGATCTGGAGGCGATCGCCGCCTATCTGAAGGCGGTGCCGAGCCGTTAAGTCCGACAAATCTCAAAATTGCCGCATTGCAACATTCAATTGTTCTTAAATGAACTGAATGCCCCGACGGCCTTTTGTTGGTCGTGCCGAACGACGACCGATCAACGTCTTCCGAAAGGCCCAGTTGCATGCACAGCTCATCAGTAACGTCAGCCAGCGACATCGAAGCGGTTGCCCGCAAGGGCGGAAAGCTGCGCCGAATGGCTGTTCGGATACCCACCTACATGGCGGATATCCGCGAAAACCCCGCCTGGCTACTGATGTTCCTGCTCGCCCGGACCATTCCCGGTCGGCGTGCGCATTGGCTGACCGCGCGCCCGAGCAACGGCGCGATCGAAGGTCTGCCGACGATATTTGCGGATGTCGATGTCGAGGATGCCGTCGAGGCTCTGAAGCGGGACGGGGTGTTTCCCTCACTCGTACTGCCGGCACCAGTCACCGCGGAGATCGCCGCATTTGCAAGCGACACGCCCTGCTTTGGCAATTTCGACCGCAAGATCGAATTTCACGCTCCCGATCATCGCGCGACCGAGGAGCGGCTCGGGCGAGCGATCTTGAGCGGACATCATTTCGAGCGCGCGCTCGACTGCCCCGCAGTGCGCGTCGTGCAGCGCGATCCCCTGCTCTCGGAGATTGCGCGCCGGTATCTGGGCGCGCAGGCCTGCCTCATCACCACGCGCACCTGGTGGAGTTTTCCGACCAAGGCGAGCGAGGCAGACCGGAGTCTTGCGTCGCTCGACAAGTATCATTTCGATCTCGATGATTGGCGGATGTTGAAGTTCTTCTTCTATCTGGTCGATGTCGACGGCGGCACCGGGCCGCATGTCTACGTCAGGGGCAGCCACAACAAGCGGCGGATGAAGCATCAGCTGACCCTGCTGGTCGGCCATCCCGCCGCTGAAATTCACGATTTCTATGGCAAAGACAGCCCCCTCACGCTGACAGGCAGGGCAGGCCATGGATTCGTCGAAGACCCGTTCGGCTTCCACATGGGAACTGTTGCAACGGAAAAGCCGCGTCTGATGATGGAGGTCGGCTTCGGCGTCTCCAAGCCGTCCCGCCGTCGCTTCCACGGAGAGCCGGTGCTGCGCTGAGGCGCGGCCCTGCCGCTATCAGGCGGCCTTCGGCTGGTGTTCTGCTCCGAACATCAGGACGTATTGGTCGAGTTCGTCGCCGCCATACCCCAGGGCCCGGTAGACCTCGGCTGCAAATGTCACCGGTGCCGATCCGGCTGCGGTGATTATCCTGCCGCCGCGCACGGCGTATGGGCCGTCCTTGTAGTGCGCCTTGCCGGAATAGCCCGGCGCCCCGGCGATGAAATCCACCGAATTGCTGGTGTGCGCGGCCTTGTTGAGCACTCCCGCCTTGGCAAGCGCCAATGTCGCGCCACAGATTGCTCCGACAATCTTGCCATGCGCCAGAAAGTCTTCGACCACAGGTGTGAGATCTGGCGCTTTTTCCGTTTCCCAGATCGTGCCGCCGCAGAGGATGATCGCATCGAAGGCGTGTGCATGCAGGTTTTCCAGCGCCGTATCGGGCGATACGCGCAGGCCGCCCATCGAGCGCACTTCCGCTCCTTCAAGCGTTGCCGTCACCACGTCGAAGTTGAAATAGGTGCGCGCCGATGCCGTCAGCGGCGCCACCTCCCAATCGGCGAATCCTTCCGTGAGCACTATGGCAAGTCGCGTCATTGTTCTCTCCCTCGCCAACAAGTGAACGACAGGCGGGCTTTTACGCCAAAGTTTGCATATAGCGCATGCCGGTGACCGGGCGAGGGACGAACTCCATGTTCTCATAGAAACGATGCGCCTGGACATTGCCCGTCGCGGCGCTGACCGAGAGATATCCGCAGCCGGCTTTGCGGGCCGTATCGCGGGACCGGCTGACGAGATGCTGGCCGACGCCGTGGCCGCGATGGCCGTCGCGGACGAAGAGATGATGCAGGTCCATGCCGCGCGCGCCTTCTAGCGCCCTGTAGAGCGGCACCAGAATGGCGTAGCCGATCAGGCCCTCGTCAGTCTCGGCCACAAGCGCCGATATCCAGGGAAGGGGGCCGAACAGGTCGCGCTCCAGCTGCTCCGGCGTGGATGCTGCCGCGTCGCCGTGGTGTTTGGCCAGAAGCGCAATCATCTCGTTGAGTTCGGGCAGGTCACGCGGCTTGGCGGCACGGATGTTGATCACCGCAGGGCGGATCAACGAGATTTCAGTGTCATCGATTTCAATCATGGCCTTCGCGTCCTTATCTGGTGTTCTGCCGTCAGGACGCTGTCGATACAACAAAGCCGCCTGACGGCGGCTTGTTGACAATATGATCTGTCCAGCCGCCCTTTACAGGTACAGCCAAAAATACGTGCAGGTGATGGGCGCGTTCTTGATCATGGGCGGATACTTCGGCGCAAACGAAGCGTTTGTCAAGCCGCTTGCTCTGGCCGTCCGCAAGAGCTCTTTTCATCGTTGCGTAAAAATACTATACCCCCCTATTCTATTGGAAAGAGAACGATGTCTCACACCACACTTCACAAGAAGAAGCTGATCGCGCGGGTCAACCGTCTGAAGGGCCAGATGGAAGCGGTCGAGCGCGCGCTGGAGGCCGAGCGCCCGTGCGGCGAAATCCTGCAGCTGCTGGCGTCGATCCGTGGTGCCTTGAACGGGCTGACGGGCGAGGTGTTGGACGACCATCTGCACGAACATGTCCTGCACGCGGCTGACGAAAAGGCACGCGCCGAGGCCGTGGAGGAAATTTCGGAAATGCTGCGGACTTACATCCGCTGACGCGTTGCTGAGAAGGAGTAATGCCATGGGTGCGCAGACCGAAAGACTGGACCACGACCACGTGTTCCTCGGCGCCGATCACGACCGCAATGCACGCCAGGTATGGCTGGTCATTGCGCTGACCGCTGCGATGATGGTGGCAGAGATCGTGGCCGGCACCTATTACGGGTCCATGGCGCTGGTCGCCGACGGCTGGCACATGTCGACGCACGCGAGCGCCATGCTGATATCGGCCGTTGCCTATCTCTATGCCCGTCGGCAGGCGCACAATCCGCGCTTCACCTTCGGCACCGGCAAGCTCGGCGATCTGGCGGGCTTCGCAAGTGCCATCATCCTTGCGTTGATCGCGCTGCTGATGGCCTGGGAGAGCGTGCTGCGCCTCGCTCATCCGGTGCCGATCAGCTTTTCGCAGGCGATTGGCGTCGCCGTCGTCGGTCTGCTGGTCAACCTGGCGAGCGCATGGCTGCTCAAGGGCGATCATCGTCATGGGCATCACCACGCCCCTGACCATGGCCACCATCACGGCCACAGCCACGCCGGCGACCATGCCCACCATCATGCCTGGAGCCACGCCCCTCACGCCCCGGACAACAACATGCGCGCGGCCTATGTGCACGTCATCGCCGATGCCCTAACCTCCATGCTGGCGATCGCGGCCCTTGTGCTCGGCAGCCTCTACGGCTGGCTGTGGCTCGATCCGCTGATGGGCATCGTCGGGGGGCTCATCATCGCGCAATGGTCCTGGAGCCTGATGAAGTCGGCCGGCGCCGTCCTTCTCGACACAGTACCGGAGAGCGGCGATCTTCCCGGTGAGATACGCGCTGCGATCGAGACCGATCGCGAACACATCACCGACCTGCACGTCTGGCAGGTCGGCCCCGGTCACCATGCGGCGATCATTGCCGTCGTCACCAGCGAACCGCACGCCCCGTCCTTCTACAAGCGCAAGCTCGCGGCGCTCGGGCGCCTGTCGCACGTGACGGTCGAGGTAACTCGGGTCGCGGCCTGAATACGACGCAAGCGAGCCACAATCTCCCTCTAGCTCTGTCTCCGTGGATTCTGGCAGAGGACTTTTAATGCATCGCTTTTCGATCCGTCGTCGGACGCTCCTTGGTTCGGCATTGCTTTATCCCGCGTTGTTCCTGCCGGGCGCCGCGGGTGCCGCCGAAAGCGACGACGAGATCGACCGTCGAATCGGCAACTTGGAGAAGCAGATCGGCGGTCGTATCGGCGTTTCGGTGATCGATACGGAGACGAACATCTCGTTCGGTTACCGCGAGACCGAGAGCTTTCCCATGTGCAGCACGTTCAAGGTGCTGGCCGCAGGGCTCGTCCTTGCGCGCACCGACAAGGGGCAGGAGAACCTCGAGCGCCGCATCGTTTACGACAAGGACAAGCTGGTGAGTTACTCGCCGGAAACAGAACAGCATGTCGGCGGCGAAGGCATGAGTGTCGGCGAGCTTTGCAAGGCTGCTATCACCCTTAGCGACAATACGGCGGGCAACCTGCTGCTGGAGAGTTTCGGCGGCCCGAAGGAGCTGACGACCTGGCTGCGCACGCTGGGCGACGGCTCCACCCGGCTCGACCGCTGGGAGACCGATCTCAACGAGGCGAAGAAAGGCGATCAGCGTGATACCACGACGCCCGATGCCATGCTCGACACGCTTGGCAATCTGGCGCTCGGTTCCGTGCTGTCGGAGCCGTCTCAGAAGACGCTGATCGAATGGATGGTCGCAAGTACCACAGGCGCGTCGCGCCTGCGCGCCGGCCTTCCCGACAGCTGGAAAATCGGTGACAAGACCGGAACCGGCAACAACGGAACGGCCGCCGACATCGCCATCGCATGGCCCCCTGGGCACGGCCCGGTGCTGGTCACGACCTATGTCGCCGAAGCGCAGGTGCCGGTGTCCGAAATCAACCCGATCTTCGCCGAAGTCGGCCGGATCGTCACGGAAATGGTGTGAAATGGCAGCGTTAGCGAACGAGTTCCGCTTCGACTATCATACCGGCATCACGGAGGAATCTGAAATGCCGCTCCACGGGAGTGCCGACGACGGCGAAAAGTCCACGACGGGAGAAAAGGCGGAAACGGCAAGGTAAAATCATACGCCAGAACACGAGCAGGGGCGGGATCGGTGGTGACAGCAGGGATTGGCATTTGGCCGGGCACTCCGCGCGCGCAGCTGTCAAACGCGGGGTGGCGTTGCCGACAAGGCGTTTATCGACAGTCTCTGCGAGGATCGAGGCCGCAGTCCACCGTCAATGCCGTGCACCAAAAGAGACCCCCCAGCCTGATCGCGTTGCACACCCGCTGCGACCAGATAAACGCTCCGGTTCAACAGCATACGGCGGAAACGTGAATCTTCGCCGTATCTATGTGAATCAATCTCTGAAGTCGTTCAGGCCGTTATGACGCTTGCTTCGTCGTCGGTGCTCTTGTCGTCGACACCCGTCAGCTGCTTCTTGATCTCGTCGGCGATCTGCTTTTCGATCGACTCGCGTACTTCCTTCGGCATGCCCTCCAGGTCGTCTTCGGTAAGGCCCAGCCGCTCCAGCATCTGGGCGCGGACGCGCTCCGCAGGCGTCATGTTGGCAAGCTCCGAGAACTCGCTGATGACGGCGTTATGGTGCGCCTTGGCGTTGTCGTGGCCGCTGACCGATTGGCGGCGGCTGCTCTGCAAGGCCCACATGGTGCTGGAGATGGAGGGCGGCGTCGTGCTGGGCTCAAGTGCCGTGCCGCTTTGACGGACGCCGCTTTGCACGTCGTGAGCCTGTTGCTTGTTTCGCTGGCCGGATTGGCCAAGCAGACCGGTGCGCCGCGAGCCTGTGTCAACCTTGCGCCCTGAAGTTGAAATGGCCGCGCTTTGTCGGCCATTCTGTTGTTTCGGCAGAGTGACCGTTCAGGGCAACGTATAGGCGATGACGTAGTCGCCCGGCTTGGTTCCGATCGAGCCATGACCGCCTGCGACCATCACCACATACTGCTTGTTGTCGCTCGTCGTGTAGGTCATAGGCGTCGCCTGGCCTCCGGCTGGGAGACGCGCCTGCCAGAGCTGGTTGCCGTTGCTCACATCGTAGGCGCGCAGATAGTTATCGACCGCAGCGCCGAGGAATGCGACGCCGCCCCTGGTCAGCATCGGGCCGCCGATGCCGGGCACGCCGACCTTGAAGGGCAGGGGAAGGGGTGTCATGTCGTGGACCGTGCCGTTCTTGAGCTTGTAGACGGTCTTGCCGGTTCGCAGATCGACACCCGCCACATATCCCCATGGCGGCGCCTGGCAAGGGATATTCAGCGGTCCGAGGAACGGTCCCATAAAAACACCGTAAGGTGCGCCGTCATTGCGGTTCAGGCCCTGTTCGCTGCCTTTCTCGTCCTGTCCTTTCGGCGGGATGTCGGCCGCCGGCACAAGGCGCGAGGTGAAGGCCAGATAGGTCGGCATGGCGAACATGATCTGCCGCTCGGGATCGACGGCCACACTGCCCCAGTTGAAGGTGCCGAAGTTGCCGGGATAGATGATTGAGCCGACAAGCGATGGTGGCGTATAGCGCCCCTCGTACTTGTAACGGTGGAACTGGATGCGGCAGGCGAGCTGATCGAACAGAGACACGCCCCACATGTCCTTTTCCTGCAGTGGCGGTGGAGAGAAGGTGAGGTCGGAGATCGGCTGGGTCGGTGATGTGTGATCTTCCGGGATTGCACCGCCTGGGGCGGGAATCTCCTTGAAGGGAATGATCGCCTCGCCGTTGCGGCGGTCGAGCAGGTAGATATCGCCCTGCTTGGTGGAGCCGACGAGTGCCGGAACGACCGTGCCGTCGGCTTTTTTCATGTCGAAGAGCACCGGCTGGGCCGGGACGTCCATGTCCCAGAGGTCGTGGTGCACGAACTGCTGCACCCATTTCAGCTGCCCGGTACCGATGTCCAGCGCAACGATCGATGAGGAAAACTTCTCGACATTTTCGCTACGGCCCATGCCGAGCTGGTCGGGCACCTGATTGCCGAGCGGCACGTAGACCATGCCGAGCCCGTCGTCGACGCTGAGGACGGACCAACTGTTCGGCGAGTTCGTCGTATAGGTCTGCCCCTCGGGGAGCGGCGTCGTCACATCGGGGTTGCCGGAATCCCAGTTCCAGATCAGTTCGCCCGTATTGATGTCAAAGGCGCGGATCACGCCGGACTGTTCGTGCGTCGAGTAGTTGTCGTTGACGGCGCCGCCGACGATCAGCTTGCCGGCGACTGCGACCGGCGGCGAGGTGGAATAGTAATAGCCGGCCGGATTGTATTTCATCCCCTTTTCGAGATGCAGCACGCCCTGGTCGGCAAAGCTCGTGCAGACCTTGCCGTCCAGTGCGTCGAGAGCGATCAGGCGGGCATCCGATGTCGGGAGATAGATACGGTCCACGCAGGGCGCGCCGCCGGCCGCCGCCGTGTCATGGTAGTAGGTCACGCCGCGGCAGGTCTGGTGCTGCCGGTCCGGGTTCATGCCGGAGTTGGCGTCGTATTTCCATTTTTCCTTGCCGGTCGTGGTGTCGAGCGCGATCGCCCAGTTGTGCGGCGTGCAGAGGTAGAGCGTATCGCCAATCTTCAGCGGCGTGACCTGGTAGGTGGTCTCGCCTACGTCGTCGGGCCGTTTTACGTCGCCGGTCTGGTAGCGCCACGCCTCCTTCAGATCCTTGACGTTGCTGACGTTGATCTGTTCAAGCGGCGAATAGCGCTGGCCGAAGGGCGTGCGGCCGTACTGATGCCACTCGCCGTCGGTCACCGTTCCGCCGAAGGTCGGCGTGCCGGTGATCTCGGTCGGCAGTTTGCCCGTCTGGTCGTGCGGGGTGGTTGTCATGGAGAACCCGGCCACCGCGATCGCCGTCAACACCGGTATGGCAAGCGGCCACGGGTTTGCACCGTAGGAGGTGCCGGTCGGGCTCAGGAAGCCGAGAGGCCGGCGGATCCATGGTGTCAGCAGCCACAGGCCGAGCAGAATGATCAGGCCGCCGCGAGGCCCGAGTTGCCACCAGTCGAACCCGACCTCCCAGATTGCCCAGACGAGGGCGGCGACAACCAGCACGGCGTAGAACCACAAGGCGGAGGCTTTTCGCATCAAAAGCAGGATGGCTGTCAGCAGGAACATGACGCCCGCGAAGAGATAGAAGTAGTTGCCGCCGAGCATCACGAGCCAAAGCCCGCCGCCGCACAGCGCCAATCCGATGAGCATGAAAAGCAACGAGGTAATGACGATCGCCACTATGGATTTCTCCCGCTGAAAACTGCACTCGGACACTTGAGCGCGTGCAGGGCTCCCGAAGGCTCGGGAAGGAATTGTGAACGCTGGCGAAAATACGGCAAAGAGTTGTCGTCGCTAGCATTCTCAACCACATAGAGCGGGTTTTCTGCCTTTCAACTGCCGCAATTGTCGCAGGGCTGATCGGTTGGGAGACAGCCTGGTCGGCGTGCCCGTCACTCGCCGCTGCGTCGTTTCGCCCAGGTGATCACCTCGTCACTTGCCGCAAGCCGGAGATCGCCGGGAGATCGCCGTCATTCGCGCCCGCCGGGTCGCAGAGGTCGAGCGCGCACCTGGAGCGTCACGTGCCGCAGAAGGTCTGCAGCACGCGTTCCTCCGGCTTCGGCGGCTCCATGTAGGCGGCAAAGGCGGGCTGCTCTTCGTAGGGGCTGGAGAGGACCGTCAGCAGTGCTTCGAAGAGCGAGAAATCGCCCTCCTCGACGGCCGTGGCAATGGCCTGCTCTATGCGGTGGTTGCGGGGGATGAAGGCAGGATTGACGCCGAGCATAGCCGCCGCGCGTTCGGCCGCGGGCCGCAGCTCGGCAGCCAGCCGCTCGTACCAGCGCACAAGCCATTCGCTCGCCGCAGCCGGGTCCCGGAAGGTTGCCAGGAAGGCCGGCTCGGCACTCGCGTCGGCGGCAAGATGGGCGAGGCGCCGGAAGGTCAGCGTAAAGTCGGCCTGATGCGCCTGCATCAGCGCCAGCAGCGACTGGACGAGGTCGAGATCGCCGTCCTCCACGGACGCGAGCCCGATCTTCTCCCGCATCCCGCGCAGCCAATGGATCTGGAAGCGCTCGCCGTAATCCTTGAGCACGATATTGGCCGCCTCCAGCCCCTTCTCGGTATTATGCTCGAATAAAGGCAGCAGCGTTTCGCCGAGCCGTGCCAGGTTCCATTGCCCGATGCCGGGTTGGTTGGCGTAGGCATAGCGGCCGCGCTGGTCGATCGAGGAGAAGACCGTCGCCGGATCGTATGTATCCATGAAGGCGCAGGGGCCGAAATCGATCGTCTCGCCCGATATCGTCATGTTGTCGGTGTTCATCACGCCGTGGATGAAGCCGATATGCAACCATCTGGCGATCAGCGCCGCCTGCCTCTCGCATACTGCCTCAAACAGACCAAGATACGGATTTGCAGCCTCCTTCAGGTCCGGGTAGTGCCGATCAATGACGTAGTCGGCGAGTGCCTTGACGGCATCGGCGTCGTCGCGCGCGGCAAAGAACTGGAACGTGCCGACGCGGATGTGGCTTGCGGCAACGCGCGTGAACACGGCGCCGGGCAGCACATGCTCGCGATAAACCGGCTGGCCGGTTGAAACGGCCGCCAGCGCCCGCGTGGCGGGCACGCCGAGAGCATACATCGCCTCGCTGACGATGTATTCCCGAAGAACTGGCCCTAGCGCCGCGCGACCGTCGCCGTTGCGGGAAAAGGGCGTCTGTCCGGCGCCCTTCAGCTGGATGTCGCGTCGCTGGCCATCTCGGTCGATCACCTCGCCGAGCAGGAGCGCCCGCCCGTCTCCAAGCTGCGGCACGAAGCCGCCGAACTGGTGCCCCGCATAGGCCATCGCCAGCGGATCGGCGCCTTCAGGAATGAGGTTACCGGAAAAGATCGCCGCACCGTCGCGGTTCAACACTTCGACATCAAGGCCGAGCTCGGCCGCCAGCGGCTCGTTCATCTTGATCAGCCACGGCTCGGTTGCCTGCGAAGGTGCCTGCCGCACAAAAAAGTGCTGCGGCAACCGCGCGTAGCTGTTGTCGAAGGCGAAGGGCCGCGGGGTCGATGCGTTCAGAGCCATGGTCATACGTTCTAGGTAGGGTTCTAGCATGGCAGACGCAAGCGCTTGAAAGGTGCTTGAGGCGAAAGTGCCCGCCTGGTGCGGATTATCGGTTGCCACCACCACCGCCGCCACCACCACCACCGCCACCGCCGCCACCGCCACCACCGCCACGCCCGCCGCTGCGCCCACCTCCGCCGTTGCCGCGACGGTCACCCGAGGAAGATTGCGCCCCACTGCCGTTGTCATGGACACTGAAGTCGGCAGGTGCAGCGGACTTGAGGACCTTGTTAGGGGTGTAGGGGACGATGCTTGCGTTTTGCAGCACGCCCTCAGCCTTCGTGCAGCTGTAGTGTATGCTGCCGCCATTGCGGATAAGCACGTTGTTGCCCGGGCTTCGCACAAAAACCATGTCGTGGCCGACCAGCCTCGAGCTCTTCTTACCCAGTCTCTGACTTCTCATCTGGAAGGAGACGCCGTTGACGCTAATGACCGACCTTTCCCAGTCGACATTGACCGTAGGACTGCCGCCGCACTTCTGGTAGGCCTGAGCGACACCCGAAGGCAGGCCGGTTAAAGCCACCGCAATGACGAACAGGCGCATGTGTGCCTCCATCGTTCTCCAAGCCGGCGGTATCGCGAGGCCCTCACTCAGCAGCAAACCGAGTTTGAACCTGCGGTCGCGGGAAAACAATTTGGGAATAGGAGGTATTCCACGTCGCTGCAGCGGACCACGCCCGGTGTGCCCAGCCCTTCTCTTAAGGCACGGCTGCCCTTCCGTAAAAGCATAACGCTACCACATTTGCTGGCGTATACAAAGATGTAATCCCCCTTTGGCATCACGCCATACCATATCGCGGCCATCGCTTCCGCGCCGGCCGCGCCATTGCGAGTGATCCCTGACGATGTCGGATCAGATCTATCAGGCGGCTGCCATCGGGCGCCGCCAGCCTAATTTCCGCGTGACTGCAATGATCGTTGCGAGCGCCATGTTCATGGAGCAGCTCGACGCCACGGTGCTTGCGACAGCGCTTCCCACCATGGCGCGCGATTTCGGGGTCAGCGCGCCGTCGATGAGCATCGTGCTCACCTCCTATCTGCTCAGCCTCGCGATCTTCATCCCCGCAAGCGGCCTGATCGCCGATCGGTTCGGTTCCCGCACGGTCTTCCGCTCGGCGATCGCCGTCTTCATCGCCGGTTCTGTCTTCTGCGCGCTGTCGCCCAATCTCTTCTGCCTGGTGCTGGCCCGCCTGCTGCAGGGTCTCGGCGGCGCTATGATGCTGCCGGTCGGCCGTCTCGTTCTGCTGCGCAGCGTCGATCGCAAGGACATGGTCAACGCCATGTCGTGGCTGCTCGTACCGGCCCTGATCGGCCCGATCCTCGGCCCACCGGTCGGCGGATTGATCGTCACCTATCTCGACTGGCGGTGGATCTTCTACATCAACGTGCCGATCGGCATCATCGGCTTTACCCTGGTCTCTATCTTCATCGAGGATTTCAAGGGCGAGGCAAGGGGACCGTTCGACACCATAGGCTTCATCCTGTCGGGCATCTCGCTCGGCTCGCTTCTCTTCGGCTTCGAAACCTCGAGCCGCCCGGGAGAAGGCGTCTTCTCGCTTTTTCTGATTGCCGTCGGTCTGCTTTTCGGCATCGCCTATCTCCGCCACGCGAGGCGTCACCCGTCGCCGATCATGGACTTTTCGCTGATGAAGGTGCCGAGCTTCGGAACGTCGGTCATCGCCGGCTCCCTGACGCGCATCACGCAGGGTGCGCAGCCCTTCCTGCTGCCGCTCTATTTCCAGCTCGGCTTCGGTCTGTCGGCGGCCAAGGCCGGCCAGTTGGTCACCGCGGCTGCGATCGGCTCGATGGCGATGAAGGCCTTCGCGCCGAGAGTGCTGCGCCGCTTCGGCTTCCGCAACGCGCTGATTGCCAACGGCGTCATCGCAACCTTCGGCTATGGGCTCTGCGCCGCCTTCCGTCCCGACTGGCCGCTGACGCTGATCTTCGCGGTCTTGGTCATGTGTGGCTTCTTCATGTCGTTCCAGTTCACGGCCTACAACACCGTCGCCTATGACGAGATCGACCGCGACCGCATGAGTTCGGCCACCAGCTTCTATACAACGTTCCAGCAGCTGATGCTGTCGCTCGGCATCTGCGTCGGCGCGCTCGCGCTGCACGCGTCGATGTCGTTCAACGGCAGCGAAACGCCTCAACTCCATGATTTCTCTGCGGCCTTCCTCTTCGTAACGGCGATCTCGATCACCGCGACTTTCTGGAACCTTCGCTTCTCCCGCAACGCTGGATCCGAGATCAGTGGCCATGCTGCCCATCAGCCTGCGCACGACGGGCACTGAGGCATCGGTTCCCATTTCAGACCATCATCCGAAGGTCGAATGTCGGATTGTCGGCCAGTGGGGCAGACGCACCGATTTCAAAGAGCTTCGGCTGCCGCGTCAGCTGACCTGAATTCTAGCTCGCGTCTTCCATCGCTGCCGCCATCTCGGCGAGCTTGCGAACCGTGTTGAGGTTGCGGGCCGTTCCTGATTTGAGCGCCGGCAGCTTGAACTTTGACTGGCCCGCACCGATGGGGAAATACACGTAGACCTCCCGCCCGGCGACAACGGCTTCCTCGCTGTCCGGGGCGACCATCTTGTCGAGCGCATCCGCGGGCGCCTCCACGGCCAAAAAGCTGATGAGCAGGTAGTTTGGTCTGGCGTCGGGGAAGGGCGCATTTGCAACGATCGCCTCGAGTTGCCTGCGGCTGCGCACCATCACGCCCGGCTTTTTGCCGAGCACCTTGCCGAGGGCTTCGTCCAGTTGGCGTTCGACCTCCGCTTCTGCATCGTCAGAGCGAAACAGCACGTTGCCGCTCTGGATGTAGGTCTTGACGTCAGCAAAGCCGAGCGCCTCGCAGATCGACTTCAGCTCCTCCATTCCGAGCTTGCCGGTGCCGCCAACGTTGATGGCGCGCAGAAGTGCGATGTGAACGGGCATCCTCTCCTCCAACCCTCTTTGTCTACGGCAGTATCCGTCGCTCGCTCTTTCGCCTGCCCCCACCTTTCCCCGAGAAGAGCAGGCAACCAACCGCAAGTGTTTTTACAGCTCTCTTCTCCCCAGTGGGGTGAAGGTGGCCGGAGGGCGGATAAGGGGTTGAAGAGCGCAGGCGATGAACGTCCTGAGCGTCAGCGAAGGATAACAACCGCGCCCTTCCCGCCTTAAACCTTCCCGACAACCTTGATCGCAAACGCGTACTCGAAGGCGATCTCTTCCAGCCGCTGGAAACGGCCGGACGCCCCGCCGTGCCCGGCGTCCATGTTGGTCTTCAGAAGGATTGGTGCTTCGCCGGTGGTCTTCTCGCGCAGCTTTGCGACCCACTTCGCCGGTTCCCAATAGGTAACCCGCGGATCGGTGAGGCCGCCGAGCGCCAGGATCGGCGGGTAGGGCTTGGCGCCCACGTTGTCATAGGGCGAGTAGGTTGCGATGTGCTCGTATTCTTCCCGGCTGTCGATGGGGTTGCCCCATTCCGGCCATTCCGGCGGGGTCAGCGGCAGGGTGTCGTCGAGCATGGTGTTCAGGACGTCCACGAAGGGAACGGCGGCGATGACGCCGGCGAACTTCTCCGGCGCCATATTGGAGATGGCGCCCATCAGCATGCCGCCGGCCGATCCGCCCTCGGCGATGATATTCTTGTATGAGGTGAACTTCTCCTGATTCAGGTAATCGGCCGCTGCGATGAAGTCCTTGAAGGTGTTGGTCTTCTTCTCCAGCTTGCCGTCTTCGTACCAGGCAAAGCCCTTGTCCTTGCCGCCGCGGATATGGGCGATGGCATAGACGAAGCCACGGTCGACGAGCGACAGGCAATTGGTATTGAAGCCGGCCGGGATGGTGACCCCGTAGGCGCCGTAGCCGTAGAGCAGGCAGGGCGCCGAACCGTCGAGCGGCGTATCCTTGCGATAGAGCAGGGTGACTGGCACCTCGACGCCGTCCCAACCCGGCGCAAACACGCGGCGGGTGACGTAGTCGTCGGGATTGTGGCCGGAGGGTACTTCCTGCGTCTTCAGCAGCGTGCGCTCGCGCGTCACCATGTTGTAGTCGTAAAGCTGCGAGGGCGTCGTCATCGAGGAGTAGGAGAAGCGGATGACATCGCTGTCGTATTCCGCAGCACCCTGCAGGCCGAGCGAATAGGCCTCCTCGGCGAAGGCGATGGCATGCTCCTCACCCGTCTGGCGATCGCGGATCATGATCTGTGGCAGGCCGTCCTTGCGCTCCAGCCAGAGCAGGTGGCGGGCGCAGGCCATGTGGCTGATGATAAGCGTGCCGGGTTTGTGCGGCACCACCTCGCGCCAGTTTTCCTTGCCAGGATTTTCAACCGGCGCTTCGACGATCTTGAAATCCTTGGCGTCTCCGTCGTTGGTGAGGATGTAGAACACATCGCCGCCTTCGGTCAGCGAATACTCGATGCCTTCTTCGCGGACGGCGACGAGCTTCGGCTCGGCCTTCAGGTCCTTGGTCGACAAAATCCGGTATTCTGACGTCTCGTGGTCGTGGATGTCGATGTAGATGAAGTCGTCGAGCAGCGAGCCGCCGACGCCCATGAAGAAGCCCGCATCCTCCTCCTCGTAGACCAGACGGTCTTCGAATTGCGGGGTGCCGATGATGTGGTGAAATATCTTCGAGGGGCGATGGTTCTCGTCCAGCGCCGAATAGAAGAAGCTCTTGCCGTCGGGCGCCCAGGCGCCACCGCCGCCGGTGTTCTCGATGACGTCGGTCATGTCCTCGCCGGTCCGGAGGTCGCGAACCTTCAGGGTGTAGAATTCCGAACCCTTATCGTCATAGCCCCAGATGCCGCGATTGTGATCAGTGGAATGATCGATGCCAGCCAGCCGGAAATAGGCCTTGCCGGCCGCTTCCTTGTCGCCGTCGAGAAGCACGGTGCGCAGGGTCTCGTCCTTGACGTCCCCGTCGCGCGGAATGCGGAAATAGCGCGGCTGCTCGCCACCGGTCACGAAGAAGGTACCGTAGGCGTAATCGCCGTCCTTCATCGGCACCGAGCTGTCGTCTTCCTTGATGCGGCCGCGCATCTCTGCAAACAGCGTCTTCTGCAACGGCTTGGTGTCTTCCATGGCCGCGTTCATGTAGACGTTCTCGGCCTCCAGATGCTTGCGGATCTCGGGGTCGAGGATCGACGGATCCTTGAACATCGCCTGCCAGTTGTCGGCGCGCAGCCAGCCATAATCGTCCGTGCGGGTGATGCCGTGGCGCGTGTCGGAGAGCGGCTTCTTGGGAGCTGCGGGCGGGGTCGGCAGAATGTTGAAGACAGACAAGGAATGCTCCGGGTGGGAATTCAGCTGCGCAAGAGATAGAGGTGCAACAGCGCCGGATCAAGCTCTGACGGCTGCTTCGACAGCGCGCCACGCGAAATCGAAGGATTGCTCACGTTGCCTTGATGTCACCACATTGTTTAACAATGTCCGCTACCGTCGCGCGGAATTTTGCCATCGTTCGCCGCTCTGTTCAACGCGGACGATGTCGCGTTCCCGAACAAGGATGCAAAGGAATTTCTCGGTAATGCCAAAACGTATCGTCTTGCTTCTGTCTGTTCTCAGCCTTGCGGCGCCCGCCTTTGCAGTCGATCCCGCGATCAAGAAGCAACTCGAGAAGCTCGACCCCTCGACCCGGCTCGAACAGAGCTGTGACACCGAGGCGATGAGCCGAATCAACAAGGATGAAACCGGCTTCAAGCCCGACAAGGTGATCGCCTACACCTTCAAGGATCCTGTCGCCGACGACGACAAGCTCGAAGCCCCCGGCGCCGTTTTCCGCAGCAAGGGCGATTGGTATCACCTCTCCTACAGCTGCGTCACCGGCCCGCAGCACATGAACGTGCGCGAACTGCAGTACACGATTGGCGCGAAGGTGCCGCGCGAAAAGTGGACCAAGTACTATCTCTATGATTGACGCAGACCTCTCCCTCACTCCTGTGCTTGTTACAGGAAGCCAGCGACCGCGCGTCTGCGCGGTGATTGAATAAAAGGGATATGCGGTCTTTCACGCCCAAGGACCTGGATTGCTGTGACGAGCGAAGGAATGAGGATAAGAGGATGAGCGGCATCAGGCGGCATCGCCGCCCTTCGCCAGTGCGCATAGAATTCCTTCATTGAAATAGTAGAAACTTACGTCCCATGATCCGCACGCTTCTTGCTCCCGCGCTGCTTGCAGCCTCCATCTCAGCCGTCTCTGCGGCCGAGGTTCCCGTTGCAGTGCCGGAGGCTCTCGCCGCTACGGCGCCCGTGCAGAAGGCGATCGCACCGAAGCTGGTCGAGCCGCATCTGCGCATTGCGCGGTCGGGCCTCAAGGGCCATGCCCGCGTCGCACTGACCTTCGATGCGTGTATGGGCAAGGCCGATGACCGCATCCTGTCCGTTCTGGTCAGCGAGCGTATCCCGGCGACTGTTTTCGTCACGGCGCGCTGGCTGAAACACAATCCGCGGGCGCTTCAGGTCTTCCTGCAGAACGCCGACCTCTTCGAACTGGAAAACCACGGCCAGAACCATATTCCGGCGGTCGACAAGCCGGTGTCGATCTATGGCATTGCATCTGCCGGTTCTCCCGAAGCGGTTCGCCAGGAGGTGCAGGGCGGCGTCGATGCGATGCTGGCGGCTGGCATTGCATCGCCGCGCTGGTTCCGCGGCTCAACCGCCAAATACGATCGCTCCTCGATCGCCCAGATCCGCTCCATGGGGTATCGCATCGCCGGTTACTCCGTGAATGGCGACGGCGGCTCGCTGCTTGGTGCTGCCGTGACCGAAAAGCGGATCGCGGCCGCCAGGGACGGCGATGTGGTGATTTCCCATATCAACCAGCCGACTCACGCGGCAGGCGAGGGTGTCGCAAAAGCCATCGTCGACCTGAAGGCGAAAGGCACGGAGTTCGTCCGGCTGCAGGATGTCGAGGACACCGGCGACGACCAGACGACGGAGTGAATGAAAATTGGGTGAACGAAAATCTAGCTCAGAGCGTCGGCGCCACCGAGCTCGAGCGCAGCGAAACTCTTGAGGCCGGGCACGTCGCGATCGATCGCGAAATCGTCGAACCACTCCCTGTATCCGCCGGCAATCAAGGCGCCGATCATCTGCGCGGCGAGATAGGAGAAAGTGATGCCGTTGCCGCCGTATCCGTAGGCGCCGTAGACGTGCGGCAGAGAGGGAACCGGCCCGATCAGCGGCAGCCCGTCGACGGTTTCGCCGAAGGTCCCGCACCAGGCATTGGCAACGCGCGTATCCGCCTTCGGCCACAACCGCTTCATCTTTTCCCTGACGGCCATGATCTTGTGCGGCAGCTTGCTGTTCCGGGTCGCGGGATCGACCGTGTCGTCGTCCTCGCCGCCGGCGACGATGCGGCCATCGGGCGTCGTGCGCATGTAGAGGTAGGGGTTACTGTCCTCCCAGATCAGAGCCTGGTCGCGCCACAGCGTCCCCGGGTCCTGGGGCACGGTGGCGAGCGCCCAGCTGGAGGTCGGGCGGTGCAACTTCGGCATCTCCATTCCCGGCAGCGTGTAGCCGGTCGCCAGCACGGCGGCCTTTGCCTCGATCACGAAGGAACGATCGGTTTCCGCTGTGACGCGGCCTCCTTCGCTGTGAAGGCTCTCCACCGAGGCGCTGACGAGGCGCGCGCCCTGCTGCAGCGCGATCCCCAGCAATGCCCAGGTGAGAAGCAGCGGATCGGCCTCCGCCGAGCCGCGCGACAGGATGCCTGCGTCGCGGTCGAGTTCGAATTCAGTGAAGAGATCGCAATGCTCCAGATAGGTGCTTGGCAGGCCGGCACGACGGCGAAGCTCGACTTCGGTCAGAAGATCACGCGCGCCTTCCTGATTGCTGGTGAGAAACAGCGATTGCCGTGGTCGGAAATGGCAGGGAATGCGGTGGGCGGCAATCAACTTGGCAAGGCCGGCAACGGCGGCGGCGCTGCGCCGGTACACGCCGACGGCGCGCTCGAAGCCATAGAGACGTTCGAGTTCGCTGAGCGTCCGGTCGATCTCCCATTGCAGCATCGCCGTGCTAGCGGCGGTGCTGCCAAGCCCCGGCTCTTCGCGATCGACGATGGCGACGGATAGGCCGCGCTCGGCAAGATGTTGCCCCATCAGAGCGCCCGTAATGCCGCCGCCGATCACCAGCGCGTCCACCTTGATGTTGTTCTCAAGCGGTCCATAGCTGGGTCTGACACCCTGCTGACCCCAAGGGGACATTCCGTTCGTCAGGCGGTCGTGGCTGGAGTCTTGAAGATCGATTTCGGCCATTGGACGGGTGTTACCTTCACTCTTTCGGCAGCTGCGGCTGCACCTTTTCCTCGATGAACAGTTCATCGATGATGGTCATGACGATCAACGACAGCGGTAGAGCGAGCATCGCGCCGACAGCGCCCCACATCCACGTCCAGAACAGTATCGCCAGGAACACCACGAACGGGTTGATTTCGAGCCGCCTCCCCATCACCGCCGGGAAGATCAGATTCTCCATGATCAGGTGGACGGAAAAGAAGGCTGCCGCGGGGATAAGTCCGAACAGCAGGCTGTCATGAGTAAGGATGCCGGCAATCGCGATGGCAAGCGTCATCATCGTGATGCCGAGATAGGGAACGAAGCTCGAAAGGAATGCGAAGAAACCCCATAAAACAGGCGAGGAGAGGCCGCCGAAGTAGGCGATGGCAGTCATAACAACGCCGAGGCAGACGTAGATCAGGGATGCAGTGGCAAAATAGAAGCCGAGAACCTGTTCCACCCCGTTGATGACGCGAATGGCGGCAAGCCGCTGCGGCCGTGTCCTGAACACCATAATGATCGATTTGCGCAGATTGACGCGCCCCGCCAGGAACAGCAGCAGCGCCGCAAAGAAGATCAGTGCCTGAATGAGCGCAGGCGTCAGGTTCGCCGAGACCACGTGCAGGATGTTGCCCGTGTTCTCCAGCAGCTTGTCTGCCGACATCGGGCCGCCCTGGAATGTTTGCGGCGTGATATGCAGCCAACGGATCCGCTCGAGATAGGGCATAAGCCGGTTCAGGGTCGTCTCGAAAAACGCCGGTCCCTCGTTGGCAAGCGTCGACAGCGGGCCGGCGAGCGAACTGGCAACGAGAAAGATGACCAGCGCCACGGCCGACGACAGGATGACGGCATTGGTGATGCGCGGCACGCCGAGCTTGCTGAGCTTCTCGGCCAGCATGCCGAGGATCATGCCCACGACGATAGCCAGCGTTAGCGGAATGAGGATCAGCGACATCATATAGACAGCAGAAAGGCCGAGAATGGTGAAGATGCCGATGATCGCCCAGGCCGTGCTGATATCCAGCCCATCCTTCTCGACCCGGCGCATCGGCGCCTGTGGCAACTCTTCGGTCGCTTCACTGAGCTTCGCGGCCCAGCTGCTGACGTGACGTTCGCCGATCGCCAACTTGGTGGCGTGTTTCCGAATGCCAGTGGCGATGCCCATGAATGAAAGGTTCCCCGGAAGCCCATTGCTTCGAAACCACAACGCGCGATATGCGTTCCGGTTCCGTGGGCTGGAGTTGACCAATCGAACAGCCTGCGCTCTGCCGCTATCTCAGGCCGAAAGCGTCAGGCCGATGCCCCAGGGGTCTCTCAGAAACACGCCGCCGTCGCGCTTCTCGCTGTTGATCTCGAGCTCGTCGAGCTTGGCGATGGCCTTATCCAGCATTGCGATATCGTTGAAGCGGATTGCGTAGTCCGAAAGGCCGGTCATGCCGCCGGTTCGGGCGCCGGCACCTCGGCTGTTCCAGATGTTGGTGGCGACATGATGATGGTAGTCGCCGGTGGCAAAGAAGCTCGCACCGGGATAGCGCGCCATCAATTTGAGGCCGAGGACATCGCGATAAAAGGTGTCTGCTTCGGGAATGTCGCCGACTTGCAGATGGATATGGCCGATCGCGGTGCCATCGGCCATGCCTTTCCAGGAGTTCTCCGGCGCGCTATCATGGAGCGCCTGCAGATCGAGGCGCAGCGTTGCCATTTCGACCTGGCCGTCCTGATGAAACTTCCACTGCTCGTGCGGCCGGTCGGCGTAGATCTCGATGCCGTTGCCTTCGGGGTCGGATAAATAGATCGCCTCGCTGACGAGATGGTCCGAAGCGCCATCGAGCACGACATTGTTGTGCGCGGCATGGCGCAACCAGCGCGCAAGCTCGGTGCGGTCGGGCATCAGGAACGCGGTATGGAAGAGGCCGGCGGCATTGGCCGGCGCAACCCGGACATCCTTGCCCGTCGTCAGCGTCAGGAGTGGCTTGCCGTTGACGCCGAGCACTTCACCGCTGCCGGTCTTCTCGATGACCCTGAGGCCCAGCATCGACTTGTAGAAACTGGAGACCAGCGAAAGGTCGGTGACGACTAGATGCGAGTGATCGACATAGGCAGGACGCGTCAGCGCGTAGGACGTCTCGGTGGTTGTCATGCGGGTGTCTCCTGCCCTGGTCGTAGAAGGCGTACCGGCGGTGGCAGCGAGAGCGCTGCCCGTAGCGATGCCAAGGAACTTTCGCCGATCCATTGTCACTGAGGTCCACTTTGGCCGCTGTACTTGACTTCTATATGGCGGATTTCGATTGTTCACAGAAGGTCAGTTTTTGACGATGAAGCGTTCGACATCCGTTGACGACCTCGCACGTACCGGACTTGATCTTGATCAAAGCGCCTTATCTATTTTCTGAGAGATATGTGTTCCCACCGAACGCCGAAGAGGAGCGCCTTAATGTACAGGAAGATCGTTGTCGCTATTGAAATCGGCGCGCTGGGGGATGGCGAAATGACCTTTCGCAAGGCCGCCACATTGCTCGATACGGGGGGCGAGATCATTCTGCTCAACGTGGTCGAGGACATTCCAACGTATGTGGCTATGGATCTGCCCGTCGAGCTTGTCGAAAACGCGGCCAGGGATGCACGCGAAAAACTCGAAGGGCTGATCCTGACGACCGGGATCCCCGCAAACATCGAGATCAGCCATGGCCGTCCTGCGAGCGGCATCCTTGCTGCCGCTGAATCTCATGGCGCAGATTTGATCATCCTTGCGTCGCATCTTCCGGATTTCAGCAATTACTTCATCGGCGCGACGGCCGACCGTGTTGTGCGGCATGCAAAGTGCTCGGTATTGGTCGACCGGCGACGTTAGGAAAAACAACAACGACAACAACAATTCGACGGAGGAACCTATGAGCGACAGCCAGGCCTATGAGACAATCTTGAGGGATCGCCAGCGCGAACTTCAATCGCGGCTGACCCGCATCGACGTCGATCTCGGACGCACGAAGGAGCAGGACAGCGACGACCGCGCCACGGAGAGTGAGAATGACGAAGTTCTCGAAGGTCTCGGGCAGGCCGGGCAGGACGAATTGCGTGCGATCGGCGCGGCGCTGGAACGGATCGCCAAGGGTACCTACGGCACCTGCGTCAATTGCGGGCAGCCCATTTCGAAAGAGCGCCTCGCTGCCGTGCCGTACGCCCCGCTGTGCGAGGATTGCATCGGCCAGAGTTAGTACTGCCTACGTGCGCGGATGAAGGTTTGTCAACCAAGCTGTTGTATTGCGCACCGGCCGTTTCGGTGACACGATCCATATGGAGCGAAGAGGGTGGTCGTGCATGGGCGAGTTCAACGGAATCCGCTGGGCTTATGACAAATACGAGCTGATCGCCGATGGCATCGTCCACGGCGTTGGGCTGGCGTTTGCGCTGATCGGCGCGACCGTTCTGATCTTCTACGCTACCGTGTGGAGTTCGCATGGCGAGCTGGCGGCGGCGTGGATCTACAGTGTCGGCCTGGTGCTGACGCTTGGCATCTCCTTCTCCTACAATGCCTGGCCGGTGTCTCGCACGAAGTGGTTCCTGCGCCGGCTCGATCATTCCTCGATCTTTATCCTGATTGCCGCCACCTACACCCCGTTTCTCGAACGCGGCGCCGACAATCCGCTACTCCTCGGCATGCTGATCGGCATGTGGACCATTGCGGCTATAGGGGTGTTCCTCAAGTGCGTATTTCCGGGCCGCTATGACAAACTTACGATCCTCCTTTATCTCGCGATGGGCTGGAGCGGCGTGCTGGTGGCGGGGCCGGTCGCCGAACGCATCCCTTATGCGTCGATGCTGCTGATCGTGATCGGCGGCCTCATCTACTCTCTGGGCGTTGTCTTCCACGTGTGGGAAAAGCTGCGGTTTCAGAATGCGATCTGGCACGGCTTCGTCGTTGCCGCTGCTGCCGTCCACTACACAGCGGTTCTCACCTGCTTCAGCGTGAGTGCGTCCGGTCTCTGATCATCCGCAACGCGGCGGCGCGGCAAGCGTCTTGACCAGATGTCCGACCACGGGGTCGTATTGCTTCCGCGCCGCCTTCGGATACTCAAGCGTGACATAGCCGACGGCGTCGTGGCAGAGCGATATGGCGCGAACATAGAGGATGCGATCCCCGCGGGTGCCGGAATAGCTGACCCAGGACTTTGACGGCCTGCTGTAGCTGATGGTCCAGCCATCCTTCTCGTCCATCTCCGTCCGGCTCCTGATCTCCGTGGCGAAATCGTCCTGCAGCCGGTTGGCGCCGAACACCCGCAGTTCCGCCTTGCCGTCCTTCGACGTCAGCGTCATGCCGTCACCGTTGTCGGCGTCGCCGGCGGCCGTGAAATCGGCGGGAAGATCGATCGCATAGCCGAAGCGGGCATTGGCGTAGGGCCGCCAATCGTCAGCGATCGCAGGGGTTGCGGCAAGCCAAAGCAGAATGACGAAATGATGGGTGCCGAAACGATTGATCATGAGCCCTCCCGATCTGGTGGCGGAACCTAGCGCATTCTGTCTGTCGTTTCAGCCTGCTTTCAGCACGGTCACGACATAGCGGCAATTGACCGCGCCGGGGTTGCGGAATTCGCAGTCGGCGGCCGGACCGAGCAACAGACAATCGCCGCTTTTGAGATCGTGCGCTGCATCGCCTTCCGTAAAGACCAGTTCGCCGTCGAGGATCCAGATGCATTGCCGCAAGAAGACGAAGGACGAGGCGGGGTAGGCAACGGCGGCGCCGGGCGGAAGATCGATCTCGACGATATCGAATGGACTGCTGTTGGTCGGTGAAATATGACGGCGCGAATAGCCGGTCTCCGGGTCGGTCCAGACCTGCTGCTCGAAGCGTCGGGTCAGCCGCTGCCCTCCAGCCTCGGCGCGGGCCATAAGCGACGATACCGTCAGGCTGAATGCGCCGCAGAGCTTGCCGAGCAGCGAGGCGGTGGGACTGCTTTCGCCGCGCTCAATCTTGTGGATCATCGCGCGCGATACGCCGGAGTGGTTAGCAAGGTCGCTGAGGGACCAACCGCGCAATTCCCGCTCGGTGCGGACGCGTTCCCCTAGACAGCGATCGAAATCGTTTGATATAGTAGACATAACGAAATGATAGTGGACTGAAATTGATGACGCAAGCCCTCGTACGCGATGCCACCGAAGCGGATCTGCCCGCCATCCGCGACATTTACAATCATGCAGTGGAACATACGACGGCGATATGGAACGAGACGGTGGTCGATCTCGACAACCGTCTGGAATGGTTCAGGATACGTCAGGCGAGGGGATTTCCGGTTCTCGTCGCCGAAAAGGACGGGCGGATTTCGGGATACGCCTCCTACGGCGACTGGCGTGCCTTCGAGGGGTTCCGCCACACGGTCGAGCACTCGGTCTATGTCGACAAGGATCATCAGGGCGCCGGAATCGGCAGGCAGCTGATGACGTCATTGATCGAACGGGCGGGTGAAAACGGCGTCCACGTCATGATCGCCGGCATCGAGGCTGGCAATCTCGCATCGATAAAACTGCACGAGAAGCTCGGCTTTCGAAACGGCGGCACCTTCTTCGAGGTCGGGATAAAGTTCGGCCGCTGGCTGGACCTGACGTTCATGGAGCTCAGGGTTTCGAAGTAGCAAGGCTTGCCGGGAACCGGAAGAAATGCCCGCCGTCATGCACGGCGGGCTCACGCGCGGGAACGCTAATTGCCGGGCTCGAAAACCATCGAGTGGCCGTTGATGCAGTAACGCAGCCCGGTTGGCGGCGGGCCGTCGGGGAAGACATGGCCGAGATGCGCCTCGCAGTTGCCGCAGCGGATTTCGGTGCGGACCATGCCGTAGGTCGTGTCGCGATATTCGCTAACAGCGTCGGCTGACACCGGCTCGAAATAGCTTGGCCAGCCGCAACCGGCGTCGAACTTGGTATCCGAGCGGAAGAGTGGCGCATCGCAGCAGACGCAGCGATAGAGCCCGGTCTCGAAGGAATCCCAGTAGGGGCCGGTGAACGCCCGCTCCGTGCCGTGCTGGCGGGTGACGCGATACTGCTCGGGCGTCAGTTGTTCCTTCCATTCGGCATCTGTCTTGTGAACCTTGGCGATCGTCGTGTCGGCCATGGGCTGGCTCCTTTCGCGCTGGGGCGGCATTCTATTTTTCGTCTGTAATGTGGTGCGCACTGCGGAATCGATCAAGGGATAGATCGTTCGGCTGAACACCAGCCTACGCATAATGGGGCACTCAAATCCAGCCGGGTTTGATGTATTCTGGATGGATCGTGTCGTCGCGGTCGGGAGGGATGCCGTGCTTCATATTCTGTCCGGGGGATATTGCGCTGTTTCGGCGGTCTTCATGCTGGTGACCGTTCTGGAAGGTTGGATCCATCACGGCAGCTGGACGCAGCAGCGCATGATGGGTCTTCTCGTCTGCCTCGTCTGGCCGCTGCTGCTGATTGTTTTTCTGCTGCACAACCGCATGTCACGCAAGATCACAGGCGCTGTCCGTCTTGCTTCCCTGTGAGAAACGCGCCTTTCGTCCCAACAGAGCTTGAGACGGCGCCCGTCATCTCCTAAACGTTAAGGGCACTTCCGATTTTAGGTCGGCTTTCAAATCCTTGCGAGCATAGGAGGGGACATGGCCGATGTGACGGCATTGACGTTCGCGGCCCTCTGCATGCCGTTTCTTGGCGCTGTTCTTGCCCCCTTCCTTGTCCGCGCATTTGGCGCGAATGCGGCCTGGCTGCTGGCGCTGGCGCCGTTGCTGGCCTTCCTGCACTTCCTCAGCCTGCTGCCGACGCTCGCCGCCGGTGGGATCATCCGCGGCGGCTACGTCTGGGTGCCGAGCTTCGATCTCACCTTCTCCTGGCTGCTCGATGGCCTGTCGGTGACGTTTGCGCTGCTGATCACCGGCATAGGAGCGCTGGTGGTGCTCTATGCGGGAGGTTACCTGAAAGGCCATCCGGACCAAGGACGCTTCTTTTCGTTCATCTTCCTCTTCATGGGCGCGATGCTGGGCCTCGTCGTGTCCGACAATTTCCTGGTGTTGTTCGTTTTTTGGGAACTGACATCGATTACGTCGTTTCTGCTGATCGGCTTCGACCATCGGCGCGAAGCTTCGCGCCGCGCCGCGCTGCAGGCGCTGGTGGTCACCGGCGGCGGCGGGCTGGCGCTGCTGGCCGGGCTGCTGCTGATCTGGAGCGTCACGGGGGCAATGCAGTTGTCGGTGCTGCTGCAGTCGGGCGATCTGCTGCGCGCCAATCCGTCCTATCTGCCGATCCTGTTGCTCGTGCTCGGCGGCGCTTTCACCAAGTCGGCGCAGTTTCCGTTTCATTTCTGGCTGCCCAACGCCATGGAGGCCCCGACGCCGGTTTCGGCATACCTGCACTCCGCGACCATGGTGAAGGCGGGCGTCTATCTGCTGATGCGACTCAATCCGGCCATGGGGGATACGCTCGCCTGGAGCATCCTGCTTCCCGTTTTCGGCGGGGTGACGCTCATTGTCGGCACGCTTCTGGCGGTGCGCCAGACCGATCTGAAGCTCAAACTCGCCTATACCACCGTCTCCTCTCTGGGTCTGCTGGTGCTCCTGACCGGCTTCGGCGCGCCCCATGCCACCGAGGCCGCGGTGCTCTATCTGGTCGCGCATTCGCTGTTCAAGGGCGCCCTGTTCATGGTCGCAGGCATTGTCGATCATGAGACCGGCACGCGCGATATCACCCGCCTGAGTGGGCTGCGAAAGGCGATGCCTCTGACATTTGCGGCAGCCCTCTCCGCGGCTTTCTCGATGGGCGGTGTGCTGCCGTTTTTTGGCTTTCTCGCCAAGGAAGAGATTTATGCGGCGCTCGCTCATGGCGATCCGCGTTCCATCATCTTCACCGTCGCCGCCATATTTGGCAATGCGCTGATGTTCGCGATCGGCTTTGCCGTGGCGCTGAAGCCTTTTCTCGGCGCTCGTGTCGAGACGCCGAGGCATCCGCATGAAGCACCGCCGCTGCTGTGGGCCGGTCCCGTCGTGTTGGCGTTGCTCGGTCTGGTCGGAGCGCTGTTTTCCGCAACGGCCCACCACTATATTTCCTCGCCGATGGCTTCGGCGGTGCGCGGTACGGCAGCGCAAATCGACATCTCGCTCGTGCCGCATATAGGCGTGCCGCTGTTGCTCTCCCTGCTCACCGGCGCCCTTGGCATCGCCGTCTATTGGCAGCTCGACCGAGCGCGTTTCCTCATGGCCGCACTTTTGCGCATGCTAGGAACAGGCCCTGACCGCGGCTTCGACCACGCCATTGCCGGTCTGGTGCGCTTCGCGGCCCGCGTCACACGCTTCATGCAGCCCGGCCGCCTGGAACTCTACGTCACCAGCACGTTCGTTTGTGTCGCGGTGATTCTCCTCGTGCCGCTCTGGCTCTACGATGAATGGCCGTCCCTTCCGGCATGGCCGGCGAACGTGCGGATCCACGAATGGGCGATCCTGCTTCTGGCTGCCGGCGGTCTTGCCGCGGTGGTTGCCGCACGGGACCGGCTGACAGCGATCGTCTCGCTTGGCATCCATGGCTTTGCCGTCGCCATCATCTTCCTGCTGTTCGGCGCGCCCGACCTCGCCTTCACCCAGTTCATGGTGGAAACACTGTCGGTCGTCATTCTGGCACTGGTGATGACGCGTCTGCGGCTTTCACCGACCGACCGAAGGCCGCTTCGGCAGATGCTGTTCGATGGCGCCGTCGCGATTGCCTGCGGAACGGGCTTCGCACTGCTGTTGATGAAGGCGACCGAGGCGCCGTTCAATACGACGCTGACGGACTTTTTCAACACATATTCCAGGACCATCGCCCACGGCGCCAATGTCGTGAACGTCATCATCGTCGATTTCCGCGGCACCGACACGCTTGGTGAAATCGCGGTCGTCGCGATTACCGGCCTCGCCATTCTCGCGCTCATTCGCGTGCGAGCCCAGACCGAGCGCAAGCTTGCCGAGAACGATCCGGATGCGCCTGACGACCTCGGGGTGGAGCGCCCATGAACACGCTGATCTTCCGTACCATCGCCCCGGTGCTGACCGCGCTGATGCTGTTGTTCTCGGTCTTCGTGCTGTTGCGCGGTCACAACGAGCCGGGCGGCGGCTTCATCGGCGGACTCATTGCCGCCTCGGCGTTGGCGATCTTCGGGATTGCCCGCGGCGTCGGGTCGGTGCGTCGCGCGATCGTCGTTCACCCACTGGCGATATCGGGCGCGGGTCTCCTGATGTCATGCTCGGCGGGGCTCCTGTCGGTCGCCTTTGGCGTTCCGTTCATGACTGGCCTGTGGATCTACCCTGAGATAGCAGGCGTTGACGTGCCGCTCTCGAGCGTCATGCTGTTCGATATTGGCGTCTATCTCGTCGTGGTCGGCGCCATCACGTCGATCGCGCTGGCGCTCGAGGAAAGGGAGGTCGATTGATGGAGCCGGTCTTTGCGGTCCTCGTCGGGCTGTTTTTTTCAGCCGCCGTCTACCTGATGCTGTCGAAGTTTTCGATCCGCATCATGCTCGGCATCGCCATCCTCGGCAACGCCGTCAACCTGCTGCTGTTCACGGCCGGTCGGTTGACGCGCGAAGTGCCGCCGATCATTCCAGAAGGCCTGGAGGCGTTGCCTGCCGGTGCCGCCAATCCGCTACCGCAGGCGCTGATCCTGACGGCGATTGTCATCTCGTTCTCGTTCCTCGCCTTCCTGCTGGTGCTCACCTACCGCGCCTATCAGGACATCGGGACCGACAATACCGACGAGATGCGCGTCGCGGAGCCAGACAATCCGCCCCTGCCGCCATTGGGATATTGATCATGGCAGCTCCGACCGGAGAAATCGCAGATCTTTCAGCGGCATTCCTCGCCGAGCCGGTGCCGCTCGACAACTGGCTGGTCATTGCGCCGGTTGCGCTTTGTATCACGCTGGGTGCTATCTTGCTGATCGTCCGTGGCTCGGTCCGCCTTCAGGCATGGCTCGCCATTCCCGGCCTTGCCCTTTTGGTGCTGACGGATGCCGCCCTGCTTGCCAAGGTGATTGCACACGGTCCGCTGACCATGGTCATGGGTCGGTGGCTGCCGCCCTTCGGCATCGCTTTTACCGTCGACCTGTTCGGCGCGCTGATGGCGCTGACGGCCGCCATTGCGGCCTTCGCCGGTGGAATCTATGCGCTGGCCGATATCGCAGACAGCGGCCGCCGTTACGGCTTTTTTCCTTTGCTGCTGCTGATGATGGCGGGTGTAACAGGCGCGTTCCTGACCGGCGACGTCTTCAACCTCTACGTCTGGTTCGAGGTGTTGCTGATCTCGTCGTTCGGTCTGCTGATCCTGGGCTCCGAGCGCAGGCAGATCGATGGCGCCATGAAATATGCTGTCCTCAATCTCATCGGGACGACGCTGTTTCTGATTGCGGTCGGCATTCTCTATGCCGTTTTCGGCACGCTCAACATGGCCGACATTGCAACCAAGGCAGAGGGCGTACGGTCGGGCGCACCGATGATGACGTTGTCGTCGCTCTTTCTGCTCGCCTTTGCCATGAAGGCTGCCGCGTTTCCAGTCAATTTCTGGCTGCCCGCCTCCTACCACACCCCGCGCATCGTCGTCTCGGCGCTGTTTGCCGGCCTGCTGACCAAGGTCGGCGTCTATGCGCTGATCCGCATTGTGGTCATGCTGTTGCCGGTGGAGCGGGAGCAACTGAGCCTGCTGATCGCGGCTGCTGGTGCGGCGACCGTCGTTGTCGGCGCGCTCGGTGCTTTGGCGCACGACGACATCCGCAGGTTGCTCGGCTACGTCGTCATCTCGGGGATCGGCAACATGCTGATCGGCGTGGCGCTGGGGACAGCAGGGGGTCTCTCCGGTGCGGTCTTCTATGCGGTGCATTCCATGGTGTTGATGACGGCGCTCTACTTGCTCGCCGGCCAGGCGGCGTTGCTGGGCGGCAGCTTTTCACTGGCGGACCTCGGCGGGCTCTATCGGCGCAACGGCGCCTTTGCGGGCCTCTCCCTCGTTCTCTTCTTCGCCGCCTGCGGTCTGCCGCCGTTTTCCGGCTTCTGGCCCAAGGTTATACTGGTGAAGGCTGCGATCGATGTCGGGGCATGGTGGCTGGCAGCCGCGATCCTGGCAGGCGGCTTTCTCACGACGATCGCCTTCGGTCGCGTGTTCCTGCTGGCCTACTGGCGACCCACGTCCACAGTCCCGGAAACGGCTGAGCCTATCGGATGGCGGGTGACGCTGCCGCTCCTGATCCTGACTGCTCTCGTGGTCGGCTTCGGCATATTGCCGGAGCGGCTGCTGGCGCTGTCGCAGGCTGCGGCGGTTGGCCTTGCGGATCCGTTTCCATACGTTCAGTCCGTGTTTCCGGGAGGCGTCGCGCCGTGATCGGTCTTCTCCTCAATCTGTTGCTGGCAATCGCCTGGGCCGCCGTAAGCGGCAGTGCATCGGCCCATAATCTCGTCTTTGGCTTCCTGCTTGGCGGGCTTGCGCTCTATGTTGTACGCGAGCCCTATGGCAGCGGCGGGTATCTGCGGCGGGCGTTCGCGATCCTGTCCCTGGCGTTGTTGTTCCTCCGCGAGCTAGCACACTCGGCGGTGAAGGTCGCGCTTACCGTGCTCAGTCCCGACATGCAGTTGAAGCCGGGCATCTTTGCTTTTCCACTGACCGTCAATCGTGATTTCGAGATCACGTTGCTTGCCAACATGATCACACTGACGCCGGGGACACTCTCGGTGGACGTCTCCGACGACCGCGGGACGCTCTACGTTCACGCGCTGGATTGCTCGGATCCGGAAGCAACGAAGCGCGATATCGCCAACGGTTTCGAGCGCAAGATACTGGAGGCGTTCCGATGATCTCGCCGCTTGTGATTGTTTCCACGGCCGCCGCCGTCGCGCTGGTGATTCTGGCGGTCGCCTTCCTGCTCGCCGGTTGGCGGGTCGTGGCTGGACCGACGCTTCCCGACCGCATTCTTGCCCTGGATACACTATCGGGGACGGCGATCGGCTTTATTGCAGTGATCGCGGTCAAGACCGGTTTTGCTCTTTACATCGACATCGCCATTTCGCTCGGCCTCGTCGGCTTTCTCGCCACCGTCGCCTTCGCGCGCTTCGTGATGTCGCGTGCCAGCTTGACCGAGGGGCGCAAATCCGAACCGCGGGGCCAATCCGAACGGCAGGGGACGTCCGAACGAAGTGCGGCTGAAGGAGGCCCGAAAAGAGCGCGGGGCGTCACGAAAAAGCCCGATGCCGCCTCCAAAAGCAGTGGACGAAAAACCAGGAAAGGCAGGAAATGACAGACTATTTTGTCGCGATCGTTGTCGCCGTCCTGCTGCTGCTGGGTTCGCTTTTCGCGCTTGTTGCTGCCCTCGGCATCCTGCGCTTGCCGGATCTCTATACCCGCATGCACGCCGCGTCGAAGGCGGGAACGGTAGGTTCCGGATTGCTGCTAGTAGCCGCCGGCCTCAACTCGGGAGAACTTGCCGTCTTTGTCCGTGCTATCGCAGGTTTTGTCTTTTTTATACTGACGGCACCCGTTGCTGCGCATCTGCTCGCGAGAGCGGCACACAAGACAGGTTATCGTCTTCAGCCACCCTCCGTACGTGACGATCTTCTTGAAAGGTAAGAGTTCTGCCGATTCAGTATTTTAAGCAGTTTTTTGCAGCTTTAAGCAGTGCCGCCGATGATTAATGTTGCGGCACATGCTTACTAATTCTTAAGAGATGGGCATTTTTTGGCGGATATATATGAAATAATAATTGGCGTTTTCGCAAAACGGTGATAATTGGTTGCTCAAGTAGAGTTCTGATATTGAATTAGAATCACATTGCTTTTTTCCTCAATGACTTTGAATTTCAGTGTTTAATTGAGGAGACGACGTGGATGCGATCGTACTAATTTAAGATCAGGCAGTATAAGAACGGGTTTCGGCCTCAGGAATCTAGGGGTGGATTTCAGTTTTTCGAAACATGTAGCCGCAGACTGAGTTTTTTGCTGTTCGCTCTACGATAGCGGTCTGGGACCAAGAGGCCCTAGACGTTTTGAGCATGCAAACAGGAGAAACGAATTATGACGGATACTGCAGCCGCCGGTAGCGGGCCGGAATTGCTGGTGGAGCTTACCGCAGATATTGTCGCAGCGTATGTCAGTAACCACGTCGTACCGGTGGGCGATCTCGCCAACCTGATTTCCGACGTGCATTCGGCACTCAGCAATACTTCGACGCCGCAGCCTGCAACAGCGGTCGTTGAAAAGCAGAAGCCGGCTGTATCGGTGCGCAAATCCGTTCAGGATGAGCAAATCACCTGCCTTGAATGTGGTGGCAATTTCAAGTCGCTGAAGCGTCATTTGATGACACACCACAGCCTTTCGCCTGAAGAATATCGCGAAAAATGGGATCTCCCGGTCGACTACCCGATGGTAGCTCCGGCCTATGCCGAAGCGCGTTCGCGCCTTGCAAAGGAAATGGGTCTCGGTCAGCGCCGCAAGCGCGGTCGCGGCTGACACCTTTCAGACTTTGAGAATACGAAGAGCCGGGCGCGAGCCCGGCTTTTTTTCGTTTTTGAACAAACGAAAAAAAGGAAACTGGTCCGATCAAATTTTGTTCTCGCAGAAGAATCCATCGCGAAAACAGCGGCTTGCTTTGCCGCATCTGCGCACAGATCACAAACGAAATGGTACTGCTCGCCGGCCACCGCATCCAGATGCGCGGCGACCGGCTGCGGACGTTCTGCCATGTGCGCCAGATCGCCATGTCTCTCTGCCATGTCGCGCTGCAGATTCCTCTCGATGAAATCGGCAAGGCCTTCGGTCTTGACCGCACCACGGTCGGACATGCGTGCCACATGATGGAATATCGCCGCGCCAATCCGGATTTAGACGAGTTCGTCGCCGCCGTCGAGCGCACGGTCAATGCCGTCTTCCGGTCGAATGGAGTTCCCGGCCATGATAATGCAGGTCACGGCAATAAGGTTCAGGGGAAGGCGATGGTGAGGCTCGTGACGTTCTTGATGCGAGGCCGCGGGGGCGACACAGCGCGTGCGCGTCAACAGGCTGGAATTGCCGCTGACCGGGCTTTCGCGCCTGAAGGACAGGAGCCGCAGTCCGTTCCTGCCGGAGATCGCCGTCGCAGCCGGCGAGAGGCTTCTTGCGGATTTTACCCGCGGCCAGCTTCAGGCCCGCGCTACCGCCTCATGGGAACCTCGCTTTTCGGATAGCGCCAAAGGAGCGCGCGGCGGCATGGCTGACCTGAACCGACAGTGCGACGACTGCGTGCATCGCTGTCGATCGCGCGATGGAGGCGGTCGGGCCTGAACTATCAGGGGCCGCACCGATGTGTGCTGTTTCGTGAAAGGGCTTGAAACGGTCGAGCGCGAACGCCAGTGGCCGGCCCGCTCGGCCAAGCTCATGTTGCGCACCGCGTTTGTGGCGTTGTCGCCAGTGCCCTCGCGACGCTCGCGCGTCGATCACTGGGAAGCGGAAGCCGAGTGCCGGATCCTCAGCCGTGCGATGGCAGCCTCAGGCCGCAGCGCGCACCCGTGCCTCTTCCCGGATCCGGTTGACCATCGAGCGCAGCCCGTTCGAGCGCTGCGAGGTGAGATTTTCCACAAGGCCAATCTTCGAGAACACCTCGAAGGCGTCGAGGGCTGCAATCTCGGACGCAGTCTTGCCGGAATAGGTGGCAAGCACGATGGCGACAAGGCCGCGGACGATATGCGCATCGGAGTCGCCTTCGAAGGTCATCAGCGGATTGTCGGGATTGCCGGACGTATGCGTGACCAGCCAGACCTGGCTGGCGCAGCCCATCACCTTGTTGGCTGACGTCTTCTTCTCGTCGGCAAGGTCCGGCAGCGCCTTTCCGAGCTCGATCACATAGCGATAGCGATCTTCCCAATCGTCGAGGAAGGAGAAATCGTCGATGATATGATCGAGGGACGTCATGAAGAAATGGCCTTTCGTTGTCAGGTCTCATATAGGTGAAACACAGCCAGATTTGAACCATTAAAAAGAAACGCCGCGAAGGATGGGCATCCCCGCGGCGCAGCGAAACGCTGGAAAGCAAACAGGCAGGCACGTCAGGCACAGGGCGACTCCGCGTCGTGCGGGACGCCGGTGCAAGCTCTTGGTGCGGGGTATCCCGCGGAATACTTAGGTTGCCGGCCGTGGGGTCGGCAGCGGAATGGTCCCTGTCGTGACATGGTCGGACGAAACATCGTCGCCATCGTCGCCATCGTCGACCGGCGGGCGGTAAGGCATCGGCTGATTGAGCGCGGTCCGTTCTTCATGAACCTGCTGGGTGATGGCAGCTGCCGTATGCGCCGGCGCCAGGCCAACCGCAGGTGTGGTCGTCGCCGCCGTCGTCACATTGGCGCTCTTGCCGCCGCCGAACTTGTTATCGAGCATTTCGAAGGCGACGAGCGCGCCGGTGCGTGCCCGGTGGCCGAGAGCTGCCATCGTGTCTGCGCCCTTGGCGCATACTTCAGGCTTTTCGCCGCACAGGCCGCTCAGATAGTCATACGCGCCGGTCGCCGCCACGAAAGCGTCGGAGAATTGCAATGTCGGCTGGCTCGCAACATCCGTCGAGCGTTCGCCGCTGAAGAACGACAAGAGCACGAGCACAAGTCCGAACCAGAACGATCCTTTGATCAGAAACCACATAGTCGTTGCCCATCCTGTTTTCCTGCGCGGTCTTGTTGCCGAATCAGGCCGTTCTCCGGTGTGACTTCACCTTAGAGAGAACTTGCGAATGCCCGTTTTCAAAACTCGTCGGCATTTGCGGCAAATTTAGTTCAAATTTTAATCGAAGGCATCTTTGGCGCATTTCGGTCAAATTGTAGCGACCGCTGTTAAGCATGCGAGGGCCTGCCTCCTGTAATTGCAGGGTTTCCTTGTGGCGGGGTTGCCACAAGCGTTAACGACAAGGTGAAATATGAGCGAAATCCGTCGCTTACTCGCTGTTAACTGTAAAAAGCAAAGCCGCCTTGCCGTGCTTCAAAACGGGACTTTTGGCATCTTCGGGCCGGGGAGTGGCGCTTTCCTTTATTCTTTCCTTAAGCGCCCACGGCCTATTGTCGGCCGTCGGTAAAGAGCCTTTTTTGGCGGGTATTGCGTGCGTATATTGAGTGAAATCGCAGATCGGGCGGCAGCCCTCGTGGACCGCGCAGCGGAACGCTGGCTCTCCCGGACGGGGGGAAGTGCAGCGCTGCGCCAGCGCGAGCTGGTCATTCTGCGCCGGCTCGCACTCCTTTCCTCGGCGGCCCTAGTCGCCGCGCCGGTCGGTCTTTCCCTTATCACCAGCCCTGCCGTGGCCCTGCCCGCGGGCGTCGCGGCGGTCTGCGCCGCCTTCCTGTTTTCCGCTGTCGGGAGCATCGCGTTGTCGCGCCAAAGTGTTGCAACATCTGTGGTGGCAACCCAGTCCGCCGAAGATTTCTTCATGGAGGCGAGCGCCGGGCTCATCCTTTTTCTTGATCCTCAGGGCGGCGTCATGGCCGCCGGCGGTCGCGACAAGCGCGACTATCTTGCATGGATGCGCCCCCTCGAGGGCAAGGGGTTCGTCGAGCAGATCCATGTGTCGGACCGCATCGTTTTCCTTCAGGCGCTCGACCGGCTGCGTCAGGGGGAGGAGCAGGCCGCCGTCGACCTCCGGCTGGAGCGCCCGCCGCTGTCGCGCGACAACCGCCAGTTCTCCTATCTCAGGACCGATCTCACGGCGCGGCGGGATGTCGACGGAGTCCTCCTCAGCGTCGTGGCACAGCTGCGGGATGTCTCTGTAGAGCAGCAGTTGCGCCTCGAGGCTCACAACCACGCGGTGGAGGCCCAGTCGGCCAATGATGCGAAGTCGCGTTTCCTGGCGGCCGTCAGCCATGAGT
Organism: Rhizobium sp. P1_C7; assembly: GCF_056406295.1. Classification (NCBI taxonomy): domain Bacteria; kingdom Pseudomonadati; phylum Pseudomonadota; class Alphaproteobacteria; order Hyphomicrobiales; family Rhizobiaceae; genus Rhizobium; species Rhizobium sp. P1_C7. The sequence continues at coordinate 75,575 of NZ_JBFUAL010000007.1, forward strand.
TGCGCACGCCGCTGAATGCCATTCTCGGCTTTTCGGACATCCTGCTCGGCGAATATTTCGGCAAGCTCGCGAACGACCGCCAGCGCGAGTATGTCGGGCTCGTTCGCGATTCAGGAGCGCACCTTCTGTCCGTCGTCAACACCATGCTGGATATGAGCAAGATCGAGGCGGGCCGTTACGAGCTGCTTCTCGAAGGCTTCGATATCGGTGCCGCGATCCGCTCGTGCGAGGCGATGCTGGGGCTGCAGGCCAAGGGCAAGGGCGTCTCGCTGACGAGCCGCATCCAGCGCGGCCTAGAAGACGTCATTGCCGATCAGCGCGCCATCCAGCAGATCCTCATCAATCTCGTCGGCAATGCCGTCAAGTTCACCGACGCAGGTGGTGCGATCTCGATCGACGCTTCGATGCGCGATGGGATTCTCAAGCTCTGCGTGAGCGATACCGGGATCGGCATCCCGTCCGACAAACTGGAGATGCTCGGGCAACCCTTCGTCCAGATCCAGAACGAATACACCCGTCGTTTCGAGGGCACGGGTCTCGGCCTGTCTCTGGTAAAGGGTCTCGTGGCGCTGCATGGCGGCGACTTCGCGATCGCCAGCACGCCTGGCGCCGGCACAATCATAACGATTTCGATTGCGGCGGATGGCTCGGGCATTCCGACAGCGGGTGCCGCCAGCAACGATCCGGTCGAGTTTCCGCCGCGACTGAAGACCGCGCCGGTCTATGCCGGCATCTTGGAGGAGGGGCTTTTCGATGGCCGTGAGCAAGCGAAAATCGCCTAAGGGGACGAAGGGGCGGCAGAAGCCGGGCCTGCTTCTCACCGGGGCTGGTGTCGTCGGCGGTCTGGGACTGCAGGGCGCGGGTGTTCTCGGCGGTATCATCGGCCGCAACCCGTCGATTGCCGGTGGAACGGCGGCGTTCCTGGTCATCTTCAGTTTCGTCGCTGCCAACGCGCTCTGGTATCAGCCGGGCACCCATCCGCATCCCTTCCTGCGCACCCGCGATCCGTTGTTCCCGAATGTGCTTGGCGGCCGTCCGCCGATCGAGCAGCATGTGGGCGAGGTGACGACCTTCAAGATCGAGCGGCAGGATGAGGCCGACGCGTCTCAGACGACCAACGCCACGCCGCCGGCCGCCCCAGGCAGTCAGCCGGCCAGCCAGCTCGTCATGGACATCCAGAGCGAACTCGTGCGCCGCGGCCTCTACAACGGCGCCCCTGACGGGGTCATTGGTCCGCGCACCAGCGCTGCGATCCTCTTCTTCGAGGAAACCGTGGGCATGCCGCAGAAGGGCGATGCCACGCCCGACGTGCTGGCCGCCCTGAAGACCGACAGGGTTGGCCCATCCACCGTACCGGCCGAGCGTCCCCGCGCAGACGTGTCCTCCAGGGCCGCTGCCGAAGATCCCGTTGCCGCCGCCATCCGCAGCGCGGAAAAGTCCATCAAAACCGCGCCGACGACGGCGAGGCCGGTGCAGTCTGCTGCTCTGACCAGCGTCGACCTGGTGTTGAAGATCCAAAAGGGCCTCGCCAACATGGCCTACACCAATGTCGGCGTCGACGGAGTGGCCGGCGAACAAACCCGAGTCGCTATCCGGCATTTCCAGAAGCACTACAATCTCCCTGAGACGGGCGAGCCCAGCGAGGCCGTACTGAAGAAACTCAAGGAAATCGGAGCGCTGTGATTGGCGCGAGCCGTGATGCGCAAGCCATGGCATTGCGACCATCGGCAGCGCGGACTATATCGCGCTCATGAGATTACGCACCGACATCTTCGTTTCCGCACTCCTGCGCCGGGTTTTCGGCAAGGGCGATTTCGCGGCGATCGAGAAGAAGGGAGCCGAAGAGGCCGGCGCCATCTTCATCAGGCAGCATTTCCGCGATGGGCTGGAAACGCTCTACGGCCCAGCTCCGCAGAGCTTTTTCGATCAGGAGGATAGCGGCGATCGGCTGTTCGAGATCAGGCTCGCGCGGCAGGAGGCCGACCTGGTCCGCGACGCGCTGGACCGCGAACGAAATTTCGATCCCGATCTATGGATCGTGGAGCTGGAAGCCGATGATGTCGATGGCATCGTCCCGATGGTCGACGAGCGCAAGAACCCGCTGTGACGCCCTGTAACGGAAGAACCCGTTGCAGGTATCAGCGCGCGCGGCCGATGATGCGCATGTCGCGCGCCGGAGGCACCTGGCGGGTAGATCGGTTTGCGGGCGCCGGTGCTGTCGCGGCCTGCTCCGGCAGATAGGTATAACGATCGGCCCGGCACCAGGACTCGACGCGGGTATTGCACTCCTCCGGATCGAGCGCATCGAGCACCATCCAGGCGCGTGTCACGCTATGCTGCGTCTCTGCCAGATGCAGGTAGAGCTTCTCCAGGACGAATACGGCGTCGAGAAAGTCCATGCCGAGGCTTGTCAGCGTTGTCGCCAGTTGCTGTCCGGACATGTCGAGCATGATGCGTTCGGCCAGCCAGAGGCTCGCCGACAGTGCATCGGCAAGCGCCGTTGCAAACTGTGGTGCTTCCCTGTTGCGAGCAAATCGGACGAGGAGCGCAGCCTGAAGGCCCGAAAGGGTCCGAAGGCCCAAACGGTCAGTCTCGTCCCGGCCGAGATGACGGGCCAGCCCCTTGATCCGGTCGCGCGTCTCCTCTTCGCGGCTGGCCAGTGCTGCCTCTGGGCCGCTGTGGGAGGGTGCAAGGAGAGGTGAGGGCACGAAGACCCTTTCCTCGATGTGCTGGCCCTTGCCTAGGGGAGGCATCGCTGCCGCTTCGGTCCGTCGCGGCTCGGCTTGACGCAGACCGACCAAAGCATCGATCACCCTGGGAGAGAGCGCATCGCGGCTGACGATCGCCTTCATGTGGGCGCTGCCCTGCATACGGGCGACTGCGATCAAGGTGTCGTCGTCGATGGCAGGCGAGGACGTCAGGAAAGGAGCAGCGATCCCGATCGGCTGGCAGCCGACAAAAAACGCGACCGCCTGCGGGATCTGCTGGCATTGAGAAAGGGCCGCAACGGCCTGGCGCTTGGCTTCATCGGAGGAAGCCGTAAAGAGCGGCGTGAACAGTTCCGCAAACTGTCTGAGCTCGGATCGCGTCGGTGGTTGTAATCCCTCGAAGCTGCTGACGGTCGCCATGAGAACTACGTCCTTCTTCCGGCTGGCGGAGGGGGCCTCTAGGTCTCGAAACCGGTCACGCACAAGAACACACCCTGGAAATGCAAGAGGGATGCCGCAGGACTGGACGCGCTGGAGAGACGCCCCTCTACCACATACGGTTTATGAATAAATCCTACAGACGCAGGGTTAACGGTTGCTGAAGATTTGATTCAAATTGTACCGAAACGGGCGCCGCGCACCCGCAAGCAGCGCGTGACCCGCGTTCAGATGAAATGATCGCCGGCTCAAAGAGCCTTGTGTCCGCGCAGCGCCAGCAGAAGCCGTTCGCCGTCGTTATATCCGGATTGGTAGAGATCAAGCGCTGCAGAAGCCGCTATGTGTGCTTCAGAGCTCTTGATATCGACGTGTTTTTCGGCGCACCAAGCGTCGAGTGCGTGGCGCAATACGTCTAGATCTTCAGGCGAAAATGTCGAACCGATCAATAAAGTCATTTGCCTGCCCATCCCTGGCCAACACATTGGACCCAATATGACATCGACCGCCATTGCCCTTCGGCCGATAGCCCACCTTACCTCCATGGCGGCGAACTGCAATTAGTATTTTCGTGATGCAAATATGCAACATTAACGTTTACACGGACCCCGATTCCTGACGGGCTGGTTAAGTGTATGAATTAACGCTAATTTTCAAATCGCTGATTCATTCCCATTCTTTTTTGATGCGCGCTGAAACCAAAAGAGGCCGCCGCGCGTTTACAAAGCGGCAAACGTCAGATGGAAAATTAACAATCTGTTAACCGTTGTATGTCCCAATTCGGCCAAGGAACGACGCGCCCGGTATTCGGTCGCAGGGTATCCACGTCACGGTATTTTCAGATAGTGCCGTGAGAAAGGCGCGAATGACCTGAGAGCCGGGGGGCTTGAAAGGACGCGCTGGCCCGCGAAGGCGGGCAGGGTGAGATTCACGAAGTTCATCCGTCTCGGGCAGTGCAGGGGGACGAGCATGGCAATAGTCGTCGCATTGGCCGACCGTCTGTCTCAGACGCAGGGGCTCAAGGACAGAAAACCCGTAGAGGCGCAGATCTTGCTCTTCACTGGCGTCCGTTACGAACGCCTCGGCGAGAGCGCAAAGCGCCCTCTAGTTCGCCGCGCGACGCGCACGAAGAAGTAGGCAGCTTCCTCAGTTCGGGGCAGCGCCGGCGAATTCTTCGCAAGCGGCTTGCGAAAGGAAGTTCGTCGCCGCCGCGTCGAAGCTTGCTTGAGGTGCAAGCGTCCTCAAGACCGCATATCCTTCGGTACGCGTCGTCTCGACCAGGATCGTCTTCTGCAGCTCCTGCGGCAACGCTTTGCGAAGCTCGGTAAGCTGGATCGGCGTTCCGATCAGAATGTCGAGCACGCCCCCGACCGACGTTCTGTCGTTCATGCTGAAGATCTCGTTGGAAGCCTCGTCGTAGAGCGCAGTCGACCAGAAAGGCACATTGCCTTTCGCCGTGAGACGCACTGGATTTTCCTCGATATCATAGGAGCACACAGCGGTGCGGACGAATGGATCGTCGTTCGACAGGCCAGCCGTGTCGTTCGTCGCGCCGAGCAGGTAGAAGGTATCGAGGTCGCCTTCCGCCGCAACGCGCGTTGCCGCGTCCTTACCGGTGAAATGGGGCAGCGACAGGATGATGACGAGATGCAGGAGCGCCGCGCCGAAAAGGCCGGCAAGCAGGCCAAACACCAGTTTAAGCATTGCCGCACTCCGTCTTCAGGAGTTTCGGCATGGCAAGGTCGATGACCCCCGAACTACCGGCTGTCGGCGTGTCGAACAGCGTCAGCACCAGCTGAAAGGTTCCTGCTGCCGGCAGCGCCAGCCAGTTGCCCGGCCGGGCGTGAGCGGAAATCTCGATCGAGAAGCTGCTGTCGGGCTGGCGCAGCACCGTCCAGGAATTCAATGCGCCGGGCAGGCCGTCCTGCAGCGAGGCGGGATTGCCGCTGTTGTCGGCGGTGAAGAGCGTCCAGATGCGCGCAGGCGGCGTCTGCCCCACGAGCCGGTAGCTGCAGCCTGCATTCAGGCGTTGGCCGTCGTCGTCCACCCTCGCGGTAAACATCAGCCCTTCGGCGCTTCCGTAGAGCAACTGACCGGCCCGCGCCCGATGCGACTTGGCATAGGGGTCGGCGTCTTCAGTCTGCAGTTCCGGGAAGGCTTCCCACGCGCCGAGCTTGATTGCACCGAAGCCTGCCGTCGCATTCAGCGCATAGAGCGAAATCAGAATCCCGCCGCCAAAGGCGATAATCAGCGTCATCGCAATGAAGAGAGGAAATCTAAACACCGGGCGCCCTTGATAGATAAATCAGTTGAAAGGGTTACCACTGATTCTGGCGCGGCGGAATGGCGTGAGGCGCAAAAGGCGCGGGGATGACTGCCGTCACAGGCTTTGAAGAAGGTCGCATATCCTCAGAGCACGGATTTTCACCGTTGGCGGAAAGCGGCCTGTCGCCGCGCAGACACGCGTCGGCCGGGTTCCTGTGACGAGGTTGGAGAGGGGTTCGTCCGCAAGGCGAATGCCGTTCTACCGATCTGGCGGAAGCGGCGCCTTAACCGGTGCTGGCGACCTTCTGCGGGGCAAGTGGCGGGGCGGTCTTGAGCTGCTCGCCAATGTCCTTGAGAATGCGCGTCGATTCAGCGGAGAGCATGCGCGGTCGCAAGAGAGGCGGTGGGCTGCCCTCAGCCGGTTTTGCGGCAACGGTCTTGACGGGTTCGGGTGCCGTAACGCCCGGGATCTGGCGGAGCGTGATCCCCTGGTGGGCATAGTCCATGGCCCGCTTGAAAGTCATGGCCGGCAGCGAGCCGCCCGTCATCTTGTTGGTCGACGTATAGTCGTCGTTTCCGAACCAGACCGCGCCGGTAAAGTTGCCAGTATAGCCGATGAACCAGGCGTCGCGGTAGGCCTGCGTGGTGCCTGTCTTGCCCGCAGTCAGGATGCCGTTGTCGAGGGCTGCCTTGCGCGCGGTGCCGACGTAGGGAACGCGGGTCAGCATCTGGTTCATGTAGGCGTCGGCTTTTTCCGAAAGCACGCGCTTGGCCGGCGGCTCGTCGCGGTCGAAGTCGTAAAGCACGTCCCCGCCGTAATCGAGAATCTGGCTGATGCCGTGGCGCCTCGACTGGTAGCCGCCTGCCGGGAAGACTGCATAGGCGGTGGCCTGATCCATCACAGTCACCTCCGATGTGCCGATCGGGATGGTCACATCGTCGCGTACCGGAGATTCGACGCCAAGGTTCTTGGCCATCGCCCGGATCGGGGCGATCCCGAACTTCTCCTTGGCAAGACGCACCGGTATCGTGTTGATCGACTGCGCGATAGCCGTCGCCAGCGTGACGCGGCCCGCATACCGATTTTCGTAGTTGTGGGGGCTCCAGTTGCCCCAATAGATCGGCGCATCCACCACGATGCTGTCAGGCGTCATGCCGTTCTCCATGGCCACCGAATAGGTGTAGACCTTGAAGGAGGAGCCCGGTTGCCGCAGCGCCTTCGTGGCACGGTTGAACTGGCTTTCGCCGTAATCGCGGCCGCCGACCATGGCGCGCACGGCACCGCCGTTTTCGATCATCACCATCGCACCCTGCTTGGCGTGATAGCTCTCGCCATACTCGCGCAGCGAGGTCTCGACGGAATCCTCTGCTGCGGCCTGCATGCCCATGTCGATCGTGGTGCGAACGATCAGCGAATGCTGGTGGAAGCGAGGGGAGAGGCGCATGACCTCGTCGAAGGCCCAGTCGAGGAAGAAGTCGGGCGATTCCACCTCGTTGCGGTCGACGACGGTGGCGGGATTGCGCCGGGCGGCGATCACTTGTCCCTCGGTCATCAGTCCGCTCTGGACGAGATTGGTGAGGACCTCGTTGGCACGGCCGCGCGCGGCCGGCAGGTTGACGTGCGGCGCATACTTTGCCGGTGCCTTGAAGAGGCCCGCGAGCATGGCCGATTCGGCAAGGTTCACGTCCGTGATGCTCTTGCCGAAATAGAACTGTGCCGCCGCCGCCGCTCCGAAGGTGCCGCCGCCCATATAGGCGCGGTCGAGGTAGGTGGAGAGGATTTCCTTCTTGGACAGGTTGGCTTCCAGCCAGAGCGCCAGGAAGGCTTCGGTGATCTTACGGTCGATCGAGCGTTCGTTCGACAGGAACAGATTCTTGGCGAGCTGCTGCGTCAGCGTCGAGCCACCCTGGACGACGCCGCCGGCCTGCGCATTGGACACGACCGCGCGGAAAAGGCCGATCACATCGATGCCGAAATGATCAAAGAAGCGCCGGTCTTCGGTTGCCAGCACCGATTTGATCAGGCTGTCCGGAAGTTCGTCGATCGGCACCGAGTTCTGGTGTATGACGCCGCGGTGGCCGACGATGTTGCCGTAGCGGTCGAGGAAGGTAACGGCATAGTCGCCGCGATTGCGCCAATCTTCCTTGGTAGCCTCGAGTGCAGGCTGGGCAAGGGTCAGCATCAACACGGCGCCGACAGCGCCGAGCGTCAGGCCCTCGCCGCCGAGTTCGAAGACGATGCGCTTCCAGCCGCGAACGCGGAAACGGCGAAAGAAGATGGTGATGTCTTCCCAGATCTCGGCCGAACGAAAACCGGCATTCCAGATGGTCGAATCGATCCACGAATCGATTTTCAACAGCAAGTGGCGTTTCTTGCGCGGCTGTGTTTCTGGATTGTCCGGATCCGTCACGTCTTATATTCCCGCCCGATCAGTCACTTCGACGTCGGACGAGCCTGACGCCTTACCATGGCAAATCTGCCGATAGCCTCCGGAGTAACCGGAGCACGGTGAATCATTGGTTGATTTGCCTGCCGAGAACAAGAGAATTGGAAAGCCCTCACGCGATTTTGCGGGCTGTTGCAAGAATGGAATGATGGAAGAAGCACCCTTCTGGAAGCAAAAGACGCTTGGTGAAATGACCAACGTCGAATGGGAAAGCCTCTGCGACGGCTGCGGGCTCTGTTGTCTCAACAAGCTCGAGGATTGGGATAGCGGTGATATCTTCTTCACCTCGATCCGCTGCAAGCTTCTCGACAACGAAAGCTGCCGCTGTTCGAGCTACGAGAACCGCTGGGATTTCGTGCCAGATTGCGTCCAGCTCACCAAGCAGAACGTCGATGAGATCCCCTGGCTGCCGCCGACCTGCGGCTATCGGCTGATCAACGAGGGACGTGATCTCTACTGGTGGCATCCGCTGGTTTCGGGAGATCCGGAAACTGTGCATGCGGCCGGCATTTCGGCGCGGGGCCGGACGATCAGCGAGGCGGAGGTCGATGTCGAAGATTTCGAGGACTACGTCGTCGATTGGCCGCTGACAGTCGGGGAGCCTGCGGTCGACGACGAAGAGGACGAGGCCGAGGAGGCTAAGGTTTGAGCGCGCCGGCCGCCGCATCGAGGAAGCGCTGCAGTTCCTTGCGCACATAGTCTTCGATGGCTCCTTCCGGCTCGAAACCCCACCAGAGCAGGGAGCCCTGCCACTGCGACAGCATCAGCCGGCCGAGCGGCTTGGCCGCGCCTCCCACGGGCAGGCACCGGTCGAGCGCAGTGGCGAGTGTCGTGCCCCACGCGGAACCGCGGGCGCGTAGCGCCGGATCGCGCAGATCCTCTCGGAGCAGCAGCAATCCATCGGCATAGGAAACCGCGTCTTCGCCATAGTCCTTCGAAAGCCCGGAGAGCAGCGCAATCGCGCCCTGGGGCGTCCGCGGAACCGACTGCGCCAGCCGCAGCGTCTCCGCATCCAGCCGGTCCCAGGCGCGCAGCAGCGATGCACGCAGCATTGCCGCCTTTGTGCCGAAGCGCTGGACCAGCGTCGAGCCGGAGAGGCCGCTCGCCTTGGCGACCGCGCCGAAGCTCGCTGCGTCGGGTCCTTCGGCGTGGACCAGAGCGAGCACCATATCCAGAAGCTGTTCGTCGGAAAGCGTGCGGTTGCGCGGCATGAAATTCCACTTGCGTTCGCATCGATTATGAACGAACGTTCGTTTATAATCAATCCTAGATGGGGAGGGATTGAGATCCGTTTCGTTTCCAGCGTGGAGGAGAGGAGTATGACAGCAGACTTGTCCGGAAAGATCGCCCTGTTGGCCGGCGGCACCCGCGGCGCGGGCCGCGGCATTGCCGTCGAGCTCGGTGCGGCCCGTGCCACGGTCTATGTGACAGGCCGCACGACGCAGACGCAGCAATCGGAGTACGCCCGGCCGGAAACGATCGAGGAGACGGCCGAGATGGTGACTGCAGCCGGCGGCAGGGGCATCGCCGTTTGCGTCGACCATCTCGTGGCGAAGGAGGTCGAAAATCTCGTTGCGCGCATCCGCCTCGAAGAGGGCAGGCTCGATATCCTCGTCAACGACATCTGGGGCGGGGAGCATCTGACGGAGTGGAACAAGCCGGTCTGGGAGCATTCGCTCGACAAGGGCCTCCACATGCTCCGCCTGGCGATCGACACCCACCTGATCACCGCCCACTATGCGCTGGCACTGATGATAGAGCAGCCGGGCGGACTGATGGTCGAGATGACCGATGGGACCGCGGAGTACAACGACACGCACTACCGGCTCTGCCCCTACTACGACCTCGTCAAGACAGGCGTCATCCGCATGGCATGGGCGCATGCGAAGGACCTCGCGCCGCACGGTGCCACGGCTGTTTCACTAACGCCGGGCTGGATGCGCTCGGAGATGATGCTCGATATCTACGGCGTCCGGGAGGGCAACTGGCGCGACGCGACCACGGCGCAGCCGCATTTCGTCATCTCCGAAACCCCGCGCTTCACTGGCAGGGCGGTAGCGGCGCTGGCGGCGGATCCGGAGCGCGCTCGCTGGAACGGCCGGTCGCTGTCAAGCGGCGGTCTGGCGAAGGTCTACGGTTTCGACGACGTAGACGGTTCCAGGCCGGATTGCTGGCGCTACATGGACGAGGTGATGGAAAGAGGTATGCCTGCCGACGCCACCGGCTATCGTTGAATCGGTTTATGGAGAAGGGATGACAACCCACTGCTTTTGCAGGGTTTTAGGCGCGACATTCTGCCATGATTTGCGCACCAGGTCCTGCACCAGTGCATCTCCGGCAAGCTGGTAGAAAATTCGTGTCGAACCGCGAAGGCCCCAGCCGCCGGGTACCGCCGCCGTCTCGTCGGGCGCGATTGCAAGCGTCATGTGCTGCTGGTCGGGTGTCAGTCGGACGACGCAGTAATCCTGATCGGGCATGGTCAGGAAAATCTTGCTGCGCACGCGGAAATCACGTGTGCCGTGATGCGTGCTCTCCACCGCCTCCGGCAGGCTGAGCGCAAAGGATAAGAGCTCTTCCCGGGTCATGCCTGCAATTTTAGCACAAGCGGATGGTTCGCGGCCAATCAGAAAAACTCAAGCAGCCGCCAGCACGCCACCGGTGACCTGTTCTGGCGGCGTCCAGCGCAGAGTCCGCTCCAGCGCCACGATGCAGATCGGGTCATGCGATTGACCGCCCCCTCCCAGTCGACGGCATTTCGGGGATTTGCCGCATTGCCTCCGCGTGTTTGCCTAGATCAACCAGGGCGGCGACATGGTGACGACGATGCTGAAGAGCATCGATGACAGCTTGCCGGTCTCGACCGTGCGGGCGATCCGCGGCAAGTATCTGAGGGCAGGGCCGATGGCGTTGCTCTATGATCAGGACGCGTTGCCCAACCGGCCGGTTTCCGGCGCTTGAGGACCAGATGTGCGATTTCGGTCGCGACGGACTTTCCTCCGACCGTTCGTCCGACCTGCTGGATGGTCTGGGCGCGCTGACGGCGCTTACGCTGGACGGAAATGGAGAACGCTAGGGGTGTGTGATCCTCAGCGCTGTGGCGGCTGTGGCGTCGGGCGAGGCTGGTGCTCGTGACGGACCTGACGCCATTCGTTCTCGAGCTGATCGATCACATGTTGGGGTATCGTCGGCTGGTTGCTGTTGGCGGGCTGCTGCATTCTCTCCTCCGGCGGCCAGGATTTAACGTTGGATTAATAACTGGCATGGCTCAAATAATCTGTAAATCAGGGCCTTAAACACTTTAAACGATTGAATTTATTTTAATCGATTAAGAGGGAAAATGCCGTTTCAGTTTGCAAGGCGAACACGATGGTTATCCACATAGACCGCCCGTTTTTCTTTGATATCGCGCGGGACGCTCTCTTCAAGGGCACGCTCAGGCAGCAGCAGGTCGAAGGCATGACGGCAATTCTCGATTTCTGGGAGGCACGGATGCCGGAGGCCGATCCGCGCTGGCTGGCCTACATCCTGGCCACCGCCTTTCACGAAACCGCCTTCACGATGCAGCCGGTGCGCGAGACGCTAGCCGCGACCGATGCCCGCGCCGTTGAAATCCTTGAGGTTGCCTATGCCAGCGGCAAGTTATCCTGGGTGAAAACGCCCTACTGGCGGCCGGATGAGGAAGGCAAGAGCTGGCTCGGGCGCGGGCTGGTGCAGCTTACCCACAAGCGGAACTACGAGGCGATGAGCGTACTGACGGGCATTGACCTCGTCGCCGAGCCTGACCGGGCGATGGAGATGGATGCGGCGGTATCGATCCTCGTCGAAGGCATGGTGCAGGGCAGCTTTGCCAGCCACAAGCTTGCCGACCATCTCAACGAAACCATGGACGACTGGGTGAACGCGCGCCGCATCGTCAATGGCACCGACCGCGCCGAAAAGCTGGCCGGCTACGGCAAGGCCTTCCTTGCGGCAATCCGCCACGAGAAGCCGCGGGGCGTGTTCTCGCGGTTGAAGGCCTGGCTTGCTCGTGGTATCGCGCGGGTCTTCGGATAAAGCAATTCCAGCAAAAGTGCGCAGCGGTTTTGCGTTCGGATATGTGTACAAAGAGACAGCGTTTTCGCTATTCGAAGAAAAGCGGGAATGCTTTAGACCCTGACAGGAGCTCCCGCGTGATCCGCCACATCGTCTTCTTCACGGCGCCCGCTGAAAACCTGGAGAAGGTGAGGGCCGGCCTGTCGATCCTGACCGCTATCCCGCACGCCCGCCTACTGGAGATCGGCACCAACTTCAAGACCGACCAGCTTGGCACCGAAGTCGACCTCGTCGTCTACGGCGAATTCGACGACGAGGCGGCACTCGCCGCCTACAAGGCCCACCCCGAATACCAGCGCTCGATAGACCTGGTGCGCCCGATCCGCGAAATGCGGATGGCGGCGGATTATGAGAGCGACACTGCGGTGAGCCAGCCACTTCGATAGTTGATTGAGCGCCTTCGGCGCTCCAATCGTCTCAATCTGAGACCATTGGTCTTCGCCCGATGGCAGGATTGGTTTTGTCGAAGTATTTTTGTTGCTTTTCATTTCAAGTGCGCAACACGAGGCGAAATCGAGAATGCCAGTCCGGTCTCGGTGCGGCTAAAAAAAGCTTCATCACGCCTCCTCGACTGGGATGGTCGCCGATGCGCAACCGACAAGTTTCCGCGGAGGCTCACTTGCGGGTGCCCTCGACTACCCGGGGAGTTGTCTGAGCCGCACGCCTATTCCTCCGTCGACCAACTCTCCTTCTTCCTGAAAGACTACACCAGCGGACTCAAATGTCAGCCTTAGTAACCGCAGGTTACTTTCTCGCATCTCGCCGCCTCGCTCGAAGGCGCGAATTGAAACGGAACTTATCGCCGTTCGCTTTGCAAGCTCATTTTGGGTCCAGTCTAATAGAGCTCGTGCGGCTCGGCATTGAGGTGGCTTCAGCATAACTTTCTTTTTTCGAAAGTTTAGTATTGAAAAGGAAAGTTTCGGGTGTTAATCGACTACAACTTATCTTTTGCATAGCGCCGTTGCAATGTCAGTGCCGCGACAGTACATGCGTTCGCGCTTTCGTATGTGTTTGAGATTACAAAGCATTGCTCGGCGCCGATGCAACCGGTGAACGGGATGGGCCGCCAGGTCACGTCGTCTCGAAGCACGGCAGCACCTAGATGGATGACCCCGTATGGAACTACGCCAGCTCTCCTACTTCAAAGCAGTGGCCGAGGAACTGCACTTCGGCCGGGCGGCTGCCAGGATCCGCATTGCCCAGCCGGCGCTGAGCACGCAGGTGCAGGCACTGGAAAAGGAGCTTGGTCTGCAGCTTCTGGTCCGCACCACCAGACGGGTGGAACTGACACGGGCAGGCGAAACTTTCTATGATCGCTGCATCAGGATCCTCAGCGAAATCGATCTGACCACCGAGATCACCAGGGCGGTKGCCGGCAAGACGATGAAGCAGATCAGGATCGGCACCGTCTATCCGGCCACCACAGGGGTGCTGCCGGCGTTCCTGGCAAAGATCGCCCGCAAGTATCCGGATGTGCGCATCCATATTTCCAGCGGCAACACCAGCGATATCATCCGCAGCCTGGAAAGCGGCCAGATCAATCTCGGCTTCATCCGACCGGTCGAGAACATCGGCTCGCTGCGGTTCTTCTCGATTGCCCATGAGCGCTATCTGCTGGCGGTGGCAAAGGCGAGCCCGCTGGCAGCGCAAGAGGAGATCGGCATCGAGGATCTGCGCGATGAGAAGATCATCGCCTTCAACAGGCAGAACCTGTCTTATACCGAGAGGTACTTCAACGAGAGGTTCGAGGCGTATGACCTGACCCGCAACATTGCCTATACCTGCGACGACACCTACTCACTGGTCTCACTTGTCTCAGCAGGGCTTGGCATCGGCTTTGCACCGGAGTGGGTTCGCGATCTGCCCAACCGTAACTTCGAGCTCAAGAAGGTGAGGGGGATCGATTTCCGGATCGGGCTCGGGGTTGCCTGGAATAAAGAGGATCCGACTGCCTCGCGCGATGACATCGTCGATATCGCCCGGTCGCTGGCACGGCCGGGCGGGTGAGCGGCGGTTCAAATAACCCTTCTCTTCCCGACTTCCGCGTCGTGTCCTCGCAGCACACGGGTCAACAACCAAATCCGACTCAAGTCTTTACTGTTTTGCTGATAACTGCCGCCAGCACGGACAGCTTGGTCGGCTCGTGCTGCTCGACGTTCTAAAACGTGTTGAGAATACCAGCGTCATCGCCCAGAGACGAGATATAACTCCGGTAGCGGCTGGCCTCGGTATCAAAATAATCTGTTCGCCGCTGTCGCAACGCACCGCGTTTTTTGGTCGATATGGGGCATTCCCTTCTGGTTGAGTAAAACGGATCGATCGGCTCTTCGATCGTGGCCGTGAATGCCGAGGGTGGCTGCTGACGCATCATCTCGTTCCATATGCAGGGAAAGCTCGGCGGTAGGTAGAGCGCCACAGCTATCTGCTTTCGCAAACGATCTCGTGACCATCCGGCGGGCCACATCCCGGTAACAAGCATGGCGGCGGGCCCCAGGTTTACGCCAGATCGATGACGCTACCGACGATATTTCAGTATCGCCCCGCGGAATTCGGGCTGTATGGCCAAGACCGAAATTGATCCGCCAGGTTGAGCGCGAGAGCACTCTCAAGGGGTGGACGATCTCCGTTCTCCGCGGGTTTTTTGTACGTAGTCTCCTTGCTTTTAAACCGTTCTAAACATCAAGGAATACAGTGCATTCATTTGCCATTCAGGTGGCTTGAGTACATAGTCGGGCCAAGTTGATATCCACTGGAAGCATAGCACATGGCCTCTCCTTTGAGCGTCGCAGCGTTGGCCGTCGGGCTGGCGGTATCGTCGCCCTCACCGGACAATTCGCGCAACTTTATCGTGCGCGTAGCAGGCGATTGCAGCGCAGCCGCACAGCAGGTCGTGGAAAAGACGGGCGGGCAATTGCTCTCCGTTCAACCTTCGGGCGACAGCTGCATCATCACGGTTCTGGTTCAGGGCAACGGTCAGCGTCCGCGCAAGGTAACCGTCAAGGTTCCGATGTAGGCAGAATCGGCCTATGAAACAGCGAAGAGATCAAGCGGAGTAAAGCGGACCGATGCGCATCCTGGTAGTCGAAGACGACGTAAACCTTAACCGGCAGCTGAGTGAGACTCTCAAGGAGGCCGGCTACGTCGTGGATCAGGCGTTCGACGGCGAGGAAGGACACTTCCTCGGGGACACCGAGCCTTACGACGCGATTATTCTCGACATCGGCCTTCCCGAATTGGACGGCGTGAGCGTGCTGGAGAAGTGGCGCGGCGCCGGACGCGGCATGCCGGTACTGATCCTGACCGCACGCGATCGCTGGAGCGACAAGGTCGCCGGGATCGACGCGGGCGCCGACGACTACGTCACCAAACCGTTCCACGTGGAAGAGGTACTTGCCCGCATCCGCGCACTGATCCGCCGCGCCGCCGGCCACTCTTCGTCCGAAATCATCTGCGGCCCGGTACGCCTGGACACCAAGACCTCGAAAGCCGTGGTCAACGGTGTGGCATTGAAGCTGACGTCGCATGAATACCGCCTTCTGGCCTATCTGATGCATCACATGGGCGAGGTGGTATCGCGGACCGAACTCGTGGAGCACATGTATGACCAGGATTTCGATCGCGATTCCAACACGATCGAGGTCTTCGTCGGCCGCTTGCGCAAGAAGATGGGTGTTGATTTGATCGAAACGGTGCGCGGTCTGGGTTACCGCATCCAAGCGCCGAACAATGCGAATTAAGTCTCTCACTGCACGCGTTCTGCTCCTGACCACGATCTGGTCGACCGTGGCGCTCGTGGTCATCGGTCTTTTGATCTCGACCCTCTATCGCAAGAGTGCCGAGCGCGGTTTTCAGGATTTGCTGCGGGCGCAGCTCTACAACGTCATAAACTCGGTTGCGATCGGCGATCAGGGTTCTCTCAGCGGCAGTCCCCAGCTCGGCGACCTCAGGTTCGCTCAGCCGAAGACCGGCTGGTACTGGGTTGTTGAACCGCTTGGCACCTACACCGCGCCACCGCTGGTGTCGCCGTCGCTGGGATCGGCGACGATCCCGGTTCCATCGGTTCTGGAGGCTCCCTTCGACAAGAACTACGAGCGTTACTATCAGGTGACGGACGCCTCCGGAAACCGGATCCAGGTCGCGGAAACTGAAGTCGTGCTCGACACGGACGGGAGAGCCGCGCGTTTTCGCGTCACCGGCAACGTCGATGTCGTGGAAGACGACGTCCGCAATTTCTCCCATAGCCTCTATCTGGCGCTTGCCGGCTTCGGTGTAGGCAGCCTGATTGTCAACGCACTGGCCATTCTTTATGGCCTGAAGCCCCTCGACAAGGCGCGCGCCGCGCTGGAGCGTATCCGCGCGGGCGAGAGCGAGCAGTTGAAGGGCGCGTTTCCCCGTGAAATCCTGCCACTTGCCAACGAGGTGAACGCGCTGATCGACAGCAATCGGCGCATCGTCGAGCGCGCGCGCATGCAGGTCGGCAATCTTGCCCATTCGCTGAAGACGCCGATCGCCGTGCTGCTCAACGAGGCGCGCGTGCTGGAGCGGTCTCATGGCGATCTGGTGCGCAGCCAGGCCGAAGCGATGCAGGGGCAGGTGCAGTCGTATCTGAACCGTGCACGTATTGCCGCGCAACGCGAATCCGTTCTGGCGCGCACCGACGCCGAGCCGGCGATGGAGCGACTGGTTCGCGTCATGCGTCGCCTGAACGTGGACAGGGAATTCGAGCTTTCGGTCACGCCCCAGCACATTGCCGTCGCCATGGAGCAGCAGGATCTCGAGGAGGTGGTAGGCAATCTTCTGGAGAATGCCGCTCGTTTTGCCGCGAGCAAGGTCCGCCTGTCCGTCGCCGAGACGCATGACGAGGTAAAGGGAACCGAGGCCAGCGCACGCCGCCACTGGGTCGAGTTGGTGGTCGAGGACGATGGACCGGGTCTGGAGCCCGATCAAATCCGCGAGGCGCTAAAGCGTGGGCGGCGGCTGGATGAAAGCAAGCCGGGGACAGGCCTTGGCCTTTCGATCGTGACCGAAATCTCCAATGAGTACCAGGGCAGGCTCGAACTCTCCCGCGGGGATTGGGGCGGTCTCAAAGCGCGCCTTATTCTGCCGGGTGTGACAAAGGATGTTGCGTGAGGAACGGCTTGATGCCACAAAGCCATAGGTATTTGCATAGCATGCTTTGCCTTATTGACGACAAGGCGCGATGCGCCTGTGGCGGCGTGATGACACCTGATTCGGGTTCGACTGAATGATACTCCGTTCAAAAGGCATGATTGTTTCTTCGCTTTTGGCAGCCGTAGCTCTGTCTGGTTGCCAGACAACCAAGAGTGGTGCATCGGCTGGCCTGTTCGGCACTGGCAAACCATCTGCGTCCGCCTCGTTCATCGCTGACTTGCAGGGCGGAATTGTTGGCCGTGCGGGCGTGACGCTGAGTGATAGCGACCGTCAGCGTGCCCTCGAGGCCGAGTATCGCGCCCTGGAAGGTGCGGCCGTAGGGCAGCCGGTCGTCTGGAGCGGACGCAACATCAGCGGCAGGGTAGTGGCGGCGGCTCCCTATCAGGTCGGCTCGCAGAATTGTCGTCAGTATACCCATACGCTCACCGTCGAGGGCAAGGAAACGGTCGCTCGCGGTTCGGCTTGCCGGAACGACAATGGCAGCTGGACGCCGCTCGGTTAGCCGCTCCGGTGGTGCTGCTGCGAGCATTCCATCGAGAATTGCGGCCAAACGCCTCAAATTGCCGTCATCACGGCTTTGCCTGTTGGAATGGGGCTGCGCTTCGAGTATTTGGCGGTTATGATTTTCTGGATTCTCCTGGCTGTTATGACGGCGGCTGTTGCCGCTATCCTGCTTTACCCGCTTCTGCGTGGAGCGGCGGCGGCTGACGATGGTCGCGCCGGCGAGGCTGCCGTCTATCGCGACCAGCTACGCGAGCTCGATCGTGACCTCGCCGGAGGACTGATTTCGACGGAAGAGGCCGAATATGCGCGTGCGGAAATCGGCCGGCGCCTCATTGCCGCCTCGAATGCAGCGCCGGTGACGACTCTGAAGACCTCAGGCCATCGCCGCCTTGCCGAGGCGCTGGTTCTTCTGCTCCTTCCTGTTGTCGGGCTCTGTCTTTACACGGTGATGGGCAGGCCGGATCTACCTTCGCAGCCGCTGGCAGCGCGGTATGAGAATCCCGATATGGGCATCCTGATCGCCAAGGCCGAGCGTCACCTCGCGCAGAACCCCGACGACGGCAAGGGTTGGGACGTTCTCGCGCCTATCTATGTCAGCACCATGCGCGTCGCGGAAGCTGAGACGGCCTATCGCAATGCGATCCGATTGCTCGGCCCGAGCGTCGTGCGGCTGGACGGCCTTGCCGAGACGCTGATGGCCAAATCGAGCGGTATCGTGACCGACGATGCGCGCCTGGCGCTGGAGCAATCGCTGCAACTGGAGCCCGATAATCCGCGTGCCCGGTTTTATGTTGCGCTCGGCATGGAGCAAATGGGAAAGGCCGACGACGCCCGCGCCGCCTTCGAAGCGATCGTCAGGCAATCGCCCGCCGATGCGCCGTGGGTGCCGCTCGTCAATGAGCATATTGCAAAGAACGGCGGAACGCTTTCGCAGGCCGCGGCCATAGCGCAGCCGCCCGGCAATCCGACGCAGTCCGACGTCGCCGCCGCCGGGCAGATGGGTGCCGGCGACAGGCAGCAGATGATCAAGGGTATGGTCGACAGTCTGGATGCCAAGCTTACCGAAAATCCCAACAATCTCGAAGGCTGGTTGCGGCTCGTCCGTTCCTATGCCGTATTGAACGACAAGGATCGTGCGGCGGATGCGCTGAAGCGCGGGCTCGCCGCATTCCCCGGCAACGGTGAACAGGGCAGAGAGCTGTTGGCGCTTGCGCGCGAGCTCGGCCTTGCGACGGAAGGAATGACCGAATGACGCGCAAGCAGAAGCGCTTGGCTGTGATTGGCGGCGGCATGAGTTTCATCATTGCCGCGGTTCTGCTTGTCATGTTCGCCTTTGGCCAGTCGGTCGCATATTTTTACATGCCGGCCGATCTTGCAAAGCGTCCGGTGCCGCCGGGAACCCGCATACGGCTTGGCGGCCTTGTCGGTGACGGAAGCGTCGTCAGAGGCGTCGGATCGACGGTTCAGTTCGCAGTAACCGATGCCACCGGCGATCTCGTCCAGGTCCGCTACACCGGCATACTGCCGGATCTCTTTCGCGAGGGGCAGGGCGTCGTGACCGAGGGCCGCTTCGAGGCGGGCAGCAACGTCTTTACCGCCGACACCGTGCTTGCCAAGCATGATGAGAAGTACATGCCGAAGGAAGTCGCCGACAGGCTGAAGTCGCAAGGGCTCTGGAAAGAGGGAGAGGCGCCGCAATGATCATCGAGGTCGGGCACTACGCGCTCATTCTGGCGCTGGCCACGGCGATCGTCGTCTCGCTTGTGCCTGTCATCGGCGCGCGGCGCCTGGATCAGGCGATGATGGACTTGGCGCCCATCGGCTCTGTCGTCATGTTCGGGCTGGTTGCTTTCTCGTTCTGCGTGCTGACCTATGCGCATGTCGTCTCGGACTTTTCTGTCGAGAACGTGTGGGAAAACTCCCACTCGCTGGTGCCGCTGATCTACAAATACTCCGGCGTCTGGGGCAATCACGAAGGCTCGATGATGCTGTGGCTGCTGATCCTGGCGCTGTTCAGCGCGCTTGTCGCAGCCTTCGGCCGCAACCTGCCAGATACACTGAAGGCAAATGTGCTAGCGGTGCAGGCCTGGATTTCGGTTGCCTTTATTCTCTTCATTCTGCTCACCTCCAATCCGTTCATCCGCCTCGACCCGGCGCCAGCGGAAGGCAAGGATTTGAACCCCGTCCTGCAGGACATCGGCCTTGCGATCCATCCGCCCTTGCTCTACCTCGGTTATGTCGGCTTTTCGGTCTGTTTTTCCTTCGCGGTCGCGGCCCTTCTCGAAGGGCGTATCGATGCCGCCTGGGCGCGATGGGTAAGACCCTGGACGCTCGCGGCCTGGACCTTTCTGACGCTCGGCATCGCCATGGGTTCCTACTGGGCTTATTACGAGCTTGGCTGGGGCGGCTGGTGGTTCTGGGATCCGGTCGAGAACGCTTCGTTCATGCCCTGGCTCGCAGGCACGGCACTGCTGCATTCGGCGCTGGTGATGGAGAAGCGAGAGGCGCTGAAGATCTGGACCGTGCTACTCGCGATCTTGACGTTCTCTCTATCGCTGATGGGCACCTTCCTGGTCCGCTCCGGGGTCCTGACCTCCGTACACGCCTTCGCCAGCGACCCGTCGCGGGGCGTCTTCATCCTCTGCATCCTGCTGCTCTTCATTGGCGGCGCGCTCTCGCTTTTCGCCTTACGCGCGCCGCGGCTTACTGCAGGGGGCCTGTTCGCGCCGATCTCCCGCGAGGGTGCGCTGGTGGTCAACAACCTGATCCTGACGGTTGCCTGCGGCACGGTGCTGACCGGAACGCTTTATCCGCTGCTGCTCGAAACGCTGACCGGCGACAAAATCTCGGTCGGGCCGCCTTTCTTCAACATGACCTTCGGTCTCCTCATGGCGCCTTTGCTGGTGATCGTGCCGTTCGGGCCACTGCTGGCCTGGAAGCGTGGCGATCTGCTGGGCGCGCTTCAGCGGCTCTACCTCGTGGCTGCCTTGGCCTTCGTTGCCGCTGTCGTGTTCTTCTATGTCGAGCACGGCGGGCCGGTACTGTCCGTGCTCGGACTTGCTGCGGGTCTATTTCTCGTCTTCGGCGCCATTGCCGACCTCTGGTATCGCGCCGGCGTTGGCAAGGTCGCGACCGATGTCGCCTGGCGCCGCCTTGCCGGCCTTCCACGCTCTGCCTTTGGGACGGCGCTTGCGCATGCGGGCCTCGGCGTTGCCGTGCTCGGCATCGTCACGGTCACGACGTTCGAGGCCGAGCATGTGGTGCAGATGAAGCAGGGCGAGGTGGTCGAGGCGGGTGGCTACGCGTTGCGTTTCGACGGCATGAAGTCGGCAACCGGGCCGAATTTCACTGAGGAACGCGGTCACTTCACCATCGCCCGCGGCGGCGTCGAAATCGCCGACGTCTGGTCTGCCAAGCGCCTCTATACCGCGCGCCAGATGCCGACGACGGAGGCCGGTATTCTCACCTTCGGCTTCAGCCAGCTCTATGTCTCGCTCGGAGACGCAACGAACGACGGTAGCATCGTTGTCCGTATCTGGTGGAAACCTTTCATCCTTTGCATCTGGGGCGGTGCGGTGATCATGGCGATCGGCGGCTTCGTATCGCTGAGTGACCGTCGCCTGCGTGTGGGAGCACCGCGTCGCAAGGCAAAGTCTGCTCGCCCCGCAATGGAGCCGGCCGAATGATGAGACGCTTTCTTCTGGTCGTTGCTCTCATGCTCGCAGCGGCGCCTGCCTTCGCCGTCAATCCCGACGAGGTGCTTGCCGATCCGGCTCTTGAGACGCGCGCCCGTACGATCTCGGCCGAGCTCCGCTGTATGGTCTGCCAGAACCAGTCGATCGACGACTCCAATGCCGAGCTGGCCAAGGATTTGCGGTTGCTGGTCCGTCAACGCATAACCGACGGGGACAGCGACCAGCAGGTATTGAACTACATCGTCTCCCGTTACGGCGAGTTCGTTCTGCTGAAGCCGCGGTTCGAGACAAAAACGTTGCTGCTCTGGTGCGCACCGCTTCTGCTGATAGCGCTTGGAGGCATCTCGCTTGCCGTCTTCGCCCGGCGACGCGCCGGCAAGCCGACGGGCACCGCGCTGACCGAAGGCGAACAGGCCCGATTGAACGAACTGCTCGATAAATAGTGTCAGCCGCGCCGTAGCAGGAGCTGGCGCAGAAGCGATACGACGAACCAGGCCGTAAACGCCAGTACCACGCTGCCTGCGGCAATCGGTCCTGCTGCCGGAGTGTAGATATCCATCGCTGCCCCGACGGTGGTTGAGCCCGCGGCACTTCCGACCGCGTAGGCAAGCGCAAATGCCGCGCTCCCGGCAACAAGCGTGTCGCCGGCATAGCGCTCGCCGAGGAGCGTCAATGCACAGGTATAGAGCGAAAAGCTCGCTGCGCCCATGATGCCGAAGGCGATCAAGATGGCGGCCTGAGACTGAAGAAACGGAATGACGATGAAGCTGAGGCCGGCGAGGCAGCCGGAACATACGGCGACGCCGGACCGTGACGTCTTGTCGAGAAACCAGCCCACGACAGGCTGAGCTAGGGCGGTCGGAAGCGCAAGAACGGTAACGCTGACCGCAGCAAAGGCCTCGGAGTAACCGAGCCTGACAAAGTAAACCGGCATTGCCGAAATGGCAGCGATGTCGGCAAAAGCGAACGCGGCGACCATGCCGATGAGCATAGGTGCACTACTGACGAACTTGAAAAGCGCGCCCGACACCGCTTGCTCGGGCTGTGTGCGCGCTCTCCTGCTGAGGATGACCGTCAGGAACGCGACGCAGGCGACATAGACGGCAAGCAACGCGAACGCAAAGCCTTGCTCCGTTCCAAATAGCGGGATGGCGAGCGGGCCCGCGGCAAAGCCGCCGCACATGCCTGCGCCGTAGAGACCGGAAATCCGCCCGCGCAGTCGATTGGGGCAGGCGGTATTGAGCCAGGCCTCGCTCAGCATGAAGATCAGGCTCACGCAAACACCAAGACAGAAGCGTGCGATGCACCATACCCAAAAAATGTCGAAGGTTGCGAAAACGGAAAGACTGAGCGCGCAGCCGACCAGCCCGGCAACGATCAGTCGATCACCCCGGACGACCCGCGAAAGCCACCCGACAGCGAATGTGGCCGTCGCCAGCCCCGCGGCGAAGCATCCAGCGTTGAAGCCGATCAGGCTTGGGGAAACCTTCCGATGTTCGAGAACCAGTGAAATCAGCGGATAGGTGAGCCCCTGCGCCACGGCAAAAGCGGTGACACCGACAATCACGGCGGCGATTGCGGCCCTGTCTGGCGCAAAATCGTCTACCGGAATTGCATGGGTCATCGGTGGGCCTCGTTCGCGTTGCGGACCGACGCATAGCGGGTGGGCTCTTCGAAGTCGAGAGTGGGTGGAAGTGCCATGCCACGCCCCGGTCAATTTCAGACATTACGAATTTTTCATCGCCCGGACAGTTCGCAGTAAGGTGTGCCGTCCTATATCTTCATTCATCAACGGATACGGTGATCACCGATCCTGCGGATGCAAAGACAAAGAAGGTCCCCTCATGCTCAAGAATATCAAAACCCCGTCGCTCACTACCGCCCTCAAGGCCTCGACCGTCGCGGGTCTTGCCGCTGCGGTGCTGGCAACCGGTATTCCCCTCGAAATCACACGCTCCTACGCCGAAGCCGTCAAGGTCCAGGCTCCATCCGTTCCAAGTTTCGCAAACGTCGTGGACGCCGTCTCTCCCGCTGTCGTCTCTGTACGCGTCGAAAGCCGCATCAGCCCCGTTTCCGACGAAGACAGCGGCAACGGCTTTTCGTTCGACTTCAACGGTCGCGGTCTGGACGATCTTCCTGACGCCCTGAAGCCTTTCTTCCGGCAGTTCGGCGAGCAGGGGCCGCAAGGTCCCCAGGGTCATCGTGGCCCGTCCGGCAAGCATTCCGGTCCGGATGGCAAGGGCCGTCTGCGTCCGGTTGCTCAGGGCTCGGGATTCTTCATTTCCGATGATGGCTACATCGTCACCAACAATCACGTCGTATCCGACGGTGCTGCTTTCGTCGCGGTCATGAGCGATGGCACCGAACTCGATGCCAAGTTGATCGGCAAGGATCCGCGCACCGACCTCGCTGTCCTCAAGGTTGATGGCAAGGGCCGCAAGTTCACTTACGTCAACTGGGCGGATGACAACAATGTCCGCGTCGGCGACTGGGTTGTCGCCGTCGGCAACCCCTTCGGCCTCGGCGGCACAGTGACCGCAGGCATCGTCTCGGCTCGTGGCCGCGACATCGGCTCCGGCCCGTACGACGACTACCTGCAGGTTGACGCTGCGGTCAACCGTGGCAACTCGGGCGGCCCGACCTTCAACCTCGCCGGCGAAGTCGTCGGCATCAACACCGCGATCTTCTCGCCGTCCGGCGGCAGCGTTGGCATTGCCTTCGCCATTCCCGCTTCGACCGCGAAGGATGTCGTTGCCGATCTCATGAAGGACGGTACGGTCTCCCGTGGCTGGCTTGGTGTTCAGATCCAGCCGGTGACCAAGGATATCGCCGACTCGCTCGGCCTTTCCGAAGCAAGCGGTGCGCTTGTCGTGGCGCCACAGGAAGGCTCGCCTGGCCAGAAGGCTGGCATGAAGGCCGGCGACGTCGTCACCGCCCTCAATGGCGAGACTGTCAAGGATGCTCGCGACCTCAGCCGCCGCATCGGGGCGATGCAGCCCGGCAAGAAGGTAGAGCTCTCCGTCTGGCGTGCCGGCAAGGCCCAGCCACTGTCTGTCGAACTCGGCACACTGCCGGCCGATCAGAAGGAAGTCTCGGCTGAGGACAGCGATCAGGCACCGGAAGCGCAGACCCCTGCGTCGGAAAAGGCGCTTGCTGATCTCGGCATGACGGTTGGTCCGGCAGATGACGGCAAGGGCCTGCAGATCACGGGTATCGACCCGAACTCCGACGCTGCCGACAAGGGCATCAAGGAAGGCGAGAAGATTACCTCGGTCAACAACCAGGAAGTCACCTCTGCCGCTGATGTCGTAAAGGTGCTGAACCAGGCGAAGAAGGACGGTCGCACCCGTGCACTGTTCCAGATTCAGTCGAAGGATGGCAGCCGCTTCGTGGCACTGCCCGTCGACAACCAGGGCTGATCCGGCCAGAACAGGGACAGGGGCCGCGCTGTTGCGCGGCTCCTTTTTGTCAATCCACCATGGGTGACGGCAATGACCTCCACGCAAAACGATACAGCTTTGAGCCTTGCCGAAACACAGGCGGCGGGTAATGTCGGCCGCATGAAGATTCTCATCATCGAAGACGATCTGGAAGCAGCGGTCTACCTGACAAAGGCGTTTCGGGAGGCGGGTATCGTCGTCGACCACGCAAGCGATGGTGAAAGCGGCCTCTTTATGGGAACCGAAAACACTTACGACGTTATCGTGATCGACCGGATGCTGCCACGCCGCGACGGCCTCTCAGTCATCAGCGAGCTGCGCCGCAAGGGGATTCACACGCCCGTTCTCATACTGTCTGCCCTCGGACAAGTGGACGATCGCGTCACCGGCCTTCGCGCTGGCGGCGACGATTACCTGCCGAAGCCCTATGCCTTCAGTGAACTGCTTGCTCGCGTCGAAGTGCTCGGTCGCCGCAAGGGCACACCTGATCAGGACGTTGTCTACCGCGTCGGCGATCTGGAACTCGACCGCCTTGCCCACGAAGTTCGCCGAGGCGGAAAGGAAATTCCGCTGCAGCCGCGTGAGTTTCGCCTGCTGGAATACCTGATGAAGAATGCCGGACAGGTCGTTACCCGGACCATGCTGCTGGAAAACGTCTGGGACTATCACTTCGATCCGCAAACGAATGTTATCGACGTGCATGTCTCGCGCCTGCGCTCGAAGATCGAGAAGGACTTCAGCCAGCCTTTGCTGAAAACCATTCGGGGTGCGGGTTACATGATCAAGGATGACGGATGAGCCGTTTCTGGGTTCTCTTCAAGTCAACCGCAGTCCGCCTTTCGGCACTCTACATCCTGCTTTTTGCCATCTGCGCTGCAACGCTGGTCTTCTATGTGACCGCGATGTCGGAGCGCCTGTTGACGGACCAGATTCGTGAGTCCGTACAGCAGGAAGTCGACCAGGTCGGGCGCGCCTACGAAGCCGGCGGCATGAACCTGCTGCTACGTACCATGGAGCGACGCGCACGCCAGCCGGGCGCCAATCTTTACATTATCGCTGGCCCGTCGGGCGACATTCTCGCCGGCAACGTCGCTTCCGTTCAGCCGGGCGTTCTGGAGGAGCAGGGCTGGACGTCGCTTCCCTTTCGCTATCAGCGTTATGCGGAGGGCGATCAGGGCAAGCGGCACATGGCCGTTGCCAATATCGACGTTTTGGACAATGGCTTGCGCATATTGATCGGTCGCGATCTCGGGGAACCGGAAGCTTTCCGGGTACTCGTCCGGCAGGCGCTGGTGATCGCTCTGGCGATCATGGGGCTTGGTGCCGTCATCATCTGGTTCGGCATCGGCCGGAATGCCCTGAAGCGGATTGACCGAATGTCGGCTGCCAGCAAGAAAATCATGGCTGGCGATCTCTCGCAGCGCCTTCCCGTTGGCGGGTCCGGCGATGAGTTCGATCGGCTTTCGGTTTCGCTGAATGCTATGCTCGGGCGCATTGAAAAGCTGAACGAAGGCTTGCGCCAGGTTTCGGACAATATCGCTCACGATCTGAAGACACCTCTGACACGGCTGCGCAACAAGGCAGCCGACGCACTGGATACGCCCGACACAGAAACGCGCCGCGTTGCGCTCGAGGGGATCATCTCCGAGTCCGACCAGTTGATCCGCACGTTCAACGCCTTGCTGATGATCTCGCGCGTGGAGGCCGGATCGGTTGCAGCGGAAATGTCGACGGTCGATCTTTCGGCGATTGTTGCCGATAGCGCCGAGCTCTACGAACCCGTCGCAGAAGAAGCCGGGCTCGCGCTGAAATCGGCGATCGAGCCGGGGATCGCGGTGCAGGGCAATCGCGAACTGATCGGGCAGGCGATCTTCAATCTGATAGACAACGCCATCAAGTATTCTTCCGATACAGACGGCGGCGGCGAAGTGTCTCTGCGACTCACGCGCCGTGCCGACGGTATTTGCCTGCAGGTCGCCGATCGCGGCGCCGGCATCCCCGCGGAAAAACGAGAGGAAGTGCTGAAACGCTTCGTGCGTCTCGATGAAAGCCGTTCGAAGCCGGGCACCGGTCTCGGCCTGTCGCTCGTCGAGGCTGTCATGGAGCTGCACAGCGGCAAGCTGGAGCTTTCAGACACCGTTGCTGACGGACATGACGTCAAGAACCGCGGCTTGGCTGTCACGATGATCTTTCCCGTGAAATAGGCGATATCCTGATGTCGGTGCCGCATTGCGAACGACATCGAGTGAATTGGCTGTTGGCCATTGCGATCCTAGACCCTAACTTAGCTTGCAGTTGTCGAAGCGAGTGTGATTCTCCTTCGGCTCTTTTTCGCTGCTGCTTGCCAGGGAGGGCGAATGCTGACGAAATCGAAGCACAGCCTCAAGGACGTGGCCGACGGCCTGCTTAAGCCGTTGAGCAAGACCGAGTTGAAGCTTGCGCTGAGCGATCTACAGAAAATCGGCAAGACCGAAGCAGCCGTCGCTGAAATGCTCAAAGTGGAAGGGCCGCTTCGGGATTTCATTACCGCAGCGTTGACGCTGTCGCCCTATCTGCGCGACATTGCGAATATTGATCCGGGCATCCTTTGCGCTGCGATTGTCGACCCGTTCGAACCGCAGATAGAGACGCTGATTGCCGAGGCCAGGGACGCCTGGCGACCGGCGGCCGGCGGCGTGTCGCCCTCTGAGACGGAAGTGATGAGCCGTCTGCGTGTCGCCAAACGCAAGGTGGCCTTCCTCGTGGCGCTTGCCGATCTCGCCCGCATCTTCGACGCCCGTGCGACCACAGCGTGGCTGAGCCGGCTTGCCGAAGCATCGGTTGCCGCTGCGATCGACCACCTCCTGCTCTCCTCACACGAGAGCCGCAAGCTCCAGCTGAAGGACGTTGCGCGGCCAAGCGAGGGATCGGGGCTGATCGTCCTCGGCATGGGCAAGCTCGGCGCCGCCGAGCTCAATTATTCCTCCGATATCGATGTGGTCGTTTTCTTCGACGAGCAGTCTGGCATCCTTCCGGATCCCGACGATGCGATCGACGTGTTTCCGCGCCTGATGAGGCGTCTCGTCAGGATCATGCAGGAGCGCACTGCGGACGGCTATGTTTTCAGGACGGACCTGAGGCTGCGGCCGGACCCGGGATCGACGCCGCTCGCGATCTCCGTCGATGCGGCCATGATCTACTACGAGGGCAGGGGGCAGAACTGGGAGCGGGCAGCCTTCATCAAGGCACGCGCGGTTGCCGGCGACATCCCGGCGGGCGAGGCGTTTCTTCGAGGCCTCGTGCCTTTCGTCTTTCGCAAATACCTCGACTATGCTGCAATTGCCGACATCCACTCCATCAAGCGCCAGATCCATGCCCACAGGGGACATGGTGCCATCGCCGTCAAGGGCCACAACGTAAAGCTTGGCCGCGGCGGCATTCGCGAGATCGAGTTCTTCGCGCAGACCCAGCAGCTGATCGCCGGCGGCCGCATGCCCGTGCTTCGTTCGCGCAGCACGGAGGAAACGCTGGCGGAGCTCACCAAGGCAAAATGGATCGACGAGGAGACGCGCGACGAACTGACCGAGGCCTACTGGTTTCTCCGTGATGTCGAGCACCGAATCCAGATGGTTCGCGACGAACAGACGCACTTGCTTCCGGAGACCGAAGCAGATCTGAAGCGGATCGCCTTCATGATGGGCTTTAGTGATACGCCGACTTTCTCCGAGCGGTTGGTCGAGGTATTCAGAACCGTCGAGCGTCGCTACGCTCGCTTGTTCGAGCAGGAGACCCGGCTCTCCACGGAAGCCGGCAACCTCGTCTTCACCGGTCAGAACGACGATCCTGATACGCTGAATACGCTGAAGAAAATGGGTTTCGAGAGGCCTTCGGATATATCGCGCGTTATCCGCACCTGGCACTACGGGCGATACAAAGCAACGCAGTCGGTGGAAGCGCGCGAGCGGCTGACGGAACTCACGCCGCAACTGCTGCGGGTCTTCGGCGAGAGCAAGCGCGCAGATGAAGCGATCCTCCGTTTCGACAGCTTTATATCCGGCCTTCCCGCCGGTATTCAGCTTTTTTCCCTTCTTGGCAGCAACCCGGCGCTGCTTTCCCTGATCGTCAACATCATGTCGGCGGCGCCGAATCTTGCGGAGGTGATAGCCGCCAAGCCTCATGTTTTCGATGGCATGCTCGACCCCGGCCTGATGGCGGAGCTCCCGACCCGAAACTATCTCGCAGAACGGCTGCGGGGATCGCTGCAGCAGGCGCGCTATTATGAAGAGATCCTCGACCGTCTGCGCATCTTCGCGTCCGAGCAGCGCTTCCTCATCGGCATTCGCCTGCTGACCGGCACCATCAATGGCGCAATGGCGGCACGCGCCTTCACCCATCTTGCCGATCTGATCATCGAGGCAGCGCTCAAGGCCGTGATAGGCGAAATGGAAGCTGCTCACGGCAGGTTTCCCGGTGGCTGCGTCGCAGTCGCAGGCATGGGCAAGCTCGGCAGCTTTGAGCTGACCGCGGGATCCGACATCGACCTCATTCTTCTCTACGACTATGAGGAGACTGCGGGCGAATCCGATGGTGCCAAGCCGCTCGATGCCGTTCGCTATTTTACGCGCATCACGCAACGCCTGATCGCCGCTCTTTCCGCTCCGACTGCCGAGGGCGTGCTGTACGAAGTCGACATGCGATTGCGCCCTTCCGGCAACAAGGGGCCGGTTGCCACCCGCATCAGTTCATTCGGCAAATATCAGCGCGAGGAAGCTTGGACCTGGGAACATATGGCACTCAGTCGCGGCCGTTTGATTTGCGGCGATGCCAGCCTGATCGCGGAGGCGGATCATATTGTTGGCGAGGTGCTCTCGAAGCCGCGAGAGATAGGCAAGGTGGCGCAAGATGTCGCCGAGATGCGAGAACTGATCGAGAAGGAAAAGCCTCCTGCGGGCTTGTGGGATCTGAAACTCATCCCCGGTGGTGTGATCGACATTGAGTTCATCACGCAGTACCTCGCGCTGATCGCTCCGACTGGAGGCGTCGATGCGAAAGTCAACGGACTGAATACGGGCGAGGCGCTGAAGCTGCTCGGCGGCAGGCTGATGACTGCTAAGGATGTCGACACCTGTATCGAAGGCTTCGCGCTCTACACGGAGCTGTCGCAACTGATCCGGCTTTGCATCGACGGAATGTTCGATCCCAAGGACGCGCCTGCCGGGCTGACCGATCTGGTCTGCCGTGCCGGCGACTGCCCTGATATTAAGACGCTCGAGGGCGAGGTGAAACGCCTGTCCAAGGCAGTTCGGAAGGTGTTCCTGTCTGTGGTTAGGGCTTAGCGGGCCCTCTCGGGGATCCGCAGCGATATGACCGTGCCGATCGCCTCTCGCGAGCGAATCTTCATCTGTCCGCCATGCAGAGTTGTGAGGGAGCGGGAGATCGCCAGCCCGAGCCCAGAGCCGCCCTTGCTCTTGGCATACTGGCTCTGTACTTGCTCGAAGGGCTGACCGATCTTGCTGAGCGCAGCGCGCGGAATGCCGATGCCGGTGTCTGCGATGGTCAGAACGACACCACCGTTCGTCCTTCGGGTGCGTACGGCAATGCAGCCGCCCTCATTGGTGAACTTGACGGCATTCGAAAGCAGGTTGAGCAGGATCTGCTTCATCGCACGGCGGTCGGCCGTGAGGGCCATGCCATCGCACAGACGCTGTTCGATCCGAATATTC
The DNA here is from genome assembly GCF_056406295.1 of Rhizobium sp. P1_C7. Taxonomy (NCBI): domain Bacteria; kingdom Pseudomonadati; phylum Pseudomonadota; class Alphaproteobacteria; order Hyphomicrobiales; family Rhizobiaceae; genus Rhizobium; species Rhizobium sp. P1_C7. The sequence continues at coordinate 106,035 of NZ_JBFUAL010000007.1, forward strand.
TTCTCGCTGGCCGGGATCGCCGTAAAGCGAAGGCTTTCCTCGATCAGCGGCGCGAGGTCGATATTTTCGCAGTGAAGTTTCATGTGGCCGGCTTCGATCTTCGACATGTCGAGAATGTCGTTGATCACGTTCAGCAAGTGCTTGCCGCTGTCGTGGATATCGCGCGCATACTCGTCGTATTTGGCCGAGCCAAGCGGACCGAACATCTCGTCTTGCAGGATTTCCGAGAAGCCGAGGATCGCATTGAGCGGGGTGCGCAGTTCATGTGACATGTTGGCGAGAAATTCCGACTTTGCCCTGTTGGCGGCCTCGGCTCGCTCTTTTTCCGCCTGATAGTTGGAGTTGGCGACCGAAAGTGCGGACTTCTGGCTTTCGAGCGTATGTCTGGAGGCGGAGAGGTCGCCGATCGTTGCCATCAGGCGCCGCTCGGAGTCGCGCAGGCGCTCCTGATTGCGCTTTAGCAGCGTAATGTCGGTACCGACCGAAACCAAGCCGCCGTCGCGGGTGCGCCGTTCGTTGATCTGCAGCCAACGCTCGTCGGCAAGCTGCACTTCCGTCGTGCGCGAGTACCCGGACCCGTCGGCATCGGCTATGCGCCGTTCGATGACGGGGCGGGCTGCAGCAGCGTTGACAGCCGCACGCTCCGTCCCGGGCACCAGAACGCTATCGGGGAGGCCGTAAGCCTGCTGGAAGTGGGCGTTGCACATGACCAGCCGGTCGTTCTTGTCCCAGAGGACGAAGGCCTCGGAGGTGCACTCGATGGCATCAGCAAGCCGTTGGTCGGCTTCGGCGTAACGTTGCGCGAGGCGATGCTGCTCGGTCACGTCCATAGCGATGCCGATCATATGGACACGGCCGGCATTGGTGCGAATGACCTGGGCCCGCGCCCGCATCCAGACATAGTGGCCGCCTGCATGGCGCATGCGAAAGATCTGATCGATCTGCTCGGAATCACCGCGTGCGATCGAACGCGCGATTTCGTAGATTCCGCCGTCATCCGGATGCATCAACCGGGCAGCGTCGCCGAAACACATGTTGCCTTCCGAAGTCGGAAGACCGAGCATTTCGTACATCGAGCGGGACCAGAAGAATTCGCGCCGATCGAAGTCAAAATCCCAGAGACCGCAACGGCCGCGCGAAAGAGCTGTTTCGACGCGCAGATTGGATTCGAGAAAGATTTCGTCCGCATCGCGTGCGCGCTTCACCTGCATATAGTAGGCGTAGAGCACGACGAGCAGGATCGAGGAAATGCCGGCGAAGAGGGTAACGTTCAGCGTTACCTCTTCGCGCCAGAGCTTATCGATGCGGTCCAGAGACGTTGCGGCAATAACATAACCGCCGGAACTACCGACAAGCGTGATCTCGGCGTAATGCGGACGGCCGCTGATGGTGGTCTCGATGACACCCGCGCGATCACCGAAACGACGAATTGCCGAGACCTCGGAGAAGAAGTCGCCGACGCTCGAACCGATATAGGCTGCACCCGCTGCCGACGCAGCAAAGACTTTGCCGGTTGGCTCGACGAGCAGCACAAAGGCGTCATCGTCCAGACGATCCTGCGGCAGGAAGCGCGCCAGCCGGGACTGCGCCTCGGCGACGTCGCCCGCCTCGAAAACCTGCCCGGATTCAGCGAATGCGGCAGCGGCCGTGGCGGCGGCGAGCGCGGTGGAATGGCGGGCTGCGGCCTCCATCCGGCCGTACTCGGACATCATGCCGAAGAAGTGCGATGCTGCGACCACCGTGAGAAACGCGACGATCAAGATCGGAATGGCGCGCTTGAGCGTCATCTCGGCATGTACGAAATTTCTGGAGCGCCTTTGAGGGGGCGCTGAACTGCTACTGGCGAAGGTATCGCGCCATGAGCGGAAACCTTCGAAATCGACACGCAGCCGCCCATCGGCCACGGTTGCCCGCCGCACGTTCATCATCGTTTGAGCCTTGATCCCTCGTGTGATTCGCTGCGCCGCTCGCCCGAACCTGACTCAATGAATCACTGGTGATTCGCGTTGTCCAGAGGAAAAGGTAAAAATCTGTTAACCGATTCTAAGTGCTTATTTTTCCAGAGCGTCCGGGAAGCGGCTTCCGATCGTGTAGCCGCTTCGCGTCGCAAATCACCCCTTGAGCGTGCGTTCGACAATATCGCGAACGTCGGTCGAAAGGCCCTCGGTCTGCTCGATTTCCGCCAGAGCCTTGCGTGCAAGCTCGGCACGGACCGGCTCCAGTGAACGCCACGAACGCATGGACGTGAGGATGCGCGCGGCCAACTGAGGGTTGCGGCCGTCGATGTCGAGGATCTCGCGTGCAAGGAACCGGTAGCCTTCGCCGTCCGCGCGCCCGAAGCCAGTCGGATTGGCAAAGGCAAACGTCCCGATGAGGGAGCGTACGCGATTGGGGTTGGTTCGCTTGAAGAGCGGATTATCTAGCAGCTTGAGAACACGGTCGAGAGCTGCCGCTCCCGGGATGGTCGCCTGGACGGAAAACCACTTGTCGACCACCAGCGGGTTTTCGGAATTACGGTCCAGAAACGTTGCCAAGGCTTCGACTGATTCATTGCTGTCGGGGAACCGATGAGCAAGGATGGTCAGCGCTTGCATAAGGTCGGTCATGTTGTTTGCGGCATCGAACGTGGCCTTGGCGCGCGAGGGCGAATTCTCCGCATGGGAGAGATAGCCGAGTGCCGTGTTGCGCAGCGCGCGGCGTCCAGCGCTTGTGGCATCGGGGCTGAAGGCGCCCGGTGTCGTCATGGTATCGAGAAGTATTGCGAATGTTTCCTTCCCTGCCGCGGCGATCTGCAGCATGACAGCCTGACGGCCGGTGTGGATGGCGTCCGGATCGTTGTTCCCGCCGAGTTCCCGTGCGATGTCGGCTTCGCTCGGCAGCGCCAGCGCCTGGGCGCGGAAAGCCGGTTCGAGGGTATCGTCGGCGGCCGCGGCAAGCAACGCATCGACGAAGGTCCGCTCGGCCACGACGGCTTTTCCGACGCGTGCATCGCGTGCCGCGGTCAGCAGAGTAGGCAATGCAAGATCCGTGAGTGCCTGCCAACGAGCAAAATGATCTGTCTCGTAGCGGGCAAGCAAGGCGAGATCTGCCGGCGTCTGGTCGAAATGCAGGTTAACAGGCGCCGAGAAGCTGCGGTTGATCGACACGACAGGCCGCGAAGCGATACCGTCGAACACTGCCGTCTGCATCCGCTCGGTAAGATGCAGCACATTGTCGGCGTACTCTGCCCCTGTGACGGAAGCAGGCGTAAACGCAGTGCCATCCTCTGCAAACAGCGCGACGCTGAGCGGAATGTGCATCGGCTTCTTGTCGTTTTGTCCCGGCGTTGCCACGAGCATCTGCTCGAGCGACAGGCTGAAGGTTTTCCCCGCGGCGTCGTAGGTCCCGGAGGCGGTGACGAGTGGCGTACCCGCCTGATAGTACCAGAGCGAGAACTGCGCCAGGTCGCGTCCGCTCGCATCCTCGAAGCATTTGACGAAATCCTCAATGGTCACGGCTTGGCCGTCATGACGATCGAAATAGAGGTCCATGCCCTTCTTGAACGTCTCCTTGCCGAGCAGCGTCGCGATCATCCGCGTAACCTCGCTGCCTTTCTCATAGACGGTCGTCGTATAGAAGTTGTTGATTTCGCGATACTTCGTCGGGCGCACCGGATGCGCGAGCGGACCTCCGTCTTCTGGAAACTGTTCCGATTTCAAATGCCGGACTTCGGCAATGCGCTTGACCGGGCGCGAGCGCTGATCGGCGGAGAATTCGTGGTCACGATAGACCGTCAGGCCTTCCTTGAGGCACAGCTGGAACCAGTCGCGGCAGGTGATGCGGTTGCCGGTCCAGTTGTGGAAATACTCGTGCGCGATGATCGCTTCGATATTGGCGTAGTCAGCATCCGTCGCAGTTTCCGGATCGGCGAGCACGTATTTGTCGTTGAAGACGTTGAGCCCCTTGTTCTCCATGGCGCCCATGTTGAAGTCGGAGACGGCAACGATCATGAAGATATCAAGGTCGTATTCGCGGCCGAAGGCTTCTTCGTCCCACTTCATCGAGCGCTTCAGGGCGTCCATCGCATAACCTGCGCGGGCTTCCTTGCCGTGCTCGACATAGATCTTCAATGCGACGTCTCGACCGGACATCGTGGTAAAGGTGTCCTCGATCACGCCAAGATCGCCGGCCACCAGCGCGAAAAGGTAGCTCGGCTTGGGATGCGGATCGAACCAGGCAGCAAAGTGCTTGCCTTCGCCGTAACCAGCGCCGCCGAGGAAGTTACCGTTCGACAGAAGCAGCGGATTTGCCGACTTGTCGGCGATGATATTGACCGTGAAGGGTGCCAGTACATCCGGACGGTCGGGAAAATAGGTGATGCGACGGAAGCCCTCCGCCTCGCACTGCGTGCAATAGATCCCGCCTGTGCGGTAGAGACCCATCAGTTGTGTGTTCGCTTCCGGGTTAATGATCGTCGTGATCGTCAACTCAAAGGGACCGGACTCCGGCAGCTCGCGGATCGTCAGGCTTTCAGGCGTCGCTGCGTACTGGCTGGCGGGCATGTCCATCTGATCGAAGAGCAGACCGGAAAGCGCCAGTTCATCGCCGTCGAGGATCAGCGGCACCTTTGTGTCGGTGCCTTCGCGGCGATGGAAGATCAGGCGCGATTCTACTTTTGTCTCTGTGGGATCGAGTTCGAACGTCAGGTCCACACGCTCCAGAACGAAGTCGGTGGGGCGGTAGTCTGCCAGATTGATGACCTGGCCGGTATCTGTGCGCATGGTGTTCCCTGAAGACCTTAAGACATTGCTTCGCAAACAGAGTGGGCGCTCTGCCGTAAAATTTGAGGGTATGATTGCATCAAAGTCTGAACCAAAGCTAAAGCGAAAGGCCTCCTGCCCAAGTTTTAGCGGCGCGCGAAGTCGGAGATTCCTGAGGGGGTATATATCTACTATTCCAGATTGAGGGACACCTTTACGGCAGTAATCTTGATGCGCCGAGCGCGGATCCGCGCAGGCCGCGAACACGCAAAAGTAGTTATTTGGGAGCGGGAGGGGTCGATCATTGGCGACATCAAATGGGATTGAGTGGTTCTCAAACAGAACATCAACCATTTAGCTGTCAGACCATTTTTGGGTGTCTATCGAGGATGATCACTGTTGCCCTCATGAGTTAGAACGGCAACTTCGGCTCGGTTTTTAGATTTTTACCCTGTTCTTTAAAAGAAACGGCTGCCAAAGTCGTCATGCGTCGAGTCTGATGCGTTCTCCCGCCCTTCAATTGCCAATGCAAGAGCTTGTGACATGCAGTCGGTTCCCGGAAATCCGATGAGGGGTATTGCGCTAAAAGTCGCCTCGGTCGTCGTCTTCCTCGCAATGCAGACCTTTATCAAGCTGGCCGGCAGCGACATTCAACCAGGCCAGGTGACCTTCTGCCGCTCCTTCTTCGCACTTTTTCCCATCATGGCTTACCTGGCCTATCGCGGCCAGCTGCGCGCCTCTTTCCATACAGCCAATCCGGTGGGACATCTGAAGCGCGGGACGCTCGGGATCATATCCATGGGGCTTGGCTTTTACGGCCTGCTGCATCTGCCGTTGCCGGAGGCGATCGCCCTTGGCTATGCGACGCCGCTGGTGGCTGTGGTCTTCGCTGCAATTTTCCTTGGCGAGACCGTTCGTGTCTATCGCTGGAGCGCAGTCATCCTGGGCATCGTCGGCGTTTCGATCGTGTCCTGGCCCAAGCTCACCCTTTTTCGAGATGGTGGCGGTGAAACGGAACAGGCGATCGGCGCGATCGCAGTCTTGCTGTCGTCTGTTCTTGGCGGGATGGCGATGATCCAGGTACGCCGGCTTGTCGAGGACGAGAAGACTTCGACAATCGTTCTGTACTTCTCGATCACCGCGTCTGCAATCTCATTGGTGACATTGCCCTTTGGCTGGGACTTTCTCGACCTTGCGCCGCAGATATTTTTGATCGCGGCTGGCTTTTGCGGCGGCGTTGCGCAGATATTGCTGACAGAGAGCTATCGACATGCCGATGTCTCCACGATTGCACCATTCGAATACACGTCGATCGTGCTGGGCGGCGTCCTGGCTTACTTCGTGTTCGGTGACATACCGACCCTCAGCATGCTGTTCGGCACGGCTATTATCGTGGCTGCCGGTATATTCATTATATACCGAGAACATCGACTGGAGCTCGAGCGTCGGGCTTCTCGCGGCGCCGGCTAGCGGTAGGCGACCGCTGCACGAAATAAACCTCCCGATTGTAGCAAATTCGATACTTTCTCACAGAGGGAACAAAAGCCAGCAAAATTGAAGGCTGGTATCTTGGCGTATGCCGTGGTTTCTGAACATGAAATTGTTTCATTTATTCGCAAGACTGCAAATTAGGAATAGGCTGCGTTCTTGGGCTATCTTATGCAGGATGGATGCCAATCGGGTGTGAAGTCCGGGAGAGAAATGCCGTTAAGCGCTGAAAACCTTGTCGCGGATCCGAGATTTATGCTGGGCATCCGTTTTCACGCCACCGGTATGCGTGGCATGTTCGATGCTGGACCTAGGCTCGCACGGCTGTTGGCCTCGCAACAGCGCTGGTTGTTGACCCAAATGGCCTACGCGTTGAGTATGGAGCGCGATCCGGCGGATTCATCCTCGGGTCTGACGGCGGTAAGGCTGACCAGCGAGATTACAGCATTGAAGGTCGCAAGCCGAAACACGGTGCTGAGTTTTGTCGATGAACTCTTCACCTACCGCTTCATTGCGTGCGAGCCAGGGGACGAGCGCAGAAGACCGCGTCATTATGAGCCTTCCGACATCAGTCATCAGGCGATGCTCGGCTGGCTCCGGTCCAATCTTTGTGCCTTGGACATGCTAGACGGGGGTGATCGCGTTGCCCAATTCGAGGCACAGCCTGGTTGGATGCGTCTCATGCAACCCCGTATCGCCCGCAATTGTATTGGTGATCCGTTATGGCGCGAGCCGCCGGAACAGATCGGTCTCTTCTTGTGGAGCGATGCGGGCGGACTGATCGTCGACCATCTGATATCGCGAATCGACCTCGATGAGCAAGATCCCGACCGCTTTGCCATCGGCCATATCGACAGCCGCGCGCTTGCTGCAGACTTCTTGATGTCTCGCACCCATATGCAGAGGTTATTTGCCAAGGCGGTGCAGCATGGGTGCGCCGGTTGGGAGGCCGGCTCGAAGCGGCCGGCATTGTGGGTCTCTCGCGAGTTTGTTCGGGAGTACTGCCGCTGGCAGGCAGTCAAGTTCGCCTACGTAGACGAAGCCTTCCATTGGGTAAGGTCACTGCCGGAGGAGCGGGTTCACAGGTACCAGAGGTCCTAGCAGCTGCCTTAGTCGGCGTCCGGCGACTGTCCCGGTCGTACGATTCGGCTGGGCAGACCGCAGCTCGAATGTGCTCGATCGTGTTGATTTTGCAAAAGAGCGAAAAACGGCGTGTTGTCAGGATCGTGCCAAGTATGACGAGGCAGGTGCGACGCCCGTCTTAGTCCTCAATATTGCTGGAAATCCGCAAAGATAGCAGCAGGGCGCGCAATGCGTCCGCTTGCGCCTGTGCCGCGAGCCACCATCTGCTCGTTGGTTGCGAAGCCGATACGGCTATAGCTTTGCGTTGTGCGAACGTGATCGCTCGCAACACGCAGGGTTTCAAACCCGCAGTGGATGGGACGAAAAAGTGCACTCATGGCCTTGGTTCCTTTTGATTCCTCCCAAGACACAGTCGTATATTGCAGTGCACCATGAACTTTGCAACGCACAAGAACACGCAACTGATATGCGATAATCGCATAGGTTATTTCATAAAGCGTTTATAATTGTCTATTTTTAATGCAGATTAGTAATGTGCAAGTTTTTCTCTGAATGTCACAAGATCGTTCCACGCCAAGCGCTTGTTGACGGGCGCGGTAAGGAGATCCTGCGGATGCAGTGTTGCGATCGCCGGTATGGTCTGCCCGCCGATCGCAATATCCTTCCATTGGCCGCGGAGGCCGTGGATCGTGTCGCTTTCGCCAAAAAACACGCGCGCAGCAAAATTTCCCAGAAGGAGTATCGCTTTCGGGTCTGCTAGCGCGATTTGCCGCTCGATGAAGGGGCGGCAGATGTCCATCTCCGCAGAAGATGCGACCCGATTGCCCGGGGGGCGCCAGGGAATGACCTGAGTGAGGACGATGCCGCTGCGATCGAGCCCGATCGCTGCAAGCATCTTGTCCAACAGCTGACCGGGTCTGCCTGCGAAGGGTTGGCCCTCGCGATCGTCTTCGGCGCTCGGCGCCGAACCGATGACCATGATTCTGCTTCCCGCGTCGCCGCTGGCAAAGATGGTCGAGCGGGCGCTGTGTTTCAGGTTGCAGCCGTTGAATGCCTCGATGGCAGTTTTCAGCTCCGTCAGGGAGCGGGCGCCTTCGGCTGCAAAACGTGCCTGTTGTACCGCCTCGCTGTCGGGAATGGCTGGCTGCGGCCTTTGGGCGGCACCGTCCGGCTGCCGAGCAACGCGCGGCTGCGCTTGTGCTGACGGGCGAGACGCCGGCGGGCGGTTTTCTCCGCCCTGTGGGGCAGGGGCGGCGGTGCGTCTTGCCGCCCTCATCTCCTCGAATTCGGCGAACCGATCGACGGGCTCGTCTTCCAGCAGCCACTCGACTCCGGCTTCTGCGTGAAAGTGCAGAAGTGCGGCAAGTTCGCCCGGGGAGAGGTCGTTGACGGAGATCATGCGGGCGACTTTATCGAAGCCGCACCGTCAATGAAAGAGCGCCGAGGTGCACAAGCGGTTTATTGCACGGTCCATTGCGCAATGTCGTCACGTTCGCCGATCAGCGCCAGACCATGCGCTATGGACAGCAGTTCTCCACCCGTCTCGATGCGCCCGGGATCGAAGCGCTCGGTGAAAATACGACGAACGGCCGGCACGAACGAGGTGCCGCCGGTGAGGAATACCTTATCGATGGCTGTCGACATGGTGTTGGTCTTCTCCAGAACCTCATCGAGCGCACCCTCGATCCGGGCGAGGTCGTCGGCAATCCAGGTGTCGAAGTCTGAGCGACGCACCGTGCGGTGGCCGCCGCGCCCTAGCGGACCGAAGTCGAAGGCGGCTTCATCAGCAGTGGAGAGCGCCATCTTGGTTGCGGAGACCGCCTGGTAGAGCGGATATCCCTCGTCGTGGTCGACGAGGTCGATGAAGGTCTCGAGCTTTTCCGGTTCCAGGGCGGTCCGCACCAGCTTCTTCAAATCTTCGAACTCGCGCGATGTCTTGAAGATCGAGAGTTGGTTCCAGCGGCCGAAGCTTGAATAGTAGTTGCTGGGGACGTCAAGAATCTTGTCGAAACTCTTGAAATGACTCCCTTTGCCGATCTGCGGTGCAACGATGTTGTCGATGATACGGTAGTCGAAATGGTCGCCGGCGATGCCCACGCCCGAATGCCCGATCGGCGTTGCTGTTAGCTTTCCTGCGATCGTCTCAAAGCGGATCAGCGAATAGTCGGTGGTGCCGCCTCCGAAGTCGGCAACCAGTACCGTTGCGTCCGACTTCAGGTTTTGCGCGAAGAAGAAAGCCGCAGCCACCGGCTCATAGACATAGTGGATTTCGGGAAAGCCCAAGCGGGAGAGGGCCTCGTTGTAGCGCTCGGTCGCCAGCGCCGGATTGGGGTTGGCGCCGGCAAAATGAACCGGCCGACCTGTGACGATCCGTTTGACATCCGACGGCCAGTTGGTGCCGGCATAGTTCCGCAGGCGCTGAATGAACACCTCCATCAGGTCCTCGAAGCTATGGCGCTTGGCGTAGATCAAGGTGCCTTGGAAGAGGGCGCTGGCGGCAAAGGTCTTGATGGACTGCAGAAAGCGGCAGTCGCCGGGATTGTCGATGAACTGGCGGATAGCCGCGTGGCCAGCCTCGACCTTGAGGGCCGACGTGCGAAGTTGGCCGTCCTTCATGAACGAGAGGGCCGTGCGCATGCTGTCGGCGGTGCCGGCAGCGCTGGTGAATGCCATGGAATGGGTCGTTTCGCCATCCGCTGTGGCAAGCACCGTGTTCGTCGTGCCAAAGTCTAAACCCAGCGCCTGAGCCATGCTCGCACCTCTTAATGCAGATTGTTGTCGGAGACTGGAGCAGTTGCTCCGCCGGGGCGCGGGAGGGCGCCCGAATTCAAGGAGGGCGCGTGATGCCACAGAGGTCAGCCTTATTCAAGACATCGGCTGAAAAATGAAACGGGCGCCGTTGGCGCCCGTCGGGTCACTCGGCGGCGATCGCCCGAGGAACCTCTTCTTCTTCCTCGGCTTTTTTCTTGCGGCCGAGGCTCAGCAGCCAATCGCTGAGCCTGCCCATCTCGACGAAGATGACTGGGGTGATGAACAGCGTCAGCGCCTGTGACACGATCAGGCCGCCAACGACGGCAATGCCAAGCGGCTGGCGAAGCTCGGAGCTGGCGCCGGTGCCAAGTGCGATCGGAAGCGCGCCGAGCAACGCGCAAAAGGTCGTCATCATGATCGGCCTGAAACGTCTGACACAGGCCTCGTGGATTGCTTCTGAGGACGTCATGCCGGTCCCCGAGCGGAGGTTCTCCAATGCAACATCTATCATCATGATCGCGTTCTTCTTGACGATGCCGATCAGCATGAGCAGGCCGATCAATGCGATGATCGACAGGTCGAAGCCCATGACCTTGAGCGCCAGCAGGGCACCCAGGGCTGCTGCGGGCAGGCCCGATAGAATTGTTAGCGGATGGATGAAGCTCTCGTAGAGCACGCCTAGGACGACGTAGATCGTCAGCACGGCCGCCAGGATGAGCAGGGGGGTATTGCCTTGAGACTGTTCGAAGATTTGTGCGGTACCGCCGTAGGACGTGAAGATGTCCGCCGGCAGATTGATGTCCTTCTTGATCTGATCGACCGCAGCTGTTGCGTCTCCGAGTGCTTCGCCCGCAGGCAGGTTGAAGGAAACCGTGGTCGAAACGAGCTGCCCCGTCTGGTTGATCGTCACCGGGCCCGTGTTGCGCTGAACCTCGGCAAAGGTCGACAACGGAACGAGGGTTCCATTTCTTGATGCAACGCGGATTTCCTGGAGCTTCTGGTCATCCCAGGGCTTGCTGGTGTCGTATTCGACGATCACGTCATAGCTGTCGCCGGTAGACTGGATCTGCGTTGCCGCATAGCCGCCAAATGATTCCTGGAGCGTCGTGCGCAGCTGATTGTCGTCGATCCCGAAGGCCGCAGCCTTTTCCGTATCCACGACGATGTTGGCTTGCAGCGCGTTGTTCTGCGCATCGGACGTGACGTCCGTGAAACGCGGATCGGCGCGCATCGCCTGCTGGATCCTGTCGGCCCATAGGTTCGTCTGGTCGGCGCTCAGAGCCTGAACGACCAGCTGATACTGGCTGGCTGTCTGGCGTCCGCCGAAGCGCAGGCTCTGCTGCGGCGTGATGAACGCCTGCAAGCCCGGAATCTTGCTGATGCTGGCGCGCAGCTCCCTCAATGTCTGGTCCAGCGGAGGACGCTGACCCTTGTCCTTCAACTCCACATACATCGTGCCGTTGTTGAGCGGGCTGCGTGCATTGCCGCCGACGATCGACATCACGTGGTTCACTGCCGGATTTTGCTTTACCAAATCCGCAGCCTGGTTCTGCAGCGCCTTCATGGCGGGATAGGAAATGTCCTGCCGCGCGCGTGTCGAGATGCTGAGGCGACCGATGTCCTCGGTCGGGAAGAAGCTCGCCGGCAGCGTTTCAAACAGATAGACGGTCAGCCCCACGGAAGCGAAGAATAGCGCCAGAATGGCTGGCCGGTGGGCAAGGCACCAGCCGACCGCCTTTTCGTAGCCTCTGAGCGTCCGCTCGAAGCCGGCATCGAACCAGCGAATGAAGAACGGCGGCTGTTCGTGGCCGCTGCCCAGTCGCGAAGCAAGCATCGGCGTGACGGTCAACGAAACGATCGCAGAGGCGACGATGGCGATCGCCACAACCATGCCGAATTCGTTGAAGATTCTACCGACGACGCCGCCCATAAGAAGGATCGGGATGAAAACGGCAATCAGCGATACCGACATCGAGATGATCGTGTAACTCACTTCGCCCGCGCCTTTTATCGCCGCGTCGAGTGCCGGCATTCCTTCTTCCACATGCCGTAGAATGTTCTCCAGCATCACGATCGCGTCGTCGACGACAAGGCCCACTGCCAGCGTCAGTCCGAGCAATGATATGTTGTCGACGCTGTAGCCGAGCACATACATCATCCCGAAGGTCGAAATCAGCGACAGCGGAACGGCAAGACCCGGGATGAGGGTTGCCGTCAGATGGCCGGTGAACAGATAGATCACCAGGACCACCAGGCCGATCGTCAGGAGCAGCGTGAACTTGACGTCGGAGATCGCGTCGCGGATCGGCTTGGCAGAATCGTTCATGACCTGCGTCGTCACCGATGCGGGGATTTCCGCGTGCAGAGCGGGCAGCTTGGCGTTGATGGCATCGATGACCTCGACAGTATTCGCATCCGGCTGGCGCTGTATTGCCAGGAGGATGCTCTGCTTGCCGTCGTACCAGCTGCCGGTGTTCTGATTTTCCACGCTGTCTTGAACATCCGCGACATCGCCCAGGTGTATCGGTGCGCCGCCCGGATTGGCGATCACCAGCGAACGGAACTGTTCAGCGTTTGTGCGCTGGGTGTCGGCGTTGATCGTCATGCTTTGGCTGTTGTTCTGAAGTGTGCCGACAGGGACCTGGCTGTTTGCAGCGACCAGCGCGTTGTTCACCGTATCGATGCCAATCCCGCGGTTGAGAAGCTTGTTGGGGTCGACTTCGACGCGCACGGCATATGTCTGTGCGCCGAAGACCGAAACTTCAGCAACGCCAGCAATGGTCGACAGCGATGGTGATATGATGTTCTCGGCGATTTCGTCGAGCTTGCTTCGTGGCAGCGAGTCGCTTTGAACCGCAAGCAGCATCACCGGCGCATCAGACGGGTTGGTCTTGCGATAGCTCGGCGGTGTCGTCAGGTTGTCGGGCAACTGGCGGGTCGCGTGCGAAATCGCGGCCTGAACGTCGGCCGCGGCCGCATCGATGTTTCGGTTCAGATCGAATTGCAAAACGATGCTGGTGTTGCCGAGCGAATTGGTGGCGCTGATCTCGCTGATGCCGGGAATAGTCTCGAACTGCTTGATGAGCGGCGTGGCGACCGATGTCGCCATCGTTTTGGGCGAAGCGCCGGTCAGCGCGGCGGAGACGTTGATGGTTGGAAAGTCCACCTGCGGCAGGGCTGCCACTGGCACAAGCTGGTAGCCGGCAATACCTGCAAGAACGACACCGATTGCAAGCAGAGTGGTGGCGACAGGGCGTTGGATACAGAAATTCGGTATCATTCTTCCGTGTCCGCTACGATGGTTTCTGTCTTCTTCGGCTGATTTGCAGCGGCGACATCTAGCGCCTTGGTGTCGAAATCCTCTTTGACCGCTTGCTTGTCGACAAGCTGAGCCTGTCCTTCGATCACCACGTGGTCTCCTTCGGAAAGGCCGGCGGAAATGGCACTGAACCCGCCGTTGGCACGTGCGACCGTGACCTGGGTCAGTTGCGTCTTCCCATCCTTCACGACGAATGAAAAGAAGCCTTCAGCACCGGGGCTAACTGCCACGGTCGGCACGACCACCTGCTGCTCGTTGTTGTTGAAGTGGACCACGATATTGACCGACTGGCCCGGCCAAAGCGCGCCGGATGCATTCTCGAACTTGGCCTTTGCCAGGATCGTGCCAGACGCCGGATCGACGGTATTGTCGTAGAAACTGATCTGCCCCGTTCGTGGCTTGCCCTTGTCGGACTGCGGAACCGTGGTGACATCGACAGTGCCTGCAGCAAGCGATTGCTTCAATTGCCTGAGGTCGCGCTCCTGGAGGTGGAACTTCACATAGATCGGATCGTACTTGGCAATTGTGACGATTGCCGAGCCGGCATTCAGAAACGCGCCTGGGCTGACGGCGATATCGCCGAGGCGGCCATCGAACGGCGCTCTTATCTGCGTATGCTCGAGAAGTACCTGATCTGAGGAGAGTGCTGCCTTGTCGGCCTGAACAGTGGCGGCGGCGGTGTCGCGTGCAGCCTTTGCCTGATCATAGGTCTGCTGCGTGCCGGCCTTGGACGTCAGCAGGTCGGCAGCGCGCGTCAGGGCGGTTTCTGTCTCCGCCAAAGTCGCCGCGTCCCTTACAATCATCGCATTGTCCTTGTCGACAGCGGCCTGTGCGGTACGGTCGTCCAGCTTCGCGATGAGGTCGCCACGCTTGACTGTCGCGCCGTCCGTGGCAACGATATCGGTTACAAGTCCTTGCTCTTGAGCCGCGATCGTCGTGTTGTCGTCGGCATCGGCCCAGCCGGAAGCCGTGATGTCACGGGGCAGCACCGTTTTGACCGCCGCAACCGTCTTTACAAGGGTTGGCCCGCCGTTGCTGCGGCCATGTCCCTTGCCAGCCGTCTGGTCGCCACCCTGTTGCGTGCCATCGCTGCCGGCTTGATGGCCGCTTGCAGCATCTGCCTGCGGTATTGCCTTCGTGCCGAACTGCGAGAGGTAGGGAATGCGATCCCTATCTTGCCAGACGGCAACGCCGGCAGCGGCAAGGATACAAATGGTGATCCAAAGTTTCTTCATGAGTAAAACCGGTCAGGGACGAGTTGCGCGAAAATGCAGCCTCTATTGAACCACGTTTATTGCGGCGCAAAAAAGACACAATTCTGCAACGGCCATCACTAAGTGGTTATTATAGCTTAAATTTTTGTAATAAAAGAAACTCGTAATATAAAGATATTCGCCATGCTGAGGATGTGCTGCATCTGGCGCCACCACGTGGCGCCAGATTGTCGTTTGCAATCAGACGGATCGCGCTCCGCCGCCGTCGCATCGGACAAGACTGCCGGTGACATAGCTCGCCTGCTGGCTGCAGAGAAAAGCGGCTGTGGCCGCGAACTCCTCGACTGTTCCGTAGCGCCCGACCGGAATGAGTGCCTCCTTGCTGGCTCGGATTTCGTCCATGCTTTTGCCGGTTCGCTTGGCCGTTGCCCCGTCGAGGTCGTCCAGGCGGCCGGTCAGGATGCTGCCGGGAAGCAATAGATTCGTGGTGATTCCGTAACGGCCGACTTCTGTTGCCAGTGTCTTGCTCCATCCGGCAAGCGCAGGGCGCAGCGTGTTGGAAAGGGCGAGATTTCCGATTGGCTCGATCACGCCCGACGATGCGACGGTCAGAATTCGGCCCCAACCCTGCTCCTTCATGACCGGCAGCAGCGCATTGGTGAGCGTAATGACACGGAGCACCATGGAGATAAAATAGCTCTCCAGCTTTTCCGGTGTCATATCCTCCGTGGTTCCCGGCGTCGGACCACCGGTGTTGTTGACGAGGATATCAACGCCTCCGAGCTTGACTTTTGCCGCTGCCGTCACGCCCTCGACGAATTTGTCGTCGAACAGATCAGCCCAGATCCAGTCTGCCTTGCCGTTGCCCTCTGCGTTGATCGCCTTGCAATTCGCCTCCAGCGTTTCGCCGCTGCGGCCGCACAAAAGGACATTTGCGCCTTCGCGCGCCAGCGCAACGGCGATGCCGTGGCCAAGTCCGCGTGACGATGCCAGAACGAGGGCACGCTTGCCTTTGATGCCGAGATCCATTTGAAGCCTCCAAATTTTCCGTTCAATCTATAGGGTGGACGAAGACGGAATGGGAAGGGTAGGCGCTTGTTATTTTCATCAGTTTATTGACGTTAACGTAAGCGTAATATAATTCTTCTGTTCGGAGGAAGGCTGTTGCGCAAAATGGAGGATTGGCTGTCGTTTCCCGGCTCGACAATGCTTCTGCGTTTTGACAAGACATACCCCATCACGGGGAAATTGGCCGCAAGGGCGGCCGAGCGGAGATGGATGGATGACCGAGACGACTGAGCTGCCGGAACGCGAAAGCATGGAATTCGACGTGGTGATCGTCGGTGGCGGTCCCGCGGGTCTTTCGGCGGCGATCCGTCTGAAACAGGTCAATCCCGAGCTATCGGTCGTCGTGCTTGAAAAGGGTGCGGAGGTCGGCGCGCATATTCTCTCGGGCGCTGTCGTCGACCCGATCGGTATCGACCGGCTGCTGCCGGGCTGGCGCGACGAGGCGGATCATCCCTTCAGGACCGAGGTCAAGGCCGACCACTTCCTGCTGCTCGGCCCGGCGGGCTCGATCCGCCTGCCCAATATGATGATGCCGCCGCTGATGAACAATCACGGCAACTTCATCGTATCGCTTGGCAACGTCTGTCGATGGCTCGCCACCCATGCCGAAGCGCTGGGCGTCGAGATCTATCCGGGCTTTGCCGCAACGGAAATGCTCTACAACGACGCGGGCTCTGTGATCGGCGTCGTCACCGGCGACATGGGCATCGAAAAGAACGGCGAGCCCGGCCCCAACTTCACTCGCGGCATGGAACTGCTCGGCAAATACGTGCTGGTCGGCGAGGGTGTGCGGGGATCGCTGGCCAAGCAGCTGATCGCCAAGTTCGACCTTTCGAAAGATCGCGAGCCGCAGAAATTCGGCATCGGCATCAAGGAACTCTGGCAGGTGAAGCCGGAGCACCACAAGCAGGGCCTGGTGCAGCATTCCTTCGGCTGGCCGCTCGGCATGAAGACCGGCGGCGGCTCCTTTCTCTATCACCTCGAGGACAATCTCGTCGCCGTCGGTTTCGTCGTCCACCTGAACTACAAGAACCCTTATCTCTATCCCTTCGAGGAATTTCAGCGCTTCAAGACGCATCCGGCGATCCGGACCACCTTCGAGGGCGGCAAGCGGCTCTCCTACGGCGCACGTGCGATCACCGAGGGTGGCTACCAGTCGGTGCCGAAGCTGTCTTTCCCCGGCGGCGCGCTGATCGGCTGTTCGGCCGGCTTCGTCAACGTGCCGCGCATCAAGGGCAGCCACAATGCGGTTCTCTCAGGCATGATGGCGGCTGATCGCATTGCCGCAGCAATCAGCGCCGGCCGCTCCAACGACGAAGTGATCGAGATCGAGAACGATTGGCGCGCGAGCGACATAGGCAAGGATCTGAAGAGGGTTCGCAACGTCAAGCCGCTGTGGTCGAAGTTCGGCACRGCGATCGGYGTGGCGCTCGGCGGCCTCGACATGTGGACGAATACACTTCTCGGCTTCTCCTTCTTCGGCACGCTSAAGCACGGCAAGACCGATGCGCAGTCGCTGGAGCCTGCTTCGCAACACAGGAAAATCGACTATCCCAAGCCCGATGGCGTGCTTACATTCGACCGCCTGTCCTCGGTTTTCCTGTCGAACACCAACCACGAGGAAGACCAGCCGGTGCATTTGCAGGTCAAGGACATGGCGCTGCAGAAGTCGTCGGAGCACGACATTTATGCCGGCCCATCAACGCGCTACTGTCCGGCCGGCGTCTACGAGTGGGTCGAGAAGGACGGGCAGGAGACGTACGTCATCAACGCCCAGAACTGCGTCCACTGCAAGACCTGCGATATCAAGGATCCCAACCAGAACATCAACTGGGTTCCGCCGCAGGGCGGCGAGGGGCCGGTCTATCCGAATATGTGAGGGGTGGGGCATGAGCGATGTGCCGGGTGGGGACTTTGCCATTCGGCCGGCTCGTCCCGACGAGCTGCCGCTTCTGGCTGACATCGAGATCGACGCCTTCGCAACTCTCGCTGGGGCATTGGGTGTTGCCCTTGATGCCCATGCTTTGCCGCGGAGCGTCCTCGGCCGGTCGCTTCAAGAAAACCTTCTCACGGTCGCCGTCGATGGCCTGGATCGGCCTGTTGCGTTTCTCGCGGGCACCGAGATCGAAAGCACGCTCTACGTCATCGAGCTCGATGTGACCAGGCAATGGCAGAGACGCGGAGTGGGCCGGCGCCTGGTCCGTGAGGCGATAGAGACGGCGCGCACGCGGACCTTCGTCGGAGTGACACTGACGACTGATCGCCACGTTGTATTCAATGCGCCGTTCTATCGTTCGTTGGGTTTTGAATTGCTGGACGAGGAGCGTTTGCCCCAGTTTCTGCGCAACAAGCTTCGCGAAGAGATCGAAAAGGGGATGGACCCGGATCGCCGCGTTGCCATGTCTCTGGTGTTCTAGCAGGCGGGTGTCGCAACTTCAGGGCAGGCCGGGGCTTGGGAACCCGGCTCGCCCAGTAGTCTACGATTGACGCTTTGAAGCAATCCCGGTCGAAAGCGCAACGCCGATCCCGGTGATCGCTGCCGCTGAAATTTCGGCGACGCCGATGTCCTCGCCAAGCAGGAAGGCGCCGCCTAACGTTGCCAGCACGGGGGTAATGGCCGTGAACGCTGCCGCTTGCGTGCCGCCCAAAGACTGCACGGCAATACCGTAGGCAACGGTCGCGGCAAGGCCCGAAAGAACACCTTGGCTCAACACCTGGAGCCCTATTTCCGGCAAGGACACCTCTATCATTGAAGTTCCGAAGACAGTTGCGAGGACGACATGAATAAGGAACGACCACGCGGCGATCAGCGAACTTGCCTGGATGGCAGTCAGGCCGGAACGGCGGAATGCGTGGGTATAGCCCGCCCACAGGATCGCGCCCATTGGCAAGAGCACGAAGCTGCTCCAAGGCAGAGCTGTCCCGGAAAGGCTGTGGGCAAGCAGAATGATCGTGCCGGCGACGATTGCCGCTAGTCCAAGCCGACGCGCTTTGTCGGGACGCTCGCCAAAGATCACCACGCCTATCAGGGCTGTGGCAAGCGGCATGGAGCCACCGAGCAGGATTCCGGCAGCGGCGGCCGGTGTCGAGTGGATCGCCGAAGTGGTCAACTGAAAGAAGACGGCACCGGCGCCTCCGACCATCAGGGCAAGCAGCGTCAGCGGAACGCCCTTCGGCAGCAGGCCGATCTTTAGCCAGACTGGCGCCAGCACAAGCGCCGGAACGCCATAGCGTAGGAGGCCGATGTCGATCGTGCTGAGCTGCGTCGCCACGCTGTGACGGGTCGCCAAAATCCAGGCTGCCCAGATCAGGACGGTGGTTCCGGCCCCGGCGTATCCTGCTGCAGCCGACGTGGGTTTTGTGTTCGAGAATGCAAGAACGGTCATGGATCAATCCTCTCATCGCATCCGGATCACAGTCCGGCTGGCAACAAGAGTAAGACGAGTGACAGAGGCATGTCCTTGCCATATGTGGCTAAAGTGAATTATAATACGCAATTATATGCCAATATTGTTAGTGGAATTTACCGGTTATGCCAAATCTCGATAAATTCGATCTCGCTATCCTGAGGTGCCTGCAGGAGGACGCGCGCGCCACGAACGTCGAGATTGCAGAGAAGGTCAATCTGTCGCCATCCCCCTGCCTTCGCCGTATTCGAAACCTCGAAAAATCAGGCGTCATTCGCGGCTATCGTGTCGATATCGATCGCAAGGAGGTTGGTCTTGGACTGACCGTATTCGTGGAGTTCAAGGTTGCGCATCATAGCCGCGAGAACGCGGAGGCGCAGCAGGCGGCCCTCCTCGCCATTCCCGAAATCGTGTCCTGCTTCCTGATATCGGGAACCGCCGACTTCCTGGCGGAAGTTGTGGTGGAGGATCTGGCCGCCTACGAGCGGCTTCTCACGGAGACTTTGCTGATGCTGCCAAACGTCAGCGATATCAGATCGAACTTCGCGATCCGCAGCATGAAGACGCATGGCTCATTGAAATTGCCCGAGGCAAAATGAAAAACGGGGCCGAGGAGGCCCCGTCAACGTGGTCAAAGCAGTGTGCCGCTGAGGATCATCAGCGCCACGGAAAAGTAGATCACCAGGCCGGTCACATCGACCAGCGTCGCGACGAAGGGGGCAGATGCGCTCGCCGGGTCGAGCCGCAGTCTCTGGAGCACGAACGGCAGCATCGAGCCGGCGATGGAACCGAACGTCACGATCCCGATCAACGCTGCAAAGATCGTCCAGCCGACCAGGATCCAATGCTCGCCGTAGTCGAAGAGCCCCACATTTTGCCACAGAATGATGCGGGCAAAGCCGACGAGGCCAAGGATAGTGCCAAGCACAACGCCGGTCGGCAGTTCGCGCATCAGCACGCGCCACCAGTCCGACAGCTTCAGTTCGCCGAGCGCCAGCGCGCGGATGATCAGCGAGGTCGCCTGCGACCCGCTGTTGCCGCCAGAGCTCATGATCAGCGGCACGAAGAGCGTCAGTACGATCGCCTTTTCCAGTTCGCCCTCGAAATGCTGCATGGCGCTTGCCGTCAGCATTTCTCCAAGGAACAGGGCGCAGAGCCAGCCCGCGCGCTTGCGGATCATGCCGGCAAAGCTGATCTTCATATAAGGTTTGCCAAGTGCTTCCATGCCGCCGAATTTCTGGGCATCTTCAGTCTGGTCGGCAATCATCGTGTCGATCACATCATCGACTGTCACGATGCCGAGAATATGCCCATCCTCCCCGATGACAGGCAGCGCAAGCAGGTTGTGCTTTCGGATCAGCCTCGCCACGTCCTCTTGTGTCATCAGCGGGTCGGCCCGCACGATGCCGCCCTGCTGGGCAACGCTTAGAACCGGTTGCTGCGGCTCGCCGGTGATGAGGCGGCGCAGCGTCACGACGCTCGTCAGCGCCTGCGTTTCGGCATCGAGAACGTAGATCGCATAAACCGTCTCGCGCGAGCGCTCGACCCTGCGCACATGCTCCAGCGTTTGGTCGACCGTCCAGGTGGCTGGCACGCTGACGAACTCCGTCGTCATGATGCTGCCGGCCGTCCGCGGCGGATAGCCCATGAGATGCTGGACGGCGAGCGAGGTTGTGCGATCCAGCTTGGAAAAAAGGTGTGCGCGCGCGTCCTCGCCCATCTCCTGAAAGAGGTCTGCCACACGGTCGTTTGCCGTTGCATTCAGGAGCCGCGCTGCCTGCTCGGTCGGCATGTCTGTCAGCATGGCAGCGGCATTGTGCAGCTCGGGGCGCCCCAGTATGCGGACGGCCTTCTGCTGCGGCAGCGTGGCGAGGATAGCCCCTGCGTCGGATATTTCGAGTGCGTTCAGCCGCTCAACACGCTCGGCCGTGGTGATCGCGCCGAGATTGTCACCGGTGAAGAAACGGGCGGCATGGCCGACCCGTGGAGGGAAGCGATTGATGTTCATTAAGCTCGCCTTTCCGTCGATCCGCCGTAGCGTCCAACGGGCGAGCCCGACGGAGATCGGTCAGCGCACGAGGGCCGCGTACGGCAAAGGCAATCGACTGTTACTGTCGCTTGGCATCGTGATGATGGCTCCGTTGATATCCGCGAAAGACGGACGTCGTTCGCGTGAAACAGTAGGTGGTCGCAAACCTCCGAAAAGTCAAGTGTCAGAGGCGGTTAACGCCAGAATGCCGCACCTCCGGGCGCGGCATTTTTCCTAGGATGGTTGAGGAGTTGCCTATTCTTCAATCTCTCCGCATCGCCGGTTGACGAATAGGCCTCTTTGCCTGTCCGAGGTCCGTCAGCTGCGCTTCTAGCGGCCGAGTATTTGTCAGCTGCGGCGCTCCAGGCGTAGCGACGCCGCAAAGACGAACATGCCAAGGAAGGACAGAACGGCGCCGACATACCCCGTCGCGGCAAAGCCGTAACCCCACGCGATAACAAGGCCGCCAAGCCAGGCGCCGAGTGCATTTGCGATGTTGAAGGCCGAGTGGTTCGAGGCTGCTGCCAGCGTCTGGGCCTCTGCCGCCACGTCCATCAGACGTGTCTGGAGGGCAGGACCGGCCGCGAAGCCGCAACCGATGAGGAAGACGCAAAGCGCCAGCATGAAGGGGCTCGCTGCCGTCAGCGAGAAGAGCGTCAGCACCACCACATTGAACAGCAACGAGCCACCGATCGTGCCCATGATGGACTTGTCGGCAAGCCAGGAGCCGATCACGTTGCCGACGTTCATTCCGACACCGAACAGGACCATCATGACGGCAACCATGCTCGCCGGCTGCATTGCGACCTTCATCGTGGTGTCGGCGATGTAGCTGAACATGGCGAACATGCCGCCATAGCCGACCGCGGCGATGCCGAGCGTCAGCAACACTTGCGGCCGCTTGAAAGCGCCGAGTTCGCGGATGAAGCTTGCACCTTCCGCCACTTGATCGCGGGGCACGTAGTACCAAATCAGCGCCATCGTCACGAGACCGATCACGCCGACGGACGTGAAAGCCACACGCCAGTCGAGCGATTGGCCGAAAAAGGTCGCGAGCGGCGTGCCAAGCAGCGTCGCGATGGTGAGACCTAGCATGACCCGGCCGACCGCTCGCGCGCGTTTGTGGACGGGAACCATGGAGGCCGCGACGATGGCTGCCACTCCGAAATAGGCGCCATGCGGCAGGCCGGTGATGAAACGCAGTATGGTGAAGCTGTTAAATGTCGGGGCCATCGCGCTCAGAATATTCCCGACCGCGAAGATGCCCATTAAAAACAGCAGCAGCGAGCGGCGGGCCATCTTTGCGGCGAGCACGGCGATCACAGGCGCGCCGACAACGACGCCGAGCGCATAGGCGCTGATCACGTATCCCGCTTGTGGCGTCGTTACCGAAAAAGTGTCGGCAACATTGGGAAGCAGTCCCATGATCGCGAATTCGCCAGTTCCGATTCCAAATCCGCCGCAGGCCAGCGCGATCTGCACCAGGGCAACCGCCAGCGGCGAGGGCACCTCGACTGCCGGGCTGGTATCGATGGAATCGCTTACGGCGATCTGGCTCACGCGCGAGCTCCTTGAGCATGCAATGCTTGAATGACGGGACAATGGCAGGATGATGCCGGGGCCGAATAAGCAGGAAAAGAAGAGGATAGGACTGCGCCCAACACCGCCTTTATCTGTGATTTGGTATGGGGCGTCGCGTGCGTTTTTTGCAGTGCAGCGTCCCTGTTCACGCATACGTTCGTCGTTGAACAGAAACGTGCGCGGCGGCGCTCTCCTGTGATGGAAGCGTCTGCTTGAAATCACTGGAGCAAGAACCATCTCTAAGCAGCGCGGTACAGGCGAGAGCTCTAGGTGACGGATCACAGGAACCGCATGAAACTTATTGGTTTTTTCAATCGAGACGGCGGTACGTTCCGGACCACCGACATGGCGGCTTACGAAAGGCACGCCGAAACGGTCTTCAGGAAAGCTGGCCACAACTTCGATGCCGTCGTCTTCTCAGGCAATGAAATTGTCCCTGCGATGGAGCGCGCTGCCCGCCGCGATGATATCGACGGGATCGTCGCGGGCGGTGGGGACGGAACCATATCCGCCGCCGCATCGATAGCCTGGAAGAACGGTGTTGCGTTGGGTGTGGTGCCTGCCGGAACGATGAACCTCTTCGCTCGGTCGTTGCGTGTCCCGCTTGATATCTGGCAAGCGCTTGATGTCCTCGCGTTCGGCGAGGTCGACAATGTCGATATCGCCAGCGCCAACGGCAGGCCGTTCATTCACCAGTTTTCCGCGGGCCTGCATGCGCGCATGGTGCGCTACCGCAATTCCTACAGCTATCGCTCGCGTATCGGCAAGATGCGGGCGAGCACGCGGGCGGCCTTTGGCGTTGTGCTCAATCCGCCTGAGTTCGAGGTCGAGTTTGAAGCCGCAGGTATCCGTGAGCGCCGCAAGGTTTCGGCCGTGTCTGTTTCGAACAATCCTTTTGGTGAGAATGCGCTGCTCTATGCCGATAGCCTCACCAGCGGCGAATTGGGTTTTTACACTGCAAAGCCGTTGAAGCCGCTGGGCGTCGCACGTCTTGCGATCGACCTGCTTCGAGGGAAAGTTCGTGAAAACGCCGACGTCATGATCATGCATCCGGCGGAAGTGCATCTGCATTTTCCGAAACTGCACGCCAAGGCCAATTGCGTTATGGACGGCGAGCTGCTGCCGCTCGAGCGCGATGTGTCCCTTCGGTTGCATCCGGGAGAGCTGAAGGTACTCGTGAAGCAGGGGCTTGCCGCACAGGTCGATGAAACCGACCGCCGTGAAACGACAATCTGACAGTCTGCCAGATCGCTAAAAGCGCGGAAGGTACGTGCGGTAGTCGAAATCGGAGACCGTCCGCAGATGGGCGATGGCCTCCTTGCGTTTCGTGTCACCATAGAGCTTTCGGTAGGGTTCCCCGAAGATATCGGAGATGAAACGCGAGGCGCGGAATGTCTCGACTGCCGTCAGAAAATCGTGCGTCAGCTTCGTCGTATTCTCGGGCATATGCGAGGGGGTCGTCTCCTCGCCGGGATCGAGTTCGTTGTCGAGGCCGAGCAGCATGCCGCCGAGAATGGCCGAGATCAAAAGATAGGGGTTGGCATCGGCGCCGGCGACACGATGTTCGACGCGCGCGGCCGGGCCGTTCATGTCAGGGATGCGGATCGCTGTGCCCCTGTGGCCGTAGCCCCAGGTAAGGTCGACAGGAGCAAACGAGCCGGGCTGAAAGCGGCGATAGGAGTTGGCGAAAGGAGCAAAGACCAATTGCGCCTCGCGCATGGTTTGCAACATGCCCGCGCAGACGGATTTGAGCCTCTTCGGTTCGCCGTCCTTGGCGTCGAGAATGTTGCGACCGTCCCGGTTGAGAACGCTTGCATGCACGTGCAGGCCGGAACCGGCATGGTCCGAATAGGGCTTCGCCATGCAGGTGGACTTCAACCCATGTTTGCGCGCCGCCTGTTCGACGATCCGCTTGAGATAGATGCAGTCATCGGCAGCGGCCAGCGCGTCCGGGCGATGCAGCAGGTTGATCTCGAACTGCCCGGGACCGAACTCTGCCGTTGTCGCATCCGCCGGCAGGCCCTGGGCTTTGGCATAGGAGCGCACGGTCTGCAGATAATCGTCGAGCGCATCGACGGCACCCATGTCGTAGAGCTGGAAGCCGTTCGGCTCGCCTTGGTAGGTAAGGCTCTTCGGTGGCGATGGCCGGCCGGTGTCCCGCCAGTCGTCGGCCAAGACATAAAACTCAAGTTCAGTCGCGACGACCGGGGTCAAGCCGCGTTCCTCGTAGCGCTTCAGGACGGATCCAAGGATGGCGCGCGGGTCCATGAAGCTCGGCGTGTCGTCAAACTCGTGCATGGTGGCGAGAACCTGCATGGAGCCCTCGGGCGCCCATGGCATCGGCGTCAGGCTGCGTTTGTCGGGAATGCAATTGCCATCCGGATCGCCGACCGATAGCGAGAGTCCGGTGATATCGTCGTTGTCGTCTCCCCAGATGTCGAGGGATTGCGTGGAGGACGGGAGGCGGACTTCACCGGCCCAGATCTTCTTCTGCGCGTCCAGCGGGATCTGCTTGCCGCGCAGGTCGCCGTTCATGCCGACAAGCAGGATTTCGATGCGCGGATCGCCAGCTTTGCCGTGCAATTTGTCGTTTGCCATGATCTTGAAAATCCCCTCGGACAAGTCCAAGGTCGTAACCCATTGGGAAGAGGCTTTCAATCTCCGAAGGTGTTTTGCAAATCATGTCCGATACTTACGCCCGCTCCAACCTCGCCGCTGTCGATGCTTTCCATCACCTGCATCCGTTCTCAGACATGAAGAAGCTGAATGCAGACGGCACGCGCATCATCCAGCGCGGCGAAGGCGTGCATATCTGGGACAGTCACGGCAACAAGTATCTGGATGGCTTTGCGGGGCTCTGGTGCGTCAACGTCGGCTACGGCCGCAAGGAAATCACCGATGCCGTCGCACGGCAAATGAATGAGCTGCCCTACTACAACACCTTTTTCGGCACCACGACGACACCTGCGACCCTGCTTGCCGAGAAGGTGACGTCTCACGCCGGTCCGCGCTTCAATCACGTGTTCTTCACGGGCTCCGGCTCTGAAGCCAACGACACCTGGTTCCGCATGGCGCGTGTCTATTGGAGCGCGATCGGAAAGCCATCGAAGAAGATCGTCATCGCCCGCAAGAACGGCTACCACGGCTCGACCGTCGCTGGCGCGAGCCTCGGCGGCATGAAATACATGCACGAGCAGGGCGATTTGCCGATCTCGGGCATTGTCCATATCGGCCAGCCCTATTGGTACGGCGAAGGAGGCGCCTTGTCGCCAGCTGAGTTCGGCCTGAAGGTCGCTCGCGAGCTGGACGCCAAGATCGACGAGCTCGGTGAGGAGAACGTCGCGGCGTTTGTCGCCGAACCGGTGCAGGGTGCGGCCGGCGTGATCATCCCGCCCGAAACCTACTGGCCGGAAATTGCCCGCATCTGCAAAGCCCGCAACATCCTGCTCGTAACCGATGAAGTGATTTGCGGCTTCGGTCGCCTCGGAGAATGGTTCGGGTATCAGTATTTCGGCGTCGAGCCGGATTTCGCTCCGATCGCCAAGGGCCTGTCTTCAGGCTATCTGCCCATAGGCGGCGTGCTGGTGAGCGACCGCATCGCCGAGGTCCTGATAAACGACGTTGGCGATTTCAACCACGGATTTACCTATTCCGGCCATCCCGTTTGTGCTGCGGCGGCACTCGAGAACCTGCGGATCATCGAGGACGAGAAGCTGGTCGATCGCGTCCGGGACGATATAGGTCCATATTTTGCAAAGGTCTGGAGCGCCCTCGGCGAGCACGAGCTTGTCGGTGAGGCTGTGAGCATCGGGCTTATGGGCGCTCTTCAGCTCACATCGGACAAGCCTTCTCGCACACGTTTCGAAAGGCCGGATCCAGTCGGTGCGCTTGTTCGCAACCATGCGTTGGCAAACGGCCTCGTTCTCCGTGCAACCGGCGACCGCATGCTCGCCTCGCCACCGTTGATCATCACTCATGACGAAGTCGACGAAATGGGGCGAATTGCAGAGATCGCGCTGGACGCTGCCTGGATGGAACTGAAGGTCTGAAGCGCCGGTTACCTGGGATAGATCCAGGCATAGCCGAAGCGCTGCTTGTCCTCCGGATTGCCGCGAGCGTATCCGAAAGCCGCCTTCCTGACCTCTACCGCCGTGTATTGGGAGCCGAGATTGGCCGCGACCCACTTGGTCAGTGATTCCGGTACGACAGTCTGGTCGCTGGAGGAAAGCCAAGCGAGCAGTATCGGCTTGTCGCTCGTCCAATCATAGTCGACCTTCAGGTTCGGGAAGAACATCGACATCAAGGGGACATCAGGCGTCTGGAGATGCAGGTTGCCCGCCGGGATCCAGTCGTCGGTCAGGACTAGGCCCGGCTTCCTGCCCTCCTCTGCAACGATTTTCGCGACAAAATCGGCATAGGGAATATTGTAGGCCTCGTACCTGTGGAACAAGGTCGGGAAGCTCGTTCGCGTCAAAAGCAGCGCCGGAATGACAATCATCATGACCAGCGGCACCCAGAAGAACCGGCGCGCGAAATCCTCCGGCCGGATGCCCGATGCCTGCATCTTCAAGCAAAAATAGATCGGCATAAGAAACAGGAATGGCAACAGCCAGCGGTCTCGCAACGAGGTCATGCCAATTGTCAGGATCAGGACCAGGACTAGCAGCGCGATCGTCACGAACACCGCATCGAAGAAACGCGTCCAAACAGTAACGGAACGCGCACTTCGCAGAAACGACTTTCCGAAGACGATGGCGTAGACGACCACGGTGGGAGCCAGGATGACGACGATGAGCCGGAAGAACTTGAACGGCCCCTGCACGAGTTTTGCCAGCGCGGCTTTCGGAGCGTCCTGCTCCATGAGGCCGAGCGTGCGAGTGGAGGCGATCGAAAGGTTGTCGAGCAGCCACAGGCAATGTGGAAGGAAAATCAGGAGGGCGATAAACAGCGACAACAGAAAGCGGCGGTCGAGGAGGCGAGCCTTTCCGTCCGGATGCAACCAGACCGCGATCGGAACGGCTATCGCGACGAGGGCGAAATTATACTTCGACAGCATTCCCAAGCCGAGAGCGATGCCAACGAACGCATAGGATGCAAGCGAGGGCGCCTTCAGGGTCCTGATGACACCGTAGAGAAGGAGGTTGATCGTCAGCAACTGCGCGACGGTGTGCGTCAGATCCCGCTGTGCTTCCCAAAAGAGCTGCGGAATTGTCAGCAGGGACAGTGTCGCGATCGCAGCAAAAAGCTTGTCCTCAAGCACCTCGCGGGCGAGTTTGTAGTAGCTAAGATAGACGAGGAACAGCACCAGGTTCTTGGTTGCGGAGACCGTCACGAGTGACAGCCCAAACACCGACACCACTGCGGTTTGAAACCAGTTGTAGAGCGGCGGTTGGGAATCGTAGCCCAACGCCAGCCATTGCGAGAAAAAGGCTTGCTGCGATTCGTCGAAGCGCATGCCGTGGGGCATCAGCAGTCGAGTAACAAACGCCAGGCAAAAGTATCCCGCCAAAAGCAATATTATTGCGTCTGGCCTGCGTGCCAGCAGATTACGCATTCTCGCTTCCATCGAATATCTGTCGGACGATATAGTTCGGCGAAGCGTCATCGCGATAATAGGTGCGCGCGATCATTTCGGCCAGAATGCCGGTCGTGATCAACTGCACGGACGATAGCAGCAGGACGACGCCGACCATGAGCATCGGTCGGCTGCCGATGTCGTTGCCCATGATGAACTTGTCGAAGAATAGGTAGATGAGCACCAACGCCGAAATGGCGCCGAGCCCGAGACCGAGCGAACCGAAAAAATGCCCCGGGCGAGCCTTGTATCGCATGAAAAACATAACCGAAAGCAGGTCAAGGATGACGCGGAAGGTTCGGGATATGCCGTATTTCGATTGGCCGTGCTCGCGGGCATGGTGGGTCACGACCATCTCGCCGATGCGCGAGCTCGGGACCACTCCGGCGACCCACGCCGGAATGAACCGATGCATCTCGCCCATCAGCTTGACCTGCTTGATGACCGAAGCGCGGTATATCTTGAGGCTGCAGCCGTAGTCGTGGAGCTTGACACCCGTGGTGCGGCCGATCAGGTAGTTGGCGCACCATGAAGGGATCTTGCGCAGCAGCAGTCCGTCCTGCCGATTCTTGCGCCAGCCGACGAGGAGGTCAAGTTCGCGTCGCTCCAGTTCGACAACCATCGCGGGGATGTCTTTCGGATCGTTCTGCAGATCGCCATCCATCGTGGCGATGAGGCGGCCCACAGCCGTGTCGATGCCGGCCTGCATGGCGGCCGTCTGGCCGAAATTCCTCTGCAGTTCGACGATCTTCAGCGCAAGCTCATCCCGGCCGACATGCTTGCGAGCGTTAGCAAGTGTCGCGTCCGTGCTTCCGTCATCGACCAGAATGAGCTCCCAGCGACCCGGATAGCCCGTCATGGCCGCGCAGATGCTATCGATGAGTGGACCAACGCTCTCTTCTTCGTTGAAGACAGGAACGACCAGCGACAGTGCGAGCGGAACTGCCGCGTTGATGGCGTCTGAAAGCGACTCTGCCGTTGTCTGCAACTCTAATTTCTCCTAAAACGCAGCGCAGTCGCGCCGCTCTTTTGGTGATCGAAGTCAGGAAGCTAGTACATGAAGTCTCCGGTTGTTGCCAGCCGCCAATCCTGGTTTGCACGCAATCGAATGGCGCTGTTGACGGTGACGATTGTTGTCGCCTATGCGCTTTTCATCGAATGGTTCTGGGGGTGGTCGTCCATCCTGGCGCAGTGGGCTAAGGTCGGTGCATTGCCGGTGGTTGCCGCGCTGGCCCTTCTCACCAGCACGTATTTCTTGCGGACCTGGCGCATCTATGACTATTTTCCGCGTGAGACCTCCGGCCGCTTCCAAGCGCTGTTCCGCGTCACGCAGGTTCATAACCTCCTCAATATCATGCTGCCGTTTCGAACAGGCGAGACCAGCTTTCCGCTGCTGATGCGCACGGAGTTCGGTATTCCGTTGGCCCGCGGTACGTCGGCGCTTTTCGTCATGCGACTTTTGGACCTGCACGCTCTGCTCGCTGCGGCTGGCATCGGCTTTGCCATCGCATCGCCGCACGGCATTCTGGCGTGGCTGGCATGGGGTCTCTTTCTCATGCTCCCGGTGGGCGCGTTCGCCGCCCGTAAGCCGCTGTTGCAACTCGGTGGCAAAATGCTCCCCTCTCGGGCGCGGACGTTTGTTGTCGAGATCGAGCACGGCCTGCCGGCAAATGCCTCTGCCTTTGCGCGGGCCTGGGCGATGACGGTGGTCAATTGGCTGGTAAAGGTTTTGGTATTGGCCTGGGCGCTGCGCCTTATGGGCGTTTCACCTACGGCAGCCAGCTTTGGCGGCGCGCTCGGCGGCGAGTTGTCGTCGGTTCTTCCTGTGCATGCGCCGGGCGGGGTCGGAACCTATCCGGCCGGCATAACTGCCGGTGCAATGACTTTCGGCGCGCCGACCGACAAGAGTGCCATTGCGGCGCTGGCCCAGGCGAGTATCAATGCCCATCTGTTGATTCTGGTCTCCGCGCTCATGGGAACGGCAATCTCACTGCCCTTCGGTCGTCGCAAGGTCTGAAATCCGTTTCCTCAGGAACGCCTGTTCCGGCGCTTGCCGGCAGAGTGTCAGCGCCATCTCGTAAGCCGCGACAGCTTCCTCCTTGCGTCCAAGCCGCCGCAGGAAGTCGGCGCGCGCGGAATGGGCGAGGTGGTACGAGCCGAGGTCGCCGGATTGGAGAATCGCGTCGACCAGATCCAGCCCCTTTTCCGGTCCATCCCGCATGGCAACAGCGACGGCTCGATTGAGTTCGGCAATCGGCGAGGGCTGGGCCGATAGCAGAAGATCGTAGTAGGCCGCGATTTGCCGCCAGTCCGTATCTTCCGGCGTTTTCGCCCGCGCGTGTTCGGCGGCGATGGCCGCCTGCAGCGTATAGATCCCGATTTCCCCCTGGGCCATGACTTCCCCAAGCAGCTTCAGCCCTTCGGCGATCATGCCGCGATCCCACTTCGTTCGATTCTGATCGGCGAGGAGCACGAGTTCGCCATTCGGACCGGATCTCGCAAGGCGGCGGGAATCCTGCAGCAGCATGAGCGACAACAATCCCGAAACGTCCGGATGAGGCAGGAGAGCAGCCAACAGCCGGGCAAGCCGGATCGCCTCGACGGCAAGATCCGTACGAATCATCTCGCTACCGGAGGAGGCGGAGTACCCCTCGTTGAAGACGAGATAGATCACATGCAGCACGCGGTCTAGACGCTGAGGCAGCTCTTGGCGCGCGGGCACCTCGTAGGGAATTCCCGCCGCGCGAATCTTGCTCTTGGCGCGGACGATCCGCTGCGCCATCGTTGGCGCGGGAACCAGAAACGCATGCGCGATCTCCTCCGTGGTCAGGCCGCAGACCTCGCGAAGCGCCATTGCCATCTGCGCATCGGACGGGATCGCCGGATGGCAGCAGGTGAAGATCAGCCGGAGCATGTCATCTTCGATAAGGTCCATGTCGCCGATCTCCTCTTCATCGGCAGAAGGATAGAGGCTGTCCTCGATGTCCTTGAACGAAGCATCAAAGCGCGAACGGCGACGAATATGGTCGATCGCGCGGAAGCGGCCTGTCGACACCAGCCATGAAAACGGGTTCGCCGGGACGCCGTCGCGCGGCCATGTGCGTGCCGCTGCCGCGAATGCGTCATGCAGGGCTTCTTCCGCCTTGTCGAAGTCGCCGAGCAGGCGGATGAGGGTCGCCAATACCCTGCGAGACTGCGATCGGTAGATGTTTTCGATCACGTTTTCCAAGGTTCACTCCGGAAACGTCAGCGTCCTCACCGGGCGAATCTCCACGGCTCCCACCCGTGCACAGGGTATACGCGCTACGACCGCCTTGGCCGTCTCCATGTTGGGCGCGTCGATGACGTAAAGTCCGGCAAGATGCTCCTTCGTCTCGACATAGGGGCCATCCGTGGTGCTGAGTTCGCTGTTGCGAATGCGCAGGACGACGGCCGTTTCAGGGGGCTCCAGCGCATCAGCGTGGATCAGTGTGCCAGCACGCAGCAGTTCTTCATCCACACGAAAATGTGCACGGACGATGTCGTCGGTCTCCGCTGCCGTCAGCGTGCCATCGACGTCTGCGGAGTTGTAGATAAGACAGACATAACGCATGGTATCATCTCCCTTCCTTGATCGAATAGGCCGGGCGTATTTCCACGGAGGCGTATCTCAGTATCGGGAACGTGGAGACGATCGCCTTTGCCTCGGCCATGTCAGGCGCTTCGATCAGTACGAAGCCACCAAGATGCTCCTTTATTTCAGCGAATGGCCCATCGGTGACAGTCGTGGCTCCATTCCTGATGCGCAGGGTAATGGCAGTCGGGGGATCTTGGAGCGCGAGTGCCGTCTGCAGAACGCCGCGGTCGCGCCACTGGTCGTCGCTGACGATGCACTCCTGGGTGAGTACATCCCATTCTTCCTGCGGAACGAGCTTGCTTTTTTCGGTGTCGAACCAGACCTGGCAGAGGAACTTCATCGCATTCTCCTCAATTCGCGATAGGGATTTCGTAGATCGGTCGGACTTCGATCGATCCCATTCTGGCAAGGGGAATGCCCGCGGCCACGCGGATCGCGTCGTTCAAGTCCTTCGCCTCGATGAGGATGAAACCGCCGAGCTGTTCTTTCGTCTCGGCGTAGGGACCGTCCGTCACCGATATCTCGCCATTCCGGACGCGAACGGTCACGGCGCTCTTCGGAGATTGCAGTGCCTGAGCGGTAATCATATGTCCGCTCTGGACCAGATCCTCGTCATAGGCGAGGGAGGCCCTATCGAGCCTCTTCTTTTCCGCGCTCGCCATGCCCTCGATCTCCGCAGGGTCGAACCAGACTTGGCATAGATATATCATGGCGGCCGCTCTCCCCGAACTGTACCTCAACAGTCTCTTGACGTTGAGCCTAGGCGGATTTCGACAGTAAGGGAAAATATCTTTCCGCAGTTGTCGGCGTCGAATCGGGAAGACCGAGTTCGACCACAGACCGTCAACAACATGGAGTGACGGTCATGAGCATCTTCGAGATTGCGCTGGCGAACCAGATCTGGGCACGTCGCCATCAAGACAAGCCAGTGGATCCGCTCGAACGGGGTCTCCCGAGCGTGCGAGCCGTTATCGTGCGGCTGGCGGCTGTTCTGACGGTTTTTGCGGTATCCATCGCCGCACTGGAACTTGCCGGCGATCGCTACGGGCAGCGAGCCTTCACAGGAAGCACTGTTGCCGCTTCGCGACAGTAAGGAAACGGCCTATTGGAAGGCCGTCTCGAAGAAGCTTCTGAGCTTGCGCGAATGCAGCGCTTCCGGCGGCATGGCGGCGAGTTTCTGGACTGCGCGGATGCCGATCTGCAGATGCTGGTTGACCTGCGTTCTGTAGAATGCGGTCGCCATGCCCGGCAGCTTGAGTTCGCCATGCAGCGGCTTGTCGGAAACGCAAAGAAGCGTGCCGTAGGGGACGCGGAAACGGAAGCCGTTGGCAGCGATTGTTGCCGATTCCATGTCGAGCGCGATGGCACGGGCTTGCGACAGCCGCTTGACGGGCCCACGCTGGTCGCGCAGTTCCCAGTTGCGGTTGTCGATCGTGCCGACGGTGCCGGTGCGCATGATGCGCTTCAGCTCGAAACCCTCGTAGCCGGTGATCTCGGCAACGGCGGCTTCGAGAGCGACCTGCACTTCGGCCAGCGCCGGGATCGGCACCCACACCGGCAGGTCGTCGTCAAGAACGTGGTCTTCGCGCATATAGGCGTGCGCCAGAACATAGTCCCCGAGCCTCTGGCTGTTGCGCAGTCCCGCGCAGTGGCCGAGCATCAGCCAGGCATGCGGCCGCAGAACCGCCACGTGGTCCGTGATCGTCTTGGCGTTGGACGGGCCAACGCCAATGTTGATCATGGTGATCCCGGCATGCCCCTTCTTCTTGAGGTGATAGGCCGGCATCTGCGGCAAGCGCGTGAGCGTCACGTCCGTTTCAGGCTGGCTGCAGCCGGGATGGGTGACGATGTTGCCGGGCTCGACAAATGACGTGTAGCCATCGCCGCCGCCGTCCGCCATCAGCTTGCGCGCCCAGGCGCAGAACTCGTCGATGTAGAACTGGTAGTTGGTGAACAGCACGAAGTTCTGGAAATGCTGCGCGCTTGTCGCCGTGTAGTGCGAAAGACGAGCCAGCGAATAGTCGATGCGCTGCGCCGTGAACGGTGCTAGCGGCGACGGTTCGCCTGGCGGCGGCAGATATTCGCCGTTGGCGATCTCGTCATCCGTCGTGTTCAGGTCGGGCGTGTCGAAGAGGTCCCGCATCGGAACGTCCAGAAAGGCGGAAGCGGATGCCTCTACATGCGCGCCTTCGCCAAAGGCGAAATGAAGCGGAATCGGCGTCGTTGATTCCGAAACGACTACCGGGACGTTGTGGTTTCGCATCAGAAGACCGAGCTGCTGTTTCAGATAGTGCCTGAAGAGCTGCGGATGGGTGATTGTCGTTGTGTAGACGCCTGGAGCTGTCACGTGTCCATAGGACAGGCGTGTATCGATGTGACCGAAACTCGTCGTCTCGATGCTGACCTGCGGATAGAAGGCGCGGTAGCGCGATGTGATCGGCGCGCCTTTGGCGAGTGCGGAGAAGTTCTCGATCAGGAAGGCGGTATTGCGCTCGTATAGCGCAGTCAACGCATCGACTGCTTCCACAGGATCGTCGAACGTCTGCGGCACGAAGGGCGTGGGAGAAAAAATGTCGAGAGGGGCAGAAGGAGAGATTCGTTTGCTCATGAGACATTATAGAGCGTTGTTTTTGACAAGCAAACGACGCGCTCTACGAGAACGCATAGATTTCGGTCGGCGGCGCGTCAGTTCATCGCCGTGCAGAGCGGGCTGTTTTTGTCGAGGCAGGTATAGTTGGCACCGAAGTGCGACTGAGCGCCGCCGCCTGCGTTGCGGTTGACGGCCGCCGAAAACGAAACGGCGAAGATCGCTGCGAAGAGCGTAATGATGGTGAAGCGTCTTGCCAGAATCAACACGTCCATGTCCCTGCCCATATGCGAGGTGTAAAGCGCGCGTCACTGCATTTGCTATGCGCCGTGCTTTAGCGTGGAACTGTTTTGCCATGGTCCGGCTGAACCG
The DNA here is from genome assembly GCF_056406295.1 of Rhizobium sp. P1_C7. Lineage (NCBI taxonomy): Bacteria > Pseudomonadati > Pseudomonadota > Alphaproteobacteria > Hyphomicrobiales > Rhizobiaceae > Rhizobium > Rhizobium sp. P1_C7. The sequence goes on from NZ_JBFUAL010000007.1 coordinate 140,864, forward strand.
GTGCTGAGATGGCGGTTCATCCGCCGTTCAGGGAGCGGGCCAGCTGAGGCAGTGCCGGCGTTTCGCGAGCGCAGCAATCTTTCCGGTGAGAAGGAGGCACGAAAGGTGCTGTTTTCTCAGCGTGCACGCTGAGAAAACTGAATAGGGCGCCCATCTCGACCGACGCCTCACGTCAAGCAGTCGTTTCAGAGACGCGTCCAGGTCTGCGACTTGCAGAGAACAGACATGACGCATCCCTTCATCTTCAGCGTGCTGCCGGAGATGATGCCCGAGCCGCTATAGGTCTTGTCATTGGCTGGATCGGTGATTTCCCCGTTGTACGTTCCGTCGCTTCCCGCGAGCCGGCCGATCTTCCGGCCTGCGAATTTGCCAGTTTTCAACGTGATGCAATAGCTTCCGCCGCAGGATGTGATCACTGCCGTATCCCCAGCCATGGTCTTCCATTTGCCCACGATAGGCTCTTCTGCATGGGCAAGTGCCGCCGAAAGCGCCAATGCGCCTGCGAGAATGAAGCTGCGGATCATCTGTTCCTCCCCTGATGTCCAAACGGCGCGGTAAATAACTGACGCGAACGTAAAGGTAAATATGGTAGGGGCGCATAAAGGTGGAAATTCAGCCGCCTCGAACGAACGAATATTGGCGCTTCCAAGTTTAGCTGCTCATGTCGTGGTGAACAAAGGGTTGATTTTCAAATATGAATTCTTCGTAAATCTGGCGCCAAAATCCTTAATTTGCAAGGTATCCGATGTTTAACGAAAACCCAATTTTACCAAGCGTTTGCACTTTGTTTGTCTCAAATTAATCATGCATTTTAGGCGTTTTTTGAAGGCGCTCCTGCATAGTGAAGGCATCAAACGAGCGGGCAAACCCGCCGAACCCAAGGGACCGAACGCCGCGATAGACGGCAAGGCCCGGACGGTAAAACAGGGCAAGTCGACAACAGACTAAACAGGGATAGAACCGATGGCACGCTTTGAAATGCACAATGCTGAAATGGCCACCATGGGTGGGGATAAAAACGTCGATGTCTTCTGCGAAATGGGTTTGATGTATGCGACCGGCCGCGGCTGTGCCGTCGATCTGGTCGCCGCGCACAAGTGGCTGAATATCGCCGCAATCAAGGGCAACGATCGTGCGGCCGAACTCCGCGCCGATCTCGCCGCAAGCATGGACAAGATGCAGCTTGCCGAAGCGCTTCGTGCCGCTCGCGAATGGATGACGATCCACTGAGGATCGCCGACCACATGACTGAGAGATAAGAACAACAACCTCAAAAGAGGGGATGGCAGGGCCTGCATGGGTCGATGCCTGAAATGAGCAACCGCGACCGGCACAAGGCCGGCGCGGTTCGTGTCGTTTGCGATCAGCCGAGCGACGTCAGAACGCTCGGCAGGGCTTCCTCGAACAAGGCCATGTCGGCCTCAGGACCGACGCTGACGCGAATGCACCGGTTGAGCGGCGCAACGCCCGGCATGCGGATGAAGACGCCGTGCTGCATGAGCCCGTCGACGATCGCACGTGCATAGGTGCCATCCCGCCCGGCATCGATGGCAACGAAGTTGGTGGCTGACGGAAGGGGTATCAGGCCATTCGTTCTTGCTATTGCGGAAATCCGTTCGCGCGCCGCGTGGATATTGGCAAGCACTTCGGACAGATATGCCTGGTCCTTCAGGGCCGCGAGCGCCGCGGCGGTTGCCAGCCGGTTGATGCCGAAATGGTTGCGGATCTTGTCGAAAGCCAAAGCTGTGCCCGGCGTAGAGATGGCGTATCCCACCCTGGCGCCGGCAAGGCCATATGCTTTCGAGAAGGTACGCGTCCGAATGACGTTGGGCAGGTCGATCAGCGACGCGATTGAGGGCAGCGCCGCAGCCGGACCGGTTTCGCTATAGGCTTCATCGAGGATCAGAAGCGTCGTTTCCGGCAGAGCCTTGGCAAAAGCGACGATACTGTCGGCGTCCCACCAGCTTCCCATCGGATTGTCCGGATTCGCGAAGTAGACAAGTGGTGGATTCTCTCGCTTAACGGCATCGAGAAGCCCTTCGAGATTTTCGCGGTCCTGCTTGTAGGGAACCGTGAACAGCTTGCCGCCGAAGCCGGCGACATGGAAGTTGAAGGTCGGATATCCGCCAAGCGACGTCACGACGGAAGCACCGGGTTCGATGACCAGTCGCACGATCTGGCCGAGCAGCTCATCGATGCCGCCGCCGATCGCGATGTTCGCAGTCGTCGTGCCGAGATGCGCGGCAAGCGCTTCCTTCAGGCTTTGATTTTCCGGGTCGTTGTACTTCCAGATGTCGCCGGCCTGTTCGCGCATGGCCGCAAGCACCGAGGGCGCGGGGCCGAAGCCGTTTTCGTTGGCGCCGATGCGGGCTTTGACGACAAGCCCATACTGGCGCTCGATCGCTTCGGGTCCCACAAAGGGAACGGTGGAGGGAAGGGAACTGGCAAGCGGTGTGAAGCGCGAGAAGGCGGACATTCTAAGGCATTTCCCAAGGCTGTGAAAATCGCGCCAACAATAGGCGCTGACATTGCCAAGGCAAGGAAGATTATTCGCCGACAAGGCCCGAATGCATGCTGATCGTGCGGCCCGCTTGGATGGCTTCCATGTTGCCGATCATGAAGTCGGCGCGGACGACGTCTCGCAGTACATCCGGTTCGATCGTGTTGATAAAGCGAACATTGATCCGTTCATTGCGACGAAATACTTCCGCGCAGCCGATCCGATAGGCAAGTCCGAGAATGTTCAGATAATAGTGCTTCGGCAGCCCCGTCGTCGACGAAACGAGAAAGGTGGCGCCGCCGCGCGAGATATCGATGATCTCGGCGCTGCGCACTGATATTCCGGTCAGGCAGGGACGAACGGCGACGATGCGGGCGGGACGCCTGACGGTGAACTGTTCCCAACGCGTCTCATAGACTGCCGACTTTACGGTCGCGAGGTGTGTGGCACGAAGCATCGACATGGCAGCTGGCTCCCGAGACCAAGATAATCCTAGTCTTGCAGGCAGACCCTCACACGAATGATTTTCGCATTTATCAAAGAAGAACATACAATTTTAGGGAAGCAGGATTTTGTTCGCTCGCATCACGCCAACGCGCGCGCGAAAAGGAAACCGCCGGCAGCCGTCAGCGCAGTTGCGACCCCGCCCCATGCAAGATCCACCAGGCTCATCGCGAGCGGCCAGTTCTTCAAAGTGGCAAGATTGGTGATGTCGTAAGTCCCGTAAGCGGCAAGTCCGAGAATGGCACCATAGGCGACCGCCGTGATGAGGGAATTGGAAGTCAGCGCGGGAAGCACGGCGAGAATCACCGCTGCAGCAGCAAAGAAGAGGTAGAAAATTGCCGCGATCGCCAGATTTGGTGACGGCAACACCAGATCTCCGAGCTGATCGCGGTAGAACGTCCGCGCGACGAGGCCGAGCCAGATCGCGTCGAGGACAAGCAGCGTAGCGAGCGAACCGGCATAGGCAATGACTGCAGACTTCATCTGAGTTCTCCCGTGAGTATTTCCTTCTACGCGATGAAACGGGATTGGATCGTCTTCAGCGCGAATTCTTCCCGGGCGGCCGAACTCTTTCGACACCTACACGTTTGCATTGAGTAAGGGGCGCAGCAGCGCCCGAATAACCAGCGAGGAAATGAACATGGCTGACATCAGGGTGCCGCGGAAATCATGGGTGGTTGTTTGCGACGGAGGGAAGGCTCTGATCATGCAGAACGATGGCGACGCAGGAGGTGTAAATCTGAGAGTGACGGAGACGTTGAGCCAGCCGAATGAACCGGATCGTGAACTCGGGACCGGCAAGCCAGGGCGAACACATGCAGCTGATGGCATGAGCGGAAGCGCGGTCGAGGAAACCGATTGGCACGAACAGGCCGAAGTGGAATTTCTGAAGCAGGTCGCATCGAGATTGGATCTGCTGGTTCGGGAGAGGGACGCACAACATATCGTGCTTGTCGCGCCGCCGAGGGCACTCGGCACCTTGAGAGTAAATCTCAGTCCCGGGGCGCAGGCGGCGATCTCGGCAGAACTGGCGAAGGACTATACCAATTTGCCGATCGATCAGATCGAGCGGCGATTGGCCGCCTGACCACCAATTGCGAAGCCGCGGGAAAGCGGGCGCTGAGTTCGCTTTCCCATCGCCGAAACACGTCAGCTTTCGAAATCCAGCCGCAGCACATGATGCAAGAATTCGGGGTTGATCAGCATATTGAAGCTGATCGTTACCAGCTCGCCTTCGCGCTTGACGACGGTCGAACCGATCTCATCGCGAATGCCGAGGATCTCCAAGAAAAAGTGGTTCGGCACTTCGAGATTTGGGCTGACTTCGAGGACGGCGCCGGCAAGGGTGATCGTGCGGATCAGGCACCGGACCTGTGTGCCCGTGCTGAGGTGATGGCCAACGAAGATGATCTTGCCGGGCCGGTCGAGGGAAAACTCCCGGTACGCCTCCTCAGGGTGGGGATGCTCGGTATCGAGGTTCATCTGAAAGGCCATGCTAGCCTCCATTTGTTGTCCGGTTTCAATCTAGCTCAAGAATGCTGCCAAATTCTGAATAACGTCTTTAAGATCCGAACCTTATGGTGCCTTGACGACAGATTGCCTCGCTATTGGACTCCACTTGGAGCTTTTGGCTGTAAGTTTGCCCAACTTGACAGTCTTGGCGATGTTGCGGCATATCAGGGGTGGTTTGAGGCGCCAGCCGCTCGCGGATGAAAATCCATGGTGAAGGCCTCGCAGTAAATGGACACAGCCCTTGTTGTGCATGCTGACTTACGGCAAGGCGAGCCCCTTTTACAGTCGAGATAGCATGCCTTTTCGAAAGGCTGAACCTATGACTTATCCCTCAATCGATGATCTGAAGGTCCAGGCAAGACGGCTGCGTCAGGCCATGGAGACGAATGGGACCTCCGTGTCTCACAGCGCTGCTCTCGAACTCGTCGCCAGGCAGCATGGCACACGCGACTGGAACACCCTTGCCGCACTCGCCGCCAAATCGAATCCACAGCCGGTTGCTTCGATCGCTGTCGGCTCACAGGTGAGCGGCCGCTACTTGGATCAGCCGTTCACCGGCAAGGTTCTGGCACTCGCCGAGCTTGCCGGCGGCCTTCACAGGATCACCATTCATTTCGACAGTCCGGTGGACGTGGTGACTTTCGAGAGCTTCTCGGCCTTCCGGCAGCGCATCAACGCGCAGATCAATGGCAACGGTGTCTCCCCGCGCAAGACCTCGAACGGTGTGCCGCACCTCGTTCTGGGCATCTGAGATCTCTTGGTCATTCATTGAACAAGGCAGGGGGCGCGGCTGGTGATGCGGGCTTTTGCCCGCATGGAGAAGAAAGCCGCGCTTGAGGCGCGGCTTCAAATCAGGCCTTCAGCAGCCATTCGTGCTCTGGCGCATTGTGGAATTTCCACACGCGCTTCGGGCCGGCCATAACGTTCAGATAATAGAGGTCGTAGCCGTGGCAGGCGGCGCAGGGGTGATAGCCTTTCGGGACCAGCGTCACGTCGCCGTCTTCGAGCACCATTACCTCGTCCAGCGATCGGTCGTCTGTATAGACGCGTTGGAAGCCGAAGCCTTGCGGCGGGTTCAGGCGGTGATAGTAGGTCTCCTCGAGGAAGCTTTCGTTCGGAAGATTGTCCTGATCGTGCTTATGCGGCGGATAGGACGAGGTATGCCCGCCCGGCGTGATGACCTCCACGACCAGCAGCGAACATGCTGAGGCATCGTCCTCGGGCATGATGTTGTGGACGTGGCGGACGTTCGTACCCTTGCCGCGTGTCAGTGCCGGGTGCGTGCCGGGCGGGATCGCCTTGGCCTCGTAGGTGCCGCCGCCCGGAGCGGAGCAGACGGCGAGTTCGAGATCCGTCTCCGCCGTAACCGACCATGCAGATTCCATCGGGATATAGAGCGCATGCGGCGCTCCGTCGAAGGGGCTCATCCGCTCGCCGAGCATGCCGAAGTCCTTCGTGCCGGCCATGGCTTTGCCCTTTCCGCTCACCCAGACAAGGCAGATCTCGCGATCACCGGTCTCGCCCGACGCCGTTTCGCCAGGCTTAAGCCGGTACATGTCGAACCCGACATAGGTCCAGCCGGCGGTTTCCGGCGTGACGTGGGTGACCCGGCCGTTCTGGCCGGATGGCTTGACCTTGAGATTCGGCATGGTGTTTCTCCTCGTAAGTTGTGGGTGCGGCCCCCTCATCCGGCTCCATTTCCGCTTCTCCCCATTGGGAGAAAGGGCCCGTAGGGCGAATGAGGGGGCGTCTTGCTCCAGCGGTCCGGAAGTAAGCAGGCTTTCCCGTTACCCCTTCGGAAAACCTTCCGTTTCCACGGTATAGCCCGCGGCCGTCATCACGCGCATCAATTCGGCGTGGCCGATCTCGGCCATTTTCTGCGGCGGGGCCTTGCGCGGGTCCTGCTCGGCCTCGACGACGAACCATCCCTCGTAGCCGTGATCGGCCAGCCGCTGGACGATGGCGCCGAAATCGAGCGAGCCGTTGCCTGGCACTGTGAATGCGCCAAGCGCCACCGCATCGAGGAAAGACTGCCTACTGCGGTCGAGCCCATCCACCACGGGCTTGCGGATGTCCTTGACGTGAACGTGGTTGATACGGGCGTGGTGATTGCCGATCGCGCGCAACACGTCGCCGCCGGCAAAGGCCAGGTGCCCGGCATCGAGCAGGAGCGGAATGCCTTCGCCCGAAAAGCGCATGAAGGCGTCGAGTTCAGGCTCCGTTTCGACCACGGCGGCCATATGATGGTGATAGGAGAGGGGCATGCCCTGTTCGGCGCACCATTCCCCGAACTCGGTGACACGGCGGGCATAGGCCTTCATCTCTTCATCGGAGAGGCGCGGCTTGGTTGCGAGCGGCTTGGAGCGATCGCCCTGGATGGAACGGCCTACCTCGCCATAGACGATGCAGGGCGCATTGACCGCTTTGAAGAGTTCGATCATGGGTGCGATGCGGTCCTTGTTGGCGGCGAGATCCTCGTTGACCAGCGTGCCCGAGAACCAGCCACCGCACAGCGTCACGTCGGCGGCGCGCAGAATGGGCAGCATTACCGCGGGATCGTCGGGGAAGCGACGGCCCTTTTCCATGCCTGTAAAGCCAGCACTGCGCGATTGGTGCAGGCATTCCTCGAGGGATACATCGTCGCTGAGATCAGGAAGATCATCGTTCCACCACGCGATGGGCGACATGCCGAGTTTGGCCTTCATCAACATTCTCCTTAAAGGCATTGTCGGAAAGCGGGGGGCGCTTTCCGAAAAACGATCACAATCTATCAGCGGATACGCTGGGCGGCGCGCGCTTCGACGTAAGCCTTGTGCGCTTTGTTGACCTGTTCGCGCGGGCTGACTTCGGGCACCGCGACATCCCACCAGTGGCCGCCGGCCTCGGTTGTAACGAGCGGATCGGTATCGATGACGAAGACGGAGGTGCGATCGTTCTTCCGCGAATCGGCAATCGCCTTCTCAAGTTCCGCGATGGAGGCCACCTTGACCGCAATCGCGCCCATGCTTTCGGCATGCGCGCGGAAATCGATCTCCGGCATCACCTCGTGAAAGGAGTCCTTAAGCAGGTTGTTGAAGTTGGCTCCGCCGGTGCCCATCTGCAGCCGGTTGATGCAGCCATAGCCGCGGTTGTCGAGCACGACGATGTTGAGCTTGAGGCCGAGCATCACCGAGGTAGCCAGCTCCGAGTTCATCATCATATAGGACCCGTCGCCGACCATGACGACGACATCCTTTTCCGGATGGGCCATCTTGGCGCCAAGGCCGCCGGCGATCTCATATCCCATGCAAGAAAAGCCATATTCCATGTGATAGCTGCCGGGAACAGTTGCCTGCCATAGCTTGTGCATCTCGCCCGGCAGGCCGCCTGCGGCGCAAAGCGCGATCGTCTTCTCGCCGCCGATGGAACGGGCGACAGCGCCGATCACCTGCGCATCGGAGGGCAGGGCGACATTTGTGGTTGCCGTTGCCTTGGCTGCTGCCTCCACCCAGACCTCCTTTTCCTTCTCGGCCTTTGCGGCAAGTGCTACAGGAGCCTTCCAGCCGGAAAGCCCGCTCGACAGCGCCTTGAGGCCTTCACGCGCATCAGCGACCAGAGGATGACCGTCATGCTTGACAGCGTCATAGGCCGCGATGTTGAGGCCGAGAATGGACAGCTTCTCGTTCTTGAACAGCGCCCATGAACCTGTTGTAAAATCCTGGCAACGAGTGCCGACGGCGATGACGAGATCGGTTTCCTCCGCGATGGCATTGGCGGCCGACGTGCCTGTCACGCCCACGGAGCCGAGCGCCAGGGGATGCCGCTCGTCGATGGCCGACTTGCCGGCCTGGGTGACGACGACGGGAACGCCGTGCGCCTCTGCGAATGCCGCCAGCTCTTTCGTTGCCTGCGAGTAAAGCACGCCGCCGCCAGCGATGATGATGGGTTTTTCGGACTTCTTGATAAGAGCAATGGCATTGGCGAGTTCATCGGCGTCCGGGCGCGGGCGGCGCGTCCTCCAGACGCGTTCCTCGAAAAAACTCTCCGGATAATCGAAGGCTTCGGCCTGCACATCCTGGCATAGCGATAGCGTCACCGGCCCGCAATCGAGCGGGTCGGTCAGCACCTGCATGGCGCGTTTCAGCGCCGACATGATCTGCTCCGGGCGAGTGATGCGGTCGAAATAGCGCGAGACCGGCTTGAAGGCGTCGTTGGCCGAAACCGTGCCGTCGCCGAAATCTTCAATCTGCTGCAGCACCGGGTCCGGCGCTCGATTGGCAAAGACATCGCCGGGTAGAAAGAGGACCGGGACGCGGTTGACATGGGCAACACCCGCTGCCGTTACCATGTTGAGGGCGCCGGGGCCGATTGAGGTCGTGCAGGCCATGAAGCGCTGGCGAAAGCTCGCCTTGGCATAAGCGATCGCCGCATGCGCCATGCCCTGTTCGTTGTGAGCGCGGTAGGTCGGCAGCTCACCGCGCACCTGATAGAGCGCTTCGCCCATGCCGGCGACGTTGCCATGCCCGAAGATCGCCCAGACGCCGCCGAAAATCGGCACCTTCTTGCCGTCGATCACAGTCATCTGTTTCTTCAGGAAATGCGCGACGGCCTGCGCCATCGTCAATCGTACAGTCTTGCCCATGGGGCACCTCCCGCAATTCTCGTCCACAAATTCCCCTCCCCAACCCTTCCTCACGAGGGGGAGGGGTTAGTCTGCCGTACCGCTTTGCACACTAGACTGCTCTCCGCTGGGAGGGCGATTACGATTGTGCGAGGCAGTGACACAGGTTAGGCCCCGCCCCTCGTGAGGAGGGGTTGGAGAGGGGTCTTTTCTCTAATTAAGCCCGCGCGTCTTGAGCCACGCCTCAGTCAATTGCTGGAAGCGTCCGGCCATATCGGCGATCGCTTCCTCGTCGTTCATGTTGCCGGAAAGCCAAGCACGTGCAGCGTCCGCGAAGATCGTGCGGCCGACAGCAAAGCCCTTGACCGAGGGCGCCGCAAGCGTTGCCTCGAAACCCTTCACGAGATCGTCGGCGGGCGCCTCCAGCCCGAGCAGCACGATACCGCGGCACCATGTGTCATTCCTGGCGATCACCGCATCGATTTTCTTCCAGGCGGCGGTGGAAGCCTGCGGCTCGAGTTTCCACCAATCCGGCTTGATGCCAAGCGCGTAGAGCTCCTCCATGGCAGTTGAGACCGTATCGTCGGTCAGAGGTCCGTTCTTGCTCGAAATGATTTCGACCAGAAGCTCGCGACCGACCTTGCGCGCAGCCTCGAACAGCGTGCGCAGCTTTTCCTGCTGCTCCGTCTTCAGCGCCACCGGATCGTCGGGGTGATAGAAACACAGGCACTTGATGCAGTGGTCGAGCGGCCATTCGACAAGCTGCGAGCCGATATCCTGGCTGAATTCGAATCTGAGTGGTTTGGAGCCCGGCAATTCGACCGGGCGGCCGATCCACGTAAAGTTCTTGGTCGCCGCATCGAAGAAGGCATCGCGGCCGAAGCGCTCGTCGATCAGCATGCCGTAGCCGCTGCGGCCGTTCGCGACGCGCGCCGCTGATTCGACGGCAAGCCGCTTGAAGGCGACGATCTGCTTATGGTCGACACCGAGCTCGTCGCAGACGCTGGTCAATTGCGAACGGTGATCGATCGCAAGCGCCATCAACAACGGAGTCTCGCCCTTGCGGGTCGATGCCCAGTGGATGTGATTGATAGCCTCGTCCTTGCGAAGCGCCCGATGCTTGCTGCCGTTCTTCAGGAAGAAGTCGAGTTCGGCCCAGGTGGGATATTCCGGCGAGCAGAGCAGGCGCGACACGGCAAAGGCTCCGCAGGCGTTCGCGAAGGTCGCGCATGTCTTCAGCGGCTCGTCCTTCAACCAGCCGCGCAGGAAGCCGGACATGAAGGCGTCGCCGGCGCCAAGCACATTGAACACCTCAATGGGAAAACCCTCGCCGATGATGCCGGCCTCGAGGTCTTCGGCAATCGGGCCGTCATAGACGATGCAGCCCATCGCGCCGCGCTTCAGCACGATCGTCGCAGGCGATAGGCGGCGAATTTCCTTGAGCGCGCCGAGCACGTCGTCTGCGCCGGACGCGATGAGAATTTCCTCTTCTGTACCGACGATCAGATCACAGTCCGGCAGAGTCTCTTTCATCTTGGACGAAACGCGGTCGGACTTCACATAGCGCTCGAAGCCTTCGGCGTGGCCGGCAAGGCCCCAGAGGTTCGGCCGGTAATCGATGTCGAAGATCACCTTGCGGCCGTTCGCCTTGGCGATGCGGATCGCCTTGCGCTGCGCGACTTCCGTGTTCGCGCGCGAGAAATGCGTGCCGGAAACAAGGACGGCGCGCGAGGATTTGATGAAGGCCTCGTCTATATCGTCTTCCTCAAGGGCCATGTCGGCGCAGTCGGAGCGATAGAAGATCATCGGCGAAACGCCCTCGGCTTCCACCGCGAGAAGCACAAGCGCCGTCAGTCGCTGCTTGTCAGTTCTGATTCCGTCCGTAGCGACACCCTCGCGTGCCGATTGCTCACGGATGAAGCGTCCCATCTGTTCGTCGCCGACGCGGGTGATCAGGCCGGATTTGAGGCCGAGGCGGGCGGTGCCGATGGCGATATTGGCCGGGCAGCCGCCCACCGATTTGGCGAAGGAACCAATGTCCTCTAGGCGCGACCCGATCTGTTGGCCGTACAGATCGACCGACGATCGGCCGATTGTGATTACATCAAGCGACAGCTCCGGTTGCGAGCCCGGATTCGATTGTACCATGATGTCCTCCCGATAGTTTCAGCCCGGCGTCGCAGCATGCCGAGGATTTTCATCAATGAAACATCGGTTCCGTTTAAATGTCAATTCAGAATGTTTGTTCTATTTTTGGCTTGTGCTAGATTTTGTGGACGCGCTTGCGCCTCCGCTCGGCAATCGCCACGGGAAGGGCCATCGTCAGTGCCATGGACGCCGACAGCGATCGGAACCCGGCAAAATCCGCTTCTGCAACCTCAAACCAGCATGTCGCGCTGGCAGCGAGCGGCGAGAAGGCTGAATCGGTGATCGCGACGACCGGTACGCCGCGACCTGCCAATGCCTCTGCTTGGCCGAGGCTTTCGGCCGCGTACGGCGAGAAGCTCGCCGCGATGGCAGCATCCTTGGGCGTCGCGAACTGCACTGTCTCGACGTCGACGCCGTTCGGCGAAGCGACGATCTGGTGGCGAATGTTCAACTTGGAGAAGGCATAGCTCATATGCGCGGTCAGCGGGTAGGAGCGCCGCTTGGCGATGAGGAAGATCGTATCCGCAGCCGCCAGAATATCGACTGCTTTTGCGAATGTCTCGGTCTGCAGCGTGGCGGCCAGCCGGTTGATCGACTGCCCGGCTGCCGAGATGAAGCCGGAGAGAAGGTTTGCATCCTCGTCGTCGCCGCTGGATTGCTCGAGGGTGACAAGCCGCTCCTCATAGGTCAGCGTCCTGTCGCGCAGGCGCTCGCGAAAGATGCTCTGCAGGTCGGAGAAGCCGTCATAGCCGAGGTGGTGCGCCAGGCGCACGAGAGTCGAGGGCTGCACGTCGGAGGCGGCCGCGATGCTTGCTGTCGTCCCGAATGCGATCTCGTCGGGATTGCCGAGTGCAAAGGCGGCGACCTGTGCAAGCCGCTTCGGCATGCTGGCCTTGCGCTCGATGATCGCGCTGCGCAGGCTTTCGAAATCGCGCGGAACACGCGCCTGAGTCTTGGGGTCAGTGTCCATGTGTGCAATCCGCGAAATGAAACGTATATTCCATATTTCGGACCATAGATGATTTCGATCTTTCGGCCTATCGGTTTTTATCTGCTGAGGAATATGAATTTCTAGCCTGTTGATGGTTTTCTGTGATGCGCGCGGCGCGCAAAGACACTTGCTAAAATGATCTAAACATTCCAAAATTCGCTCGGGATGGAGGAGTTATGATGAAGCCACTTGGCGTCGGCCTGATCGGGTCGGGTTATATGGGCAAGTGCCATGCGCTTGCGTGGAATGCCGTCAAGGCTGTCTTCGGTGACGTCGAGCGCCCGCGCCTGGTCCATCTGGCCGAGGCGAATTCCGACCTGGCGCAAGCGCGCGCCTCCGAATTCGGATTTGAAAGGGCCACTCACGACTGGCGCGCACTGATCGCCGATCCTGAAGTCGATGTCGTCTCCGTTACCACGCCAAACCATTTTCATGCCGAGATGGCAATTGCGGCGCTTGAAGGCGGCAAGCACGTCTGGTGCGAAAAACCGATGGCGCCGGCATATGCAGATGCCGAGCGGATGTGGCAGGCGGCAAAGGCTGCGAACAGGACCGCGGTGCTCGGCTACAACTATATCCAGAATCCGATCATGCGGCACATCAAGGTCTTGATCGGCGAAGGAGCGATCGGTGCCGTCAATCACATCCGCGTCGAGATGGACGAGGACTTCATGGCCGATCCGGACACATTCTTCTATTGGAAGAGCGAGCTTTCGGCTGGCTACGGCGCGCTCGACGATTTCGCTGTCCACCCTCTGTCCCTCCTTTGGTATCTCTTCGGCCATGTCGAGACCGTCATCGCGGACATGGTAAAGCCCTATGCCGACCGACCGCTGAAAGAAGGCGGCCGGCGCGCGGTCGAGAACCACGATGGAGCCACCGTGCTCATGCGCCTTGCCGGGGGTATATCGGCCGTATTGATGGCAAACCGCGCCGGTTGGGGCCGCAAGGGCCGGATCGCGCTGCAGATATTTGGTTCTGCTGGCTCCATTTCCTACGACCAGGAGCGCATGAACGAATTCGAGCTCTATCAGGCGCAAGGCCGTGGCACGGAGCAGGGATTCCGCAAGATCCTGACGTCACCCGCCCACCGGCCTTTCGACCGTTTCATTCCGGCCCCAGGCCACGGGCTGGGGTTCAACGATCTGAAGATAATTGAATGCCGCGAACTCATCCGCGAAATTTCCGGTGAGCCGTCGTCTGTCGTCACATTCGAAGACGGTCTCAGGATAGAAAAGTCGGTTCATGCCATGGCACAGTCATTTCACGAACGTCGCTGGATCGAGATCGGCTGAAGGTCGATCCGCTTGCAGTTGACGACGTAAAGGGCAGGGGGTAGGCCTTTGCCCAGCGCGCGAACGTATGGCGGGAGTGACGACGTGACGGACAGACTGGTGATCATCGGTGCGGGTCAGGCAGGCTTTGCACTGGCAGCCAAACTGCGCGCCCTCAAGGATACGCGCCCCATCACAATCATCGGTGCAGAAGACGCTTTGCCTTATCAGCGTCCGCCTCTTACTAAGAAATATCTGCTCGGCGAGATGAGCTTCGACCGCCTGTTGTTCCGCCCGGAACATTGGTACGCCGACAACGACGTGGAGATCAGGCTTTCCACATGGGTCGAGCAGATTAACCGCGATTCCAAGCAGGTGTTGCTGCAGGATGGCTCCGTTCTCGGCTATGGCACGCTGGCCCTGACGACGGGTTCGACGCCGCGCGGTCTTCCCTCTGCGATCGGCGGCGATCTCGCCGGCGTCTATGTCGCCCGGGACAAGCGCGACGCCGATCTCCTTGCAGGTGAGATGCGCCCGGGCCGCCGTGTCCTTATTATAGGCGGAGGCTATATCGGCCTGGAAGCCGCCGCTGTTGCTCGCCATCGCGGTCTTGAAGTGACAGTCATCGAGATGGCCGACCGAATCCTGCAGCGCGTCGCTGCCAAGGAGACGGCAGACATCATGCGCGTGATTCATGAGGCGCATGATGTCGTGATCCGCGAAAAGACCGGACTGAAGCAGCTGGTCGGCCGCGATGGCAAGGTCGTCGGCGCAGAGCTTTCCGACGGAACGACCATCGACATCGATTTCGCGATCGTCGGCATCGGCGTCGTGCCGAACGACCAGCTTGCCAAGGAAGCCGGGCTCGAAGTGGCGAACGGCATTGTCGTTGATGACTTTGCCCGCACATCCGATCCCTCGATCTTCGCCGCGGGCGACTGTGCGGTTCTTCCGTGGCAGGGCGGCCGGATCCGTCTCGAATCGGTGCAGAATGCCGTCGATCAGGCCGATGCCGCCGCGGCAGTCATCGCGGGCGGCAACGCACCGTACGAACCGAAACCCTGGTTCTGGTCGGACCAGTATGACGTGAAGCTGCAGATTGCAGGCTTTAATCTCGGATACGACGAGACCCTTCTGCGCCCCGGTGCTCGCGAGGGCGCGCATTCGATCTGGTATTTCAAGAACGGCACCTTCATTGCCGTCGATGCGATCAATGACGCCAAGGCCTATGTAAGCGGCAAGAAAATGCTGGATTCGGGCATTAACCCGGACAAGGCGATCCTCGCTGACGCATCGGCCGATCTCAAGCAATTGCTGGCCCGGGGCTGAGCCGGATTTTCTTCCTTGGGAAAGCCGAAAAAGCGCTTGCGTCACCCGGCGAATGACTCTATCAGGCTCTCGACCGGAGAGGTGGCCGAGTGGTCGAAGGCGCTCCCCTGCTAAGGGAGTATACCCGGAAGGGTATCGTGGGTTCGAATCCCATCTTCTCCGCCACTTACGCTTGGTCTCTTCTGGACACAGGTTACGGTTTATTCTTGAGACATAGGTAACGCTTTTGAACCGAAAGGTTCGGCAAAGGTTCAAGCCTGCATGTCTCATCATCGACGTCGTAATCCATGAAGCTTGTAAGCCAGATATGGTCTTCGACCTGTTTGATGCCGACAGCCTGACCGGCGAGACCAGACTGAGATTGATCTTTTTCCGCTTGTAGCAGATGCGTCCGCATGTTGTGACGGTGACTGTCTGGTCGTGGAACGGGGTAGTCGAGATCGGGTAGACCACGGTAGGTGCGCGGTGAAGCGCCGTAACGCTCTGCCGGGCAAGCCACGTTGAGCGCCTGATGGGGCCGCTCGGTGTTGAACTCCTCGACGACGTCGTCGAAGCGGGCTTGCTGCTGCAGGAAATTGTCTCCGGCCGGCTTAGTTGTCTCAAGTTTCAGTGTCAGATGCATGCGTTCATGGCGGCCGTTCTGGTGCGGGTTGCCCGGCTTGATGCGCTCGATGTCGATACCGAGCATGATCCACCAGACGGCGAGCAGCTGTCGCAATAGCAGCTGATGATCTTGTGACCGGTCTTTGCGGGAGATGCCGAATTCGCGGCACAGCGCCGCTATCTTCTCGCCATCCAGAACCCGCGCAACGAATTTGAGACGCTCGTCCATGCGGTTGCACTCCTGCCAAGGCACCTTCGCTCCTCGCAAAGCCAAAAAGTGTAGCCCATGTCTCCGATGTGAACTGTCACCCTCTCTCGGGAAAGACAGTTTCGGCAATCATCGATCCTCATCCGGATTTCGTGTCAACGGAATCGAAAAGAGAATCGCCAACGTTCAGCAAAACTGATTCTGCGCTATCGGCGTTGCATCGCCGCCCGTGCGGCCGAGCGTAAATGTCTTGCCGCTACGCCCAAAGCGCCGAATCCGGCCGGAAACTGGTTTCAATGTGGCACATTCTCCTGGATGTGCAGGGGGGCGGATGTTGGTAAATACCCGCAAATTCAGCACTTTCTTAACAGAGTATAAAGAAACAGCAGGGGCGGATGCCGCATTTGTGACCTTTCAGCAACAGCGCATACGTAAGGCTGTCGCAAATACCCCAAACGGGCAAGTTGGTGATTGCGTGACAGTCCCGGTCTTGTATTTTCAACTTCGGAAGCGAGGGCGGTTGATCGTCCGACTTCTTGAAACATGGGGATGGGGCAGGGAACGCTGCTCTAACGGCGAAAAACCCAGACCCGATCGAAACTTTGAATTGGAGGTCAATATGAACATCAAGAGCCTACTTCTCGGCTCCGCTGCTGCTCTCGCAGTAGTTTCCGGTGCTCAGGCTGCTGACGCTATCGTTGCTGCCGAGCCGGAACCAGTTGAATACGTCCGCGTCTGCGACGCTTACGGCACTGGCTACTTCTACATCCCGGGCACGGAAACCTGCCTGAAGATCGAAGGTTACATCCGTTTCCAGGTTGACGGCGGCGATCATCTGTCCGGCACTTCGGACTGGAACGCAAAGACCCGCGGTCAGGTTCAGTTCACGTCGAAGAGCGACACCGAATATGGTCCGCTCACTGGCGTAATCGTCCTGCAGGCCAATGCGAACAATGCAAGCGACCAGGAAACGATCCTCGACTCGGCTTACCTGGACATTGCTGGCTTCCGCGCTGGTCTGTTCTACAGCTGGTGGGACGATGGTCTGAGCGGCGAAACCGACAACCTGGCCAGCGGTTCGACCCTGCATAACTCGATCCGTTATCAGTATGAGAGCGGCGATTTCTATGCTGGTCTGTCTGTTGACGAGCTGGAAGATTCGATCCACGGAACTCGTTTGGTCGAAAACGCTGATGGTTCGTTCGGTCTCGGCGAAACCCGCAACAACGTTGGTATCGCTGCTGGTCTCGGCGGCAAGGCCGGCGCATTCACCTATCAGTTGATCGGTGGCTACGACACCGACACTGAAGAAGGTGCGATCCGCGCCATGGGCACTGTTGCCTTCGGCCCCGGCACCTTCGGCCTCGCTGCTGCTTGGGCAAGCGGCCCGAACGCCTACTACGAAGAGTCTGAGTGGACGATCGCTGCTGAATACGCAATCAAGGCGACCGACAAGCTGACCCTGACGCCTGGTGTTCAGTACTTCGACAACATCCGCAATGGTGGCTACGGCAGCAACGACGCCAACGTAAGCGGCGTTACGAACACGACGGACTTCTCGGATGTTGACATCTGGAAGGCTGGTCTGACGGTTGACTACCAGATCGTAGAAAACTTCTACGCCAAGGCGTCGCTGCAGTATCAGGATCACACGAGCGCGTCGGATGACGACGATAGCTTCTCTGGCTACTTCCGTCTGCAGCGTGCATTCTAATCTGATCTGACTTCGGTCAAATCGGGAAAGCCCGGCTCTCGAGCCGGGCTTTTTTGTGTTGCGTTGACGACAGTGCAGCTGAAGAGACGCTAGAGGTCAGCCAGAAATGACCTGATGCGCTGAAGCACCGGCTCGATATGCAGCAACGGCGGATGGCCCTGGCCGGGCGCCGAAACCACGCTGAGCTGCGGATGGCGCGCGGCCATAGCCGCCACGGCCTTTTCGGCAAGCAGCGCCGAGTTCTCCCCTCTGATCACCATCAGCGGGCAGTCCGCAAACGCGTCGTAGTGCCGCCATAGTGTGGGGAGCGGTTTGCCGAAGTCGATCGACATCAACTGTTCGGCGATGGCCGGATCAACGTCGGCCCTCGGTCTGCCGTCCACCTCGCGGTAGATGGCAACCGCCATCTCGTCCCAGTCACGGTCATCAAGGGCCGGGAAGCGGGAGGCGTGACGTGCTTTGAGCATGGCGGCCGCGTCACTCCAATCATTCGGGCCAGCCGCACCGTTGAGGTCGTCGCGGATCTGTATCAGGCCTTCAGCCTCTATCTCGGGCCCGATGTCGTTGAAAATGACGCCTGCGACCAGATCCGGCTCCATCTCGATAAGAAAATGAAGGATCAAACCACCGCGTGAGGTGCCTATGAAGACAGCTTTGTCGATGCCGAGGTGCACGCATGCTGTCAGTACATCCTGGGCTTCGACACGGAGATTGTAGTTCGCCTTTTCCTCGTCTCGGTTGGATAATCCACGCCCGCGATAGTCGAGGGCGATGACGCGGCGCGGCGCGACTGCATCCTGCGAGAGCAGCACCGCAAGCTGGTGGAAGTCCCGGCTGTTGCGGGTCAGGCCTGGCAGGCAAATGACCGGCAGTAGCCCCCGCGCACGCGACACCTGCGGATCGTAGTCCCGAAGATGAAGTGTTAGTCCGTCGTCAGAACGATAGGTCCGTCCGATAAAGTCCCGATTGGTGGTGTCCATGCATGCCTTCCTCGTTGTCCCGAAGAAACACTAGCGCTCTCCACGCAGTTGGCAAACGGCTCAGGAAGAGCGTCCGCCGATCAGGTCTCGTTCGATGTCGGCAGGCTGGCCGAGTCGGGCCTTGTAGACTTCGTAGTTCTCCATGACGCGCTGGACGTAGTTGCGCGTTTCCGGGAAGGGGATGCGTTCGATCCAGTCGATGACGGCGTCGATCGACTTGCCGCGTGGGTCGCCATAACGCTCGAGCCATTCCGGCACCCGCCTCGGTCCTGCATTGTAGGCGATGAAGGTCATGATGTAGGAGCCGCCGAACGCGTCGATCTGCTCGCCGAGATAATGTGCGCCAAGCGTGGCGTTATAACCCGCATCCCCCGTCAACTTGTCCTCCGAATAGGTGATGTTGTGCCGTTTGGCGACGGCCCTGGCAGTCCCCGGCAGGATTTGTAGCAGACCCCTGGCATCCGCAATGGAGACCGCAGTTGGGTTGAAAGCACTTTCCTGCCGCGCTATCGCGTAGGCAAGTGCCTTGCCGGAGCCCGAAATGTTCGCATTCCCAGGAATGACGCCAAGCGGAAAGGCGAGGGCGGCCACATCGATGCCGCGGGCATAAGCGGTCTTGCCGATCTGCAGCGAAAGGTGGTGATCGCGGGTGCGCTCGGCTTGCGCGCTAAGAATCGCCAGCTCGCCCGGGCTCTGCATCTGGTCCGCGAGAGCGAGATAGAGGCCGTTCGCCCGCCAGCCGTGGCCGGCAGCTTCCAGGCGCGCGATTGCCTGCACGGCTTCCCTTGATTGATAACGCTGGCGGTCGGCTTGCGTCGGGGCGGGGTAGCTGACGTTCAGCGCCTTGCGGCCCAGTTTCTCGCCGGCCAGTTGACCGTAGAAGGTGGTCGGAAAGCTTGCTGCCTTGGCGTAGAACTCACCCGATTTGCCGGGCGCGCCAGCTTCTGTTGAGCGACCCATCCAATACCACGCGCGTGAAACTGAAATAGGCCCATTGGAGAAGTCGAGAATCTTCCTGAAGTGGCTTTGGGCGGTCTTTGCGTCCTGCAATCCGCGAAGCGCATACCAACCGGCGTGGAATTCCGCCTCGACGATGTCGGTCGGCGTCGTCGCGGCATAGTTGGCGACGATGCGGTAGGCCGCCTTGAAGTCGCCTTGGTCCACCAGCCCGCGACTGACGATCCGCTGTTCATTCCACCATTCGCCGGCATTGACCAGTTCGTCGCGGTCGCGCGGCATCTGCTGCAGCAGCTTTGCCGCTTCCCCGTATTTCTCCTGCTTGCGCAGAAACTCTATGCGCGCGAACAGATAACCCGGATCGCCGTTCCATTTTCCGTCGACGGAGCCCAGGAGCACTCCGGCGTTCGGCGCCTTGGTGATCACCGCATCCCAGGCTTTGTAGAGCGACTGCGCCTGGCCGAGATCGCCGAAGCGTTTCGCCTGAGCGGAGCGGTTGCGGTACATAAGATACTCCATCCGCGCCTGGTGATCGGCGACGGTGAGCAGGCCGGAAAATTCGGCCAAGATCCTGTCCTCTGTCGGCTTGTCCAGGCCATCGCCGCGCCAAACCTTGCGGATGTATTTGGCCGCCTGGCTCTGCTTGCCGGTTGCGACAAGCGCGCGGGATAAGATCATTGCGCCGGCTGTTGTCTCGGGCGCCGTCTCGCCGAAGGCGCTCAGCACGGCGTCGGGGGCCGGGTTCTCGTCGGAAAGTGCGCGTTCGGAATAGGCGCGCAGTTTCGCAAGGCCGGGCCAGCCCTGAAGTTCCTGTGCGGCGGCGGCGATTTCAACGGAGGGAACGCCTTTCTGACCGGACACGGCGATCGCCCAGGTCACGATATGTCGATCCAGAGTTCCCGGGCGCATGCTGTCGCGAATGGCCAATGCCTGCATTGGGTCCTTGGCGGAAAGCGCGTCGAGGCCGGCTTTGAGGTCGTCGCTGACAGGAGCAACCGTCTGGCTTCGCGGAATGGCGCCGGTCATGATCGATTCCGGCATCGACGTTTGCGGCAGGAAGCCGATCGGCTTTACATCGGGCACCGGAATGTCCTCGCCCGGAAGCGGCGAGGCGACGCTGCTCCAAGCGGCGACCGTCAAGCCGAGGGCGGAGAGGATCAGAACAGCTCTCTTCATACCGGTACTCTCAATGGAAACACGTCCTTCCATTTGGTCGGACGCATATTAACGAAACCTTACCGAAGCGGTTAAAATTCGTTCACATTTGCTATCGGAATTTGCCCCAAACCGACCTCTACGCGCTTGTCGCAGCGTTTTCGCCGCACTATGGTGCGCTCCTCATATTCAAGGAATGCGGCCGAAGCATGGATTGCGGTCGCAAGGAGTTCTGCATGTTCCAGGGATCCATTCCCGCACTCGTCACGCCCTTCACAGATGCCGGACAGGTCGATGAAGCGGCGTTCGCCGCTCATGTCGATTGGCAGATCAAGGAAGGTAGCCGCGGTCTTGTTCCGGTTGGCACGACCGGCGAGTCTCCGACACTGTCTCACGCCGAGCACAAACGGGTTGTGGAGCTTTGCATCGAAGCCGCGACAAAGCGCGTCCCGGTTATGGCCGGAGCCGGGTCGAACAACACGCGCGAAGCCGTCGAACTCGCCCAGCACGCCGAAAAGGCGGGCGCGGATGCCGTTCTCGTTGTTACCCCCTACTATAATAAGCCGACGCAGAAGGGTCTCTTTGCCCACTTCTCAGCGGTCGCCGAAGCCGTGAAGCTGCCGATCTATATCTATAATATTCCCGGCCGCTCGGTTGTCGACATGACCCCCGAGACCATGGGCGCGCTCGCCAAGGCGCATGCGAACATCGTCGGTGTCAAGGATGCCACCGGCAGGATCGAACGCGTCTCCGAGCAGCGCATCGCCTGCGGGAAGGATTTCCGGCAATTGTCGGGCGAGGATGCAACGGCTCTCGGATTCAACGCCCATGGCGGCGTCGGCTGCATCTCCGTGACGGCGAATGTTGCGCCGCGCCTCTGTGCCGAATTCCAGGCCGCGACGCTTGGCGGCGACTATGCAAAGGCTCTGGAGTATCAGGATCGCCTCATGCCGTTGCACAAGGCAATTTTCCTGGAACCTGGCCTCTGTGGTGCGAAGTACGGTCTTTCGAAGCTCGGCCGGATGAGCCGCAACGTGCGCTCGCCGCTGATCCCCACGCTTGAGCCCGGCACTGAGGCTGCTCTGGATGCGGCCATGCGTCATGCCGGCTTGCTGAACTGAGCAATTGAACGCGCCTCTTCACAAGAACGGGCCGTTCTCCTACATACGTGCAAGAAATGAGGGCGCGACTTTCGCGCCCGTAGGATTGGAATTTCGTCATGGCCCCCAAAGGCAGCCAGCGCGTCGTGAACAAGGTTGTGGCCGAAAACCGCAAGGCCCGGTACAACTACGAGATCATCGACACCTATGAAGCCGGGATCGTTCTCATGGGTACCGAGGTCAAGTCGCTGCGCGAGGGCAAGGCGAACATTGCCGAATCCTATGCGTCTGACGAAGGCGGCGAGATCTGGCTGATCAATTCCTATCTGCCGGAATATCTGCAGGCGAACCGCTTCAACCACGAACCCCGCCGTCGACGCAAGCTTCTGTTGACGGGAAGGGAGATCAACCGGTTGCGCGTC
Organism: Rhizobium sp. P1_C7; assembly: GCF_056406295.1. Lineage (NCBI taxonomy): Bacteria > Pseudomonadati > Pseudomonadota > Alphaproteobacteria > Hyphomicrobiales > Rhizobiaceae > Rhizobium > Rhizobium sp. P1_C7. Next base: position 162,861 of record NZ_JBFUAL010000007.1, read on the forward strand.
GGTATCAACCGCGAAGGCATGACGCTGATCCCATTGAAGATCTACTTCAATGATCGCGGTCGCGCGAAGATGGAATTGGCGCTCGCCAAGGGCAAGAAGCTTCACGACAAGCGCCAGTCTGAGAAGGAGCGCGATTGGAACCGGCAGAAGAGCCGGCTGCTCAAGGACAACGGCTGATCGCAAGCCTGCGGTCGGGAATGCCGTCTCGGAGACGGCCACGACAATCCTGGGTTGTCCTAGGCCTCAAAATCGCTTGTCGCTGCCGCCGTTTCGCTCGGCCGTGGCGTCCGCTCCGAAGGATCCCGGCCGATTTCACTCTTCAGCGACAACAGATCGATGAAATGGTCCGCCTGACGTCGAAGATCGTCGGCAATCATCGGCGGCTGCGTTGCCATCGTTGAAATGATCGAGACCTTTCGGCCTCGTCGCTGCAGGGCTTCTACGAGTGTCGTGAAGTCGCCGTCGCCTGAGAAGATCACCAGATGATCGACGGTTTCCGACTGCTCCATGGCGTCGATCGCGAGCTCGATGTCCATGTTGCCCTTGATCTTGCGTCGGCCCATGGAATCCGTGAATTCCTTGGCGGGCTTGGTGACGACCTTGTAGCCGTTGTAATCGAGCCAGTCGATCAGCGGGCGAATGGACGAATATTCCTGATCCTCGATCAGCGCAGTGTAATAATAGGCGCGCAGCAGATATCCGCGCTTCTGAAATGCCTTTAGAAGTTTTCGGTAGTCGATATCGAAGCCTAGGCTTTTGGATGCGGCGTAGAGATTGGCGCCATCGATGAAAAGAGCAATTTTTTCGCGTGGGTCAAACATTCCTTACCAATCCGCTTGAGAAATCTAAATTGCCATAGCCAAAAACCCGTAAAAACAACGAGTTACCTGAGAGGCCGGAACAATTCTTAATTTATGAACTATTCATATAAGAAAGATCTAGGGCACGAATCGGGATATTCCAAGCAACTACTGGTGGAAATCCCCGCATTATCTCTAAAATTGCAAGCTTCATCGCGCCGTCGAATGGGAGTTTCACGAAAAACTTGAATTTGCCCGGTTTTAATTGTATCGCGGTGCTAATCCCGAGATCCATGACCGCAAAGGACAGGCAATGGCCCGTGTCACAGTTGAAGATTGCATCGACAAAGTTGAGAACCGCTTCGAGCTGGTTCTGCTTGCCAGCCACCGCGCCCGGCTGATTTCACAAGGCGCTTCGATCACTATCGATCGCGACAATGACAAGAATCCTGTCGTTGCACTCCGCGAGATCGCCGACGAGATGCTGTCGCCGGACGACCTGAAGGAAGATCTGATCCATTCGCTGCAGAAGCATGTCGAAGTGGATGAGCCCGAGCCCGATCCTGCAAGCCTCATCGCCGCCGGCGCCGTTGCTGGTGCCGAAGGCGAAGAGCAGGACGACGTTCCGGAGACCGTCACCTTCGACCAGATGTCGGAAGAAGAGCTTTTGGCTGGCATCGAAGGTCTCGTGCCCCCCGAGAAGAGCGACGATTACTAAGAGAGCGACGGTTACCAATCGTCAATCTTGCAACATTAATGCTTCGGCATATGATTGATTATCGTGTGCGCCAATCTGCGATTGGCGCGCTTTTCTTTTGTAATGGAGTGGTTTCGGGATGATGCGGCAGTACGAGCTCGTGGAGCGGGTTCAGCAATACAAGCCCGATGCCAACGAAGCACTGCTGAACAAAGCCTATGTCTATGCAATGCAGAAGCATGGGCAGCAGAAGCGCGCCAGCGGCGATCCCTACATTTCCCACCCACTCGAAGTTGCAGCCATACTCACGGACATGCATCTCGATGAGTCGACGATCGCTGTGGCCCTGCTTCACGATACAATCGAAGACACCACGGCAACGCGCGCCGAAATCGACGAGCTTTTCGGGGAGGATATCGGTCGGCTCGTCGAGGGTCTGACGAAGATCAAGAAGCTCGATCTGGTCACCAAGAAAGCCAAGCAGGCAGAGAACCTGCGCAAGCTGCTGCTCGCCATCTCCGACGACGTCCGGGTCCTTCTGGTGAAGCTGGCCGACCGTCTTCACAACATGCGCACGCTTGATCACATGTCGCCGGAAAAGCGCGCACGCATTTCCGAGGAGACGATGGATATCTACGCGCCGCTGGCCGGCCGCATGGGTATGCAGGATATGCGCGAGGAGCTGGAGGACCTCTCCTTCCGGCACATCAATCCAGAAGCCTACGAGACCGTCACCAAGCGCCTTGAAGAGCTGTCGCGGCGCAACGAAGGGCTTGTGAAGAAGATCGAGACCGAACTGCGCGATCTCCTGGTCGCCAGCGGCCTGACGAATGTCTACGTGAAGGGGCGGCAGAAGAAGCCTTACTCCGTTTTCCGCAAGATGCAGTCGAAGTCGCTGTCCTTCGAGCAGCTGTCCGATGTCTACGGTTTCCGAATCATTGTCGACGACATTCCCGCCTGCTATCGCGCGCTCGGCATCGTCCACACGCGGTGGCGCGTCGTGCCGGGACGCTTCAAGGACTACATCTCGACGCCGAAGCAAAACGACTACCGCTCGCTGCACACGACCATCGTCGGACCGTCGAGCCAGCGCATCGAGTTGCAGATCCGCACCAAGCGAATGCATGAGATCGCCGAGTTCGGCATTGCCGCGCATACGCTGTACAAGGACGGTGCATCCAACGCCGACGGCGATATTCTGTCGCGCGAGTCCAATGCTTATTCGTGGCTGCGGCACACGATCGAGGCGCTGGCCGAAGGCGACAGCCCCGAAGAATTTCTGGAGCACACCAAGCTCGAGCTTTTCCAGGATCAGGTCTTCTGTTTCACGCCGAAGGGCAAGCTGATCGCTCTGCCGCGAGGTGCGACACCGATCGATTTCGCCTATGCGGTCCACACCAACATTGGCGACACGACGGTCGGTGCAAAGATCAACGGCCGCATCATGCCTTTGGTGACCCGGCTAGCAAACGGCGACGAGGTGGAGATCATTCGTTCGGGCGTGCAGGTGCCGCCTGCGGCTTGGGAAGAGATCGTCGTCACCGGTAAAGCCCGCGCTGCCATCCGCCGCGCCACGCGCATGGCGATCCGAAAGCAATATGCGGGGCTGGGCCACCGTATCCTCGAGCGGACGTTCGACCGCGCCGGCAAGATATTCTCCCGCGAGGCAATGAAGCCTGCCCTTCACCGTCTAGGCCAGAAGGATGTCGAGGATGCGATCGCGGCAGTCGGTCGCGGCGAAATGTCGTCGCTCGATGTCTTGCGCGCCGTGTATCCCGATCACCAAGAGGAGCGGGTGACCGCCAAACCGACCGGCGATGACGGCTGGTTCAACGTTCGCAGCGCGTCCGGCATGATTTTCAAGATCCCCGGCAAGTCGAAACCCGGTGAGGGGGCGCCGACGGAGATCGAGGCAGCCATCGATGCAGATGCCGTTCCGATCCGCGGCATATCGAGCAGTGTGGATGTGCAGTTCGCGCCCACCGGCGCTGTCCCGGGCGATCGTATCGTCGGGATCATGACCGCGACGAACGACGGAAAGAGCATCACGATCTACCCGATCCAGTCGCCGATATTACAGCGCTTCGACGAGCAGCCGGACCGCTGGATCGATGTCCGCTGGGATCTGGACGAGGCAAACAAGTCCCGCTTCATGGCGCGCATAATGATCAATGCACTGAATGAGCCCGGCACGCTTGCCAAACTTGCGCAGACCGTGGCTGGCGTCGACGTGAACATTCGGGTGCTCAATACGGTCCGCGTTGCGACCGACTTCACGGAGATGACCCTCGACGTCGAGGTCTGGGATCTCCGTCAGCTCAATCAGTTGCTTGCGCAGCTGGCCGATCTGGATTGCGTAGCGACGGTGCGTCGTCTTTACGAATAGGCTTGAAGAGCGGGTTTTGTCTCCACTTGCACATTTTGTGATCGTTTCATGACCGAAATCGCGCAGATAAAAGGCTAGGTATGCATGTGATGCATGCCTGACGGAGTGTAAGAGCGTTGGTAATCACCAACGACAGCGCCTATCTTCTGGTTATCACGAAATGAAACGAAGATGAGGCAAGCAAATGTTTAAACCGATCAAGAAGTTCGCCCGTGCTCTGCGCGCTCCGAGTGCAGAAGAACGCGAATTGGCATACCTGAACGGCTCGTTTGACCGTATTGATCTCGAGTATCGCCAGCGTCAGGTTGACCGGGGTCTGTTCCGCAGTCGCTAATACCCGATTTATACTGGAAGAGTAAAAGGGGCGTTTCGCATATCGCGCCCCTGGTGAGTGCCCGGTCGATGCCAATCAAATAGTGACCGAGGTGGTTTGACGCTCTTGTCATGCCGGTGCGGGTTGCACTACATACGCGCCATGTTGTTTCGACGTCGAAAACCTGCCGGATTTCCTGAAAAGTTGCGAGAGTTGCTTTGGCCACGTAAGGGCTTCATGCGACCGCCCCGCTATCTTGTGATGCGTGTCTTGCGGCTGCGGGCGTCTCCGCACGCTGTTGCCATGGGAGTGGCGGCCGGGATATTCGTTTCCTGGACCCCGTTCATCGGCGTACACTTCATCATGGCCTTTGTTCTGAGCTATCTGTTCTCCGGAAACATGGTCGCCGCAGCCCTTGGCTGTGCGGCGTTTGGCAATCCGCTGACCTATCCCTTCATATGGGGTACGACCTGGGAGATAGGTCACCTCCTCCTCAGCCGGAAGGACACTCTGCAGGGGCATTCCTTGGACCTGGCGGCCCTATTGCATGAGCTTCATTTCACTCAACTTTGGCGCCCCGTCCTTGAGCCGATGCTGATCGGCTCCATCCCTCCGGCGTTGGTGAGCTCCGTAGTCCTCTATTTTGCGACGTTCTACACCGTGAAAGGCTTCCAGAGCCGACGCCGCGCTCACCTGTTGGAGCGCGCGCGCCTGCGCCTCTCCAGCCCCATGCAGGAAACAGTATGATCATCGGCCTTGGCAGCGACCTGATCGATATCCGTCGTGTCGAAAAATCGCTCGAACGATTCGGCGAACGCTTTACCACGCGATGCTTCACGGAGATCGAGCGGGCGAAATCAGATCGTCGCGCCAATCGAGCGGCATCCTATGCCAAGCGCTTCGCGGCCAAGGAGGCCTGCTCCAAGGCGCTGGGCACGGGTATTGCGCAGGGCGTCTTCTGGAAGGACATGGGCGTAGTCAACCTGCCGAGCGGCAAGCCGACCATGAAGCTCACAGGTGGTGCGGCCGATATACTGAACTCCATGCTGCCGGAAGGCCATCGTGCCGCCATTCATTTGACAATTACTGATGATTATCCCCTTGCACAGGCCTTCGTCATCATCGAAGCGCTACCGGCAAGTGCCTGAAGCGGCGGCGAGTCGTCGCTTTTAGTGATCGCGCCATTGCCGCAATCGGCTGAAGCCGCTACAGAGAACCAAACAAGTGCTGCGCCCGAAAAGGTGCCCTGAAGGAATAGATCTGCGTGTCCGAAAAAGTTGAAACCAAGCCCAACGCCCTCTGGGAAAACATCAAGGTCATCGTCCAGGCGTTGATTTTGGCAATGGTCATTCGCACGGTCCTATTCCAGCCTTTCACGATCCCTTCTGGCTCGATGATGCCGACGTTGCTTGTCGGCGACTACATCTTCGTCAACAAGTTCGCCTACGGGTATTCCAAGTATTCGCTGCCGTTCTCGCCGAACCTGTTCACCGGGCGCATATTTGCAAGCGAACCGAACCGTGGCGACATCGTTGTCTTCCGCTTCCCGCCGAATCCCGAGGTTGATTACATCAAGCGTCTCGTAGGTCTTCCGGGCGATCACATTCAGGTGACCGAAGGCGTGCTCCATGTCAACGGCAAGCCTGTTCCGAAGGTGCCGGACGGGACGTTCAATTCCGATTACGCGCAGGATCCGGGCCAGGACGTGCCCGTGTTCCGCGAGACGCTGGACAACGGTGTGACGTACGACACGCTTGACCAGTCACCTGTTTCGCGCGGCGACAACACCCGCGAGTTCATCGTGCCTGAGGGCCACTACTTCATGATGGGCGACAACCGCGACAATTCTCTCGATAGCCGCTTCGATGTCGGTTTCGTTCCTGCCGAGAACCTGGTCGGCCGCGCCAGCGTCATCTTCTTCTCGCTCGGCAACGACACGTCGTTCCGTGAAATCTGGAAGTGGCCGGCCAATATGCGTTGGGATCGCCTTTTCAAGGGCGTTGAATGAGCAAGGCGCAGTCGCTCTCGGCGTTGGACCGGACAAGGCTGGAAGCCCTTATCGGTCATGAGTTCACCGAGAAAGAACGCCTTGACCGCGCACTGACTCACGCCAGCGCCCGCACGCAAAAAGGCGGCAACTACGAGCGGCTGGAGTTTCTTGGCGACCGCGTGCTCGGCCTCTGTGTGGCGGAATTGCTCTTCCGCACATTCGGCGTGGCCACGGAAGGCGAGCTTTCCGTCCGGCTGAACCAGTTGGTCAGTGCGGACACCTGTGCAGAAGTCGCCGATGAACTTGGACTGCATCTTTTCATCCGGACTGGCGCGGACGTGAAGAAGTTGACCGGTAAGCGCATGATGAATGTTCGCGCCGACGTTGTCGAAAGCCTGATCGCCGCAGTCTATCTCGATGGTGGTTTGGAAGTCGCGCGGAGCTTTATCCTGAAGTACTGGGAAAAGAGGGCGGCCCGAGCGGACGGCGCACGGCGCGACGCGAAGACCGAATTGCAGGAATGGGCGCACGCCAAATTCGCCGTGACGCCAACCTACCGGGTTGAAGAACGCACCGGACCGGATCATGATCCGCGTTTCAAGGTGACGGTCGAGGTTGCCGGCGTTCAGCCGGAAACGGGCGTCGAGCGATCCAAGCGCGCCGCCGAGCAGGTCGCCGCCACGAAGATGCTTGAACGCGAAGGCATTTGGCAGAAATCGTCTGCCGGAAATTGACAGGAACAATGACCGAAGAACACGACATCGCGGATAGCGCCGCAGAACCTGCTGGTCCGACGCATTCGGGCTTCGTTGCCCTAATCGGGCCTACAAATGCCGGCAAGTCGACGCTGCTAAACCGCCTGGTCGGTGCGAAGGTGTCGATCGTCAGCCACAAGGTGCAGACGACCCGGGCGGTCGTCCGCGGCATTGCGATCCACAACAACGCGCAGATTGTGTTCATGGACACGCCAGGCATCTTCAAGCCACGTCGCCGGCTCGATCGTGCAATGGTGACCTCCGCCTGGGGTGGCGCCAAGGATGCCGACGTGATCATGCTGCTGATCGACAGCGAGCGCGGCCTGCGCGGCGACGCCGATGCGATCCTCGAGGGTCTCAAGGACGTCCCCCAGCGCAAGATCCTCGCCCTCAACAAAATCGATCGTGTCAAGCGCGAGGATCTCCTGGCATTAGCCTCGGCGGCCAACGAGAAGATTGCATTCGATCAGACATTCATGATCTCGGCTGAGAACGGCTCTGGTTGCGATGACGTGATGGACTATCTGGCGAAAACCCTGCCAGAGGGACCGTGGTACTATCCGGAAGACCAGATCTCCGATCTTCCGATGCGTCAGCTTGCCGCCGAAATCACCCGCGAAAAGCTGTTTCTGCGTCTGCATCAGGAGCTTCCCTATTCGTCGCACGTCGAGACGGAAAAATGGGAAGAGCGCAAGGACGGATCGGTTCGCATAGAACAGGTGATCTACGTCGAGCGCGACAGCCAGAAGAAGATCGCCTTGGGCAAGGGCGGTGAAACGATCAAGGCGATTTCCACCGCGTCAAGAAAAGAGTTGGCGGAAATTCTCGAACAGCCGGTTCACCTTTTCTTGTTCGTCAAGGTCCGCGAAAATTGGGGCGACGATCCCGAACGATTCCGTGAAATGGGGCTGGATTTCCCACGCTCGTGACCACAATCCGTTTGCGTTAGTCGGGTAGGCGCGTCATTTCACGATAAAATGCTGGGTACGCGGGAACGAACTGCCACGCAGCGTGTTTTAGGAGGCGGCGTCTTGATATCGAGACGCCGCCTTTCGGGCTGCCGGGGCACGCATGGCGACAAGTCGACCGACGCATTCATTCAAGACACCGTGCGAACAGTGTCCATTACGGACGTTGCCGCAATTCAGGGAGTTTGCCAGCGACGAACTCGAATTCGTCTCCAAGTTCAAAAAAGGTGAGCTGGCGGCGGATGCCGGCGCCACAATCCTGGTGGAAGGCGCTCACAGCGCGCATTTGTTCACGGTTCTCTCGGGGTGGGGCTTTCGCTACAAGACGCTGGAGGACGGCCGGCGGCAGATCCTGAATTATCTGATGCCGGGTGACCTGATTGGACTGCAAGGGACGATCATGGGGGAGATGCAGCACTCGGTCGAAGCGCTGTCGCCCGTCTCGCTCTGTGTCTTCGAACGCGACAAGCTGATGACACTATACAACAAGCATCCCTCGCTCGCCTTCGACATCACCTGGATTGCGGCGCAGGAGGAGCGGATGCTCGACGAACACCTTCTTAGCATAGGTCGCCGCACGGCGTTGGAGAGAGCCGCATATCTCATTGCTTTCCTGTTTCAGCGGGGCAAACAGCTGAAGCTTTTCAGCGACCACAGCGCCATTCCTATAACCCAGCAACACATTGCGGACACGCTCGGCCTGTCGATCGTTCATACCAACAAGACATTGAAAAAGCTTGCCGTTCGTCGATTGATCCGGTGGCAGGAGCGGGCCTGCGAGGTGCTCGATGGCGATGCGCTCATGGCGATTGCGGGCTGGGAGGGACTGGATGGAAAGCCGCGCCCGTTCCTGTGAACTGCCCTATCTCTATGTCTTTTTTAAATGCAATTCGAAGAATTGGAACATAAGGTCATGGTCGTGCCATTTTTTCTCCGGTTTTGCTTCTTATCGACCGAGAGGGAAAAAACGGCTATGCAAGCAAGGATAGCATGGGCTGTTCGACCAACGAGCCGTGGCGCGTAAGAGGTAAAAATGCGGGTGAAGTGTGCGAGGCGCGCCGAAAGCGGCGCCCGGCGGAGGTCGTGCCGATCATGAGCGCGAGGCGTGTTCTGGTCCTTGAGGACAGCTTGATCATCGCTATGGAGGCGGAAGATATTCTGCGCACCGTCGGCGTCGAGACGATCAGCATCTGCAACAGCATCCATCAGGCAATGGAGGCAGTCGCGGCTGATCGCTATGATTTTGCGTTGCTGGACGTCAACCTCGGGGACGTGATGAGCTTCGACTTCGCCCGCCATCTCGTGAGCGTCGATATTCCCTTCGGCTTTGTCAGCGGTTATTCGGACACGCTTGATTTTCCGCAGGATCTGCAAGACACGCCGCTTTTGGTCAAGCCGTTTGACGAAACAGCGATGCGAGAGTTTCTTCGGCGGCTTTCACTGTCCGAAGTGTAGTCGCCTTCCATGACAGGCCCGTCGTCTTGCGTTAGGATAGGTTCGCTGGCGTGAGGTTTATTTTGCGATGCAATGGCAGGATCGGGCGATCATTTTGGGGGTGAAACGCCATGGCGAGACGACTGTCATCGTCGAGGTGATGACACCTGGGCGGGGACGACATCTCGGAATGGTCCGGTCGGGCCGTTCGCGCACGATGCAGCCTGTTCTACAGCCAGGCAACGAAGTGGAGGTTACCTGGCGCGCGCGCCTCGACGAGCATCTCGGGGAATTCCGTGTCGAACCGGTCAGATTGCGTGCAGCCCAGCTGATGGAGACGGCAACCGCGGTCTATGGCGTACAGGCAATGGGGGCATTGCTGCGGCTGTTGCCCGAGCGCGATCCGCATCCCCATCTCTTCGAAGCGCTCGAAATCATTCTGGAAAATCTGCACAATCCCGTCGACGCGGGCGAGTTGTTCGTCCGCTTCGAGCTGGCTGTGTTGAACGATCTTGGCTTTGGCCTTGATCTCCGCGAATGCGCGGCAACTGGCACCCGTTCCGATCTTGCCTATGTTTCGCCGAAGTCCGGCCGTGCGGTGAGCCGTGCCGCAGGCGCGCCATGGGCTGACAAGATGTTCGCCCTGCCGCGATTTCTGATCACGGAGCAAAGTCAGGCCGCTGATTTCGAAAGTCTTGCTGCCGCCTTCCGGTTGACGGCCTTCTTCCTGCATCGGCACGTTTACGAACCGCGCGGGGTGGAAGCCGCAGACGCGCGCGAGGGCTTTGTGCAGGCCGCTCTCAAGGCGCTGCGGCAGCCTGTCCGCAAGGCTGACGAGCTGTCCGCCTGAGCCGATCGTTTTTTACTGCTGCATGACGCTTTTCGAATCGCGCGCTTTACGAGCCTCGCATGCCTCCTTATCTGGCTGACGTGACGCTTATAGCCGAAGGAGGACGCCATGCTGACGAAGCCGGATATGCAGACGATGATGGAGCTTTGGAATGGTCGCGAGATCCCGCGCCTTGGGATGGGCTGCTGGGCGATTGGCGGCCCCTTCTTTGCAGGAGATATTCCGCTCGGCTGGGGTGATGTTGACGACAATGAGTCCGTAGCCGCCATCGATCGCGCCATCGAACTCGGCATCCGCTTCTTTGACACCGCGTCGAATTATGGGGCAGGGCACTCGGAAGAAGTTCTCGGCCGCGCGGTCGGCGCCCGCGACGACATCGTCATCGCGACCAAATTCGGCTTTGCTACCGATCCTGTGACCAAGCAGGCTATCGGTGCCTTTACCGATGCACCATTCATCCGACGCTCGGTCGAAACCTCGTTGCGCCGCCTGAAGCGCGAACGTCTCGATCTGCTGCAGCTCCACCTGAACGACTTTCCGCTTGAGCAATCGGACGATGTCTTTGATTCGCTGGAAACATTGCGCGGCGAGGGTAAGATCGATGCATTCGGCTGGAGCACGGACTTCGCCGATCGTGCGGCACGCCATGCGACGCGCTCAGGTTTCGTTGCGGTCCAGCACACGATGAATGTGTTCGAGCCCGTGCCGGAGATCGTTTCGGTAATCGAGCGCCATGGTCTGGTGTCGATCAATCGCGGGCCGCTCGCCATGGGCTTGCTGAGTGGCAAGTTCACCCCCGACAGGACGGTCGGTGCCAAGGACGTGCGCGGCGCAACCCTCGATTGGATGGTTTATTTCAGGGATGGGCGGGTCGCTCCTGAATTTGCCGCGCGGCTGGACGCCGTGCGCGACCTGCTGACGTCAGGCGGTCGAACGCTGACCCAGGGTGCGTTGGCATGGCTTTGGGCTCGATCGTCGCGAGCGTTGCCGATCCCAGGGTTCCGCACGGTCGCGCAAGTCGAAGAGAACGCCGGTGCACTGGACAAGGGGCCCTTGTCTGCCGAAGTGATGAGCGAGATCGACGCGGTGCTGGCGCGCACTTAACCGCGGTTGCGGACTTTCAGCGCCCAGCCTTCCGGCCGCACTTCGAGGACCTTTACTGTGTCTCCGATGGCGACCCTGCCGTTTGCGCGAGGGGTGACATTCCAGCCGAAGAGGGGGCCGGGAACCCGGCGGTCGGCAGACATACGGATGCGGCCCATGGCGGGCATCGGATTGGGAACGTCGCGTGAGCCGGTTTGCTGGTCCTGGGTGGTCATGATGCAGCGAGCGCAGGGCTTGACGAGATCGAAGCGGATTCCGCCGATCTCGATTGCTGCCCAGCGGTCTTCCGGCCAGGCTTCCTCTGTATCGATCACAATGTTCGGCCGAAAACGCTCCATACCGACGCTGCCCTCGCCATGCGCCTGCAGGTCTGCATTCAATGCCTTCAGCGATCCCGTCGTCGTTACGAGAATCTGGTATCCGTCTGCAAACGCGACCGGAGTACCGTCGCCAGCCCACTCCGCGCTCGCTGTGCGCCTGGCGCCCTCGTCGAAGAAGACGATCCTGACATCGCGGCCAAGCCACTGCGAGAGCGTTCGATTGCTGTCGTCGTCGGCAAGCGCCGCGCTGACGATGGATTTCCAGATCGAGACATCAATACGACGGTCGGCGCTTGGCAGCGGTACGAGGAATTCCTTGTCCACCATTGACAGTCGAAGGGAAGAAGCATCTGTCCGCGCATCGATCCGGGCGAGTTCTGGCAATTCACGTTGCGTGATGAAGTGCCCATCCGGGTCGGTGATCATCGCGCGGCGGTCTCCGGGAAATCCGAACGCGTCGATCTCCGCGGTCGACATGGCAATGCCGCGGCCGCTCTTGAGAGGGTAGATGAAGAGATCGCTGACGCGCATCGGATACTCCTAGATTTCGTCCATGAAGGCCTCAAGGAAGTCTCGTAGCCGCTTATCGCGCTCTGCGGCAAGTGCTCGGCCGGCGTCGGTCTTGAATCCATCGGCCAGCTTGAAGAGTTTGGTCTGGAAATGGTCGATAACGTAGCGCCGGTCGTCAAGGGGGCGGGTTTTGCCGGCGGGATCGAAAGGATTGTAAAGCGCCGACGACATTCGTCCGCCGATATAGAAGCAGCGTCCGACGCCGACCATTCCGATCGCATCGAGCCGGTCGGCATCCTGCAGAATCTTCGCCTCCAGCGTATCGGGTTCGATATTTGCGGAAAAGCTATGTGCCGTCACGGCATGTGCGACCGCAGCAATATCCGGGCAACTCCAGCCGAGGTCGGCAAGAACGCTGGACGCCTTCTCCGCGGCCAGTGCCGAGGCCTTCTCCCGAAGCGGCGAGCTTTTCTCGACGGCGACACAGTCGTGCAGCAGAACTGCGGCGGCGAGGATCCTCGCATCTCCGCCCGCACTTGCCTGGATCCGCATCGCGTTCTTGAAGACGCGCAGGATATGCGCGAGATCGTGAGAGCCGTCATCGCCTTCATGCGAGTGGGGGATGAGTTCCGCCGCAAGCGTTTCAAATGGAGAGAAGGCATTGACCTCGAACATGGGTGCACCTGACAGCAACGGCAATACCTCCTCATAGAGGCGGGCGGTCCGAGTCGCAATGAATCCGCTCAGTTGGTCTTGGCATTGCTTATGCCTCGTTGCATGCTGAGCAAGTAGCGCAGTCTGCTACAGGGCGTGGTGGTCTGATATGATAGCCCTGTATTTCGTTGCAGGATTCTCGTTGGAGCAACACCAGCTGTTGTGCAGTTTCCACGCCTTCGACAGTGACCCGCATGCCAAGCGCATCGCCGAGAAGGATGATGGCGCGCATGATTGCAAAGGCTTCCCTGTTCTGGACGATGTCAATCACAAAGGACTTGTCGATCTTGATCTCGTCGAAGGGAAAGCTGCTGAGGTAACTCAGAATGAATAGCCGGTGCCGAAATCATCGTTTCCAACAATCTATTTCTATGCGGTGGACAGGACATCTAAAGAAATTCCTGAAATCTGACGTAGCCTGTTTTGCAATTTTTGATTGAAATAAAGAAGTGTAATTGTTCGGCTACAATCTCCGGCTCACTTTAGTATTCGATTTGCAGTGACATAAAATATGTCGTGGGCGCTATATTGCTTCGAAGCCGCGAATTGGCCTGGCGGGGCTGAAACCCATGGCCTTGCGGTTTCGGGCAGGCCGCGCGCTGCCCCGGGGTAACACTCTGTCAATTATCGTTAATGCGGTATTAACAACTTATTGACCGGGGACGCAAATCAGTTTACCTGAACCACCTAGTTGTGATTTTCCCTATTTGTATTGCGTACAAACATCACCGGTATAGCGGTGAACGGAGGTTTGTATGAGCCGTATTTCATCTGTCAACGATACTTCGTACGCGTATCTGGCGACACTCTCGAGGCTGGACATGAATGGCGACGGCGTGTTGAGCCGTGGCGAAAAGGCGGCTGATGATAAGCCCGGAATCCTGAAGCAGTTGAATGAAGGGGAGGAATCACAAGAACCCTCGCCGAAGCTTTCTAACGGCGTGCTCGCGTTCATGATGGGAACGCAGGAGATGGGCAGCGTGAATTTATCCTCCCAGCGCCAGAACATCGTGTCCGACGATCTGTATAGGAACACCTATGGTCAGTATGATCTGGATATCGCTTCCTGATTGAGACCTGTGATTAGTCTGTTTGGAAAGCCGGCCGTGTGCCGGCTTTTTCTTTGTCCCTGATCGGGGAACGCCTCCAGTCGCCGCGCGTTTTGCATCGGTGGCCAAAAAGGGGGGAGATTCCCGTGGGAGCGATGCGATTGATTGCATTTTCGAGCTTTGTCGCCATCACGACTATTGCGACAGCTCAGGACCAGCAGACAGCGGTGGCGAATTTCATAGGCAAGGATGGCAAGGAGACCGGGCGCGCATCCATCACTGCAGCGGCGAGCGGAGGCGTATTGATCGAACTCGAAGTCTCGGGTCTACCTGCGAACAAATGGGTAGCGTTCCATGTTCACGAGATCGGAAAATGTGATGCGGCCAGCCACCACGAATCGGCCGGCAAGCATTTCAATCCGACCAATACCGAACATGGTTTCCTGGCCGTAAAGGGTCCGCATGCGGGCGACATGCCAAACCAATATGTCGGCCAGGACGGTACGCTTAGGGCTCAGGTCTTCGACAGCATGGTGACGCTCGATGGGAAGCAGAACGGCATTCGCCGACGAGCATTGTTGATCCATGCAAATTCGGACGATTATCGCAGCCAGCCTGCAGGCGACGCTGGCGAACGACTTGCTTGTGCCGTTATCAAGTAGCGCTGCGACCGCAGTGTCACCTGTAATAGAATCGCTCCGCGTACCACTTCCGTGAGACCATCGGCTGCTCGGTTGCCAGCCAGTGCGCAATGTCACTCTCTTCGAGCAAATCGGCTGTCGCGCTGTCCTCCAGCCCGACAAAGATGAGGTTGGTGTTTTCGCGAAGGTGCGGATCCGTCGTTCTGACTATTCGACCATCGTTGCCGGCGCGCAGGATATTCATCCGGACATAGAAGAACTCGGGACGAAAATCCATTTCGCTCGCTTCGTGAAACGCGTGAGCGACGTCGATGACCGAGTCCGTGGGGCCGCTGTAGGCCGTGATTGCTTCGTTCAGCCCAAATGTCGCGCCATAGAGTGTTACTGAGCGGAAAGGTACCGGACTGGCCTCACCGCTGATCAGGTCAATCTGCTGGCCGAACGAACTCACATGTAAATCCGCAAGCGTGCCGCGGAAAAAATAGTAGAAACGCTCGCGCGTGAGATACACCGCCTGCCAGTTGAAGCGCACATAGTCGTCCGACAAATTAGTCACGCTCTTCAAGGCGCTTAGGCATCGGACATATGTGTCCCGGTAGTTCGGTAGTAACATCGATTATCTCCTTTGGAGAAAAACAGATGTCACCCAAAAACGTTCCACCTTTACCTAAGTGTCGAGCGTCAGCGTATTGGCAAACTCCTCTCGTCAAAAGTGCCCCTGTCTTGCAGCTCCCGGAGCGTCAGGACGAACGGCGCGTCGCCACCGGTATCTGCGCCACGCCCGATTGCGCGAACGGCATCGGCCAGTCGTCCATTCCGGCCGAGAATATCGTCGCCGATTTCAACGATCCGCATATTCGGCGTTGCAAACGGCGATGCAGCGCGTAGACGGCCGGCAAGTGTGGCCTCGCTCTGATCCGGCACCAAGGAAAGAGCAGCAATTAGTGCCGCCGCCGGCGACCTGGAGACGCCCATCCAGCAATGGAGGAGAAGCGGCGCACCCTGATCCCAATGCCTGGCAAAGTCGATGATTTGCCGAACATGCGTCTCGTCGGGGGCAACGAGGTTGCCGGTTCCCTTGAAGGTGATGTCATTCATGTTGAGAAGCAGGTGGCGATGCGCTTTGATGACGGCGGGCCTGTGAAAAGCCTGTTCCTTCGCCATGAGGCTGATCATTTCACGGGCGCCGTGCCTCACCGCTATTTCGGCAATACGGGAAAGCGGCGCAACGATGATCGCGGTCATGATTTACTCCGCAACATTTCGAGCGCATCGAAGCGCTCGCAGAATAGACGCTGGGCTTCGATCGCTGGCAGGGGGGTGATTAGCAGCATCTCCTTGGTGATGCCACGCGGCTGACCGAAGAATTGCTGGGCTTCGGCGGTGCTGAACCCTGCAAGCTGCGATGCCTCGAAGTAGGCGGCAATCGTGTCAGCCTTTTTGATTCTGTCCTTCAACTCGCGTGAGGGGTGGGGTGGCAGGCCGAAGCGCAGGTGGATCGCCGCCTCCAATCGCTTCTCGACAGCCTTGTATCCGCCCCCGACGACCGACTTGAACGGTGATATCATATCACCGATCACATACTCCGGGGCATCGTGCAGCAGTGCCATGAGACACTCCTCGGGCGTTATCGCATTGAGGCGTCGGAAGATATCCTCAACAACAAGACTGTGCTGGGCGACGGAGAAGGCGTGGTCGCCTGATGTTTGGCCGTTCCATCGCGCAACGCGCGCAAGGCCATGGGCAATGTCGCCGATTTCGACGTCAAGAGGTGAGGGGTCGAGTAGATCGAGCCTGCGACCGGAAAGCATGCGCTGCCACGCGCGCGGAGCCTTTGCGGTCAAGCGGTGGCCTCGTCGGCAGCCGACGGGAAGACAAGTCCGGACCAGATCGGCAACGCCACTGTAACCGGGATCGCACCCGCAAGAAGCGGTGTCCCAGCGGCAATTGCTTCGCCCGCGCGGTCTGTACGTATGATGGCAAGGCCGGTATGTCCCACGACAGAGCCGATGATGCCGATGGGCTTGCCAGCTGCCGTTATCTCGCTGCCAGAGGCAGGCAACGGCTCCGTACTCGTCACAGTCACGACACGACGACGGGCCGTCCCCCGGTGCTGCATGCGCGATACGACTTCTTGGCCGACATAGCAGCCCTTCTTGAAAGAAAGGCCGCCGTTGAGATCCATTAGCACGTCGTGAGGGAAGGCATCCTGCAGCGCGTAATCCGAACCCGCTACCGCAACCCCGTGCGCCGCACGCAGCGCGACATACAAGGCAAGATCGCCGTTGCCATGTTCGCCGGCGCTACGCGAAACTGCGATTCCCGCCATGGCAAAACGGCTGTCTCTCCATCCCGACCCAGGGCCGTCATCCCATGAAACCGTAACGCCTTCGCCGCCCGCCTTGAGATCGACGGCGGCTCGCAACTTGTACATCGCCAGCCGCTTCAACAGGGCGTCCCGCTGGCTGTCATCCGTCTCCATCACATAGTTGTCGCCATCACGCCAAATCATGAAATCGAACAAGATCTTCCCTTGGGGCGTCAAAAGGGCGCCTGGTCGGGCTTCATCAGCGCCCAGCGACACAATGTCGGTGGTAATCAGATTCTGCAGGAAGGACTGAGCTTCGGCGCCGGTCACCCGGATGAGTGCACGGTCTCTCAGAAAGACGGCTGGCATGGTCGCACCTGTCGCGTTGTTGTCGCTCAGAAGTATGTCTTCGGGGACAGGATCGCAAGCGTCAGTCGCCCGCGGTGAAGTACTTCCACTTGCCGTCCGCTGTAATGCCGAGACGGTAGAAATTGTAGCCGCCGAACTCCTGCATGTCGGCCAGGTCGCCCGCCGTCACGATGCGCAACAGTTCGACTCGCTCCGGCGGAGTCAGGGTCTTGAGATCCTTCTCGGCAAAGTATGGCCAGACATACATGTCGTCCGCCGTGCCTTGACCGACGTGAACGAAACCCGTCGAGATGATGTCGAGCATGATCGCAAGAATTTCGTCACCGTCCGGGTCCCCGGAGAGGTCCTTGAGCGCACTGATCGGGTCGTCCGCCGGCTCTCCCACGGTCACTTGCGTCTGGTTTGCGCCGGTTCCGAGCAACGGGCGTAGTCGCTCGAGATCGCCCGACGCAGCAGCTTCGACGATCTGCTCGCGCATGCGCCGAACAGGTTCCGGTACCTTGGTGATATCGTAGATCACGTCCACGGGCTTGGAAGTGTCCTGGGCGCCGGGAGTGGTGTCGGAGCCTTGTGCCGCGGGCTTGTCGATCAGTGCGCCGGGCGAAGGGATTCCGGAAGGCGTTGCCGGAGATGCTGCGGGCTTGCCGCTGCTTTGATCGGATGCGGCGCCGTCTGTAAGGCCGGGCGTTTTCTTCAGTTCGGAGAGTGCTGACGCAGTCGTCGCGCTCAACAAATTGGTAGCACCGACGCTGATTGCAAGCAAAAGCGGCGCGATCGCAAGCCGCGAAGCATTGTCCTTATCGGTGCGCATTAAACTCTCTGTGGCTATTATTGCAGGGTGCGGGTCGGAGAGAACTCACCGGCAAGCATGCGTTCGCGCAGCGATTCCAGCAAGGCTTCCGCACTGTTTTCGCCGTGAAGGCGAATAGTTTCACGAAGGGCATGAATGATGGCCGTGTCGGCAATGATCTCCGGCTCGATGCCGTCTGCCATGCCATCGGCCCAAGCTTCATTATGGTACTCCAAGGCCGCCTGCATCTTTTCGTGGACGATCATATCGTCGATGTCATTGAGGCTCGGTTCCATTGTTTTTTCCTCGAACTGCATGCCTTACTGCCTAGTTAACAACTCTATCAGCCTTTTCCCAAAACGACACGTCCGCGAGTGAAAAGAGGTTAATTAAACGTTAATTTCCAAAGCGAGACGTTATTTCTGTGGCGAGTGTTGCACCTTCGTTACGGTAGCGCTCTTCTGCCACGATAGCGGCCGGTGTGCAATCGGTATAAACCGAGGCGAAGGCGCGATAACCGCGATTGAAGGCTGCTGTCAACTTCTCCTTGCGCTGTGGCTCGTCTTTCGCTTCTGAATCAAGCAGTTGTTGCATTTGCAACCGCCACTTGTCTCCGTTTTCCGCCTTGCACAGCGTTCGTAGATAATGGACGGACCCCAGCACTTCGGCGAGGCGCGCGAGCTTGTCGTCATAGGGTACGGTGACCGTTTTTGGTGCATCCGCTTCCGGAACCGCCGGCGCCGTTTGGCCCTGTGCCCAGGCATATATCGGTATCGCCGTGCCGGCGCAGAGAACAACAGACAGGAACACGCGTCGAACGGGAATCATTGAAATAGTTGATACCTTCACGATGACGGGAACAAGGCATCGCGCTGGATTTCCACCTGCTTATTCTCCCCGCGCTATTCGTTCGGCGCATTCCAGCACGCTCTGCGGCGTCGGCAGCCTGCGGATTTCATCGACGGTGTACCATCCAATCTCAGCAGCATCGTCCGCGGCGACCGCAACGGCTTCTTCGTCCGCGTCTACGAGAAAGACGGAGAGAAAGAAGTGGCTGCGCAAGCTGCCGTCGGCATCATACGTCTTGAGATCATAGGTCGCGAAAAGCCGTGGATCGCGAGCGCAGATACCTGTTTCTTCCTCGAACTCGCGCAATGCCGTTTCCTCGGGTGTCTCGGCGGGCTCGGCTCGCCCGCCAGGGAAGGCATGCATGTCGGCGGACGGCGGATTGCGCCGGAGTACCAAAAGAAATCGCCCGTCGCGTTGCAGGATGCCAGAGGAAGCCGCCGTGGGAAGGGAACTCATGAAGGGATACCGTTTGTTGCGTGTCGGTCGTTGCGCTTGCTTGGCTCCGCGCTCGAACCACCGGATGGTGAGCGGAGCGATTCGACGGGAGTCTCTTGACTTATATCATCTACGCGGCAGCCGCCCTGTTCGAGATTGCGGGATGGGGCGCGCTTGCCTGTCTTTGCGGAACAGCGGCCATCCTCTTCGCCCCTCGAGGCTGAGCCGCGCTTGACTGGAAAAGTGCAGGGTGCAAAGACATCCCCATGTGTGGACGATATGCGCTAACGGTGTCCCCAGAAGAGCTGATGGAAATCCTCGGAGTGGTGGACCTCGATGATTTTCCTGCGCGCTACAATATCGCCCCGACGCAGCCGATTCTCGTTGTCGTCTCCGGCGATGCACCGGAAAGAGGGAGCAACCTTCCCGACCGGCGTGCCATGCTGGTACGCTGGGGCTTCACGCCGGGCTGGGTAAAGGATCCCAAAGCGTTCCCGCTTCTGATCAATGCCCGCTCCGAAACCGCGATCGGCAAAGCATCGTTCCGCGCCGCAATGCGGCACCGGCGCGTGCTCATTCCCACCTCCGGCTTCTATGAATGGCATCGCCCATCCAAGGCGAGCGGTGAGAAATCTCAGCCTTACTGGATCAAGCCTCGTCGCGGCGGCATCGTTGCCTTCGCCGGCCTGATGGAGACATGGTCCTCGGCCGACGGTTCGGAGGTGGATACCGGTGCCATTCTGACGACGGCTGCAAATTCCGCCATCGCGCCGATCCATGATCGCATGCCTGTGGTCATCAAACCCGAGGACTTCTCCCGTTGGCTCGACTGCAAGACGCAGGAGCCGCGCGATGTCGCCGATCTCATGCGTCCGGTCGAGGCGGATTTTTTCGAGGCGATCCCGGTCTCCGACAAGGTCAACAAGGTTGCCAATATGGGCTCCGATCTGCAGACACCCGTCGCCGTCGAGATGCTGCCCTCGCCGGTAGAGAAGAAGAAGCCGGATGACGGCCAGCTAAGCTTCTTCTGATCCCGTATTCCTGGTTCCATATTCCTGGCTTGCTCATTTCCGGAAAATCACATGTTCTCCATCTCGGCCGCGCTCTCCGGTTTCCTCCTCGGTGCCTCTCTCATCATCGCAATCGGCGCACAGAATGCCTTCATTCTGCGCCAGGGGCTGCTGCGATCACACGTCTTCGTTCTCTGCCTGATCTGCGCACTATGCGACGCCCTTCTTGTTGCCGCCGGTATAGCGGGCCTCGGAACGCTGGTATCTCGCTCGCCCGTGATGATTTCGGTGGTTACCCTCGGCGGCGCGGTCTTCCTTGGATGCTATGCCACCCTGGCCTTCAGGCGTGCGGTTCATCCGGGCGCAATGCAGGCAGGCGCACCTCAGGTGCTTGGACTGAAAGCAGCATTGGCTAGCTGCCTGGCGTTCACGTTTCTCAATCCGCATGTCTATCTGGACACGGTCGTGCTGCTCGGAAGTCTGTCGGCCGCCTACGAGGGGATGGACCGCGTAGCATACGGCACCGGAGCGGCAGCGGCTTCATTTATCTGGTTTTTCGGATTGGGGTACGGCGCACGTCTGTTGCAGCCGGTTTTCGCGAAACCCGCCGCATGGCGGGTTCTGGACGGGGTCATCGGTATTGTCATGGGGTTGCTAGCAACCAGCCTACTTGTCCGATTTTTCGTCGGCGCTTAGGCGGTCTTCTTCACCAGGGCCGGCTTGCTCTTCAGCATCAGGGCCGCGGCAAGAACGGCCTTGAGGCCGAGCGGGCGGTAGTTTGCGCTGAGATCGGTCGCCTGAGGCTGTTGGGCGCTTGTCTTCGTCGGGGTCACAACTCTCTCCTTACGTGCTGTCCCTAGACTCTTATATTTATTGCTCTTTTGTCTGTAATAGCGACAAAATGGAGGCAATCCCCATCAGGAATTATGTACGCAAACCATAATTCGCGAGCCTTGAGCCAAGCATTTCGATTGAGGAGCGTGAGAGACTTTCAGATATGACGACCGATGTCGTCTTCGCCGACGCCCGGTTCTTCGATCGTCAGCGTGCCATACTTGCGCTTCCACTTTCGGGCGCCGAAGGGAAGCGTCAGCAAATAGATAACGGCTGTGACGACCATGACCTCCCAAGTAAAGCTCGACAGCAGCGCGACATAGAGAACGACGCCGAGCATCATGGGCAGTACGAGATCGCGCCTCAACTTGCTTCCCTCGGACTTTCCTGACCAGACGGGTAAGCGGCTGATGAGCAGGAACGCGATGAGGACCGTATAGGCGGCGGAAATATAGGCGAAGGTCTTGTCAGTGGTCAGCCCCAGGAAGCCGACGTAAACAGGAAGCAGCACGAGCATGGCGCCGGCCGGAGCCGGAACGCCGACGAAATACTCCGACTGCCACGTTGCTTTGTTTTCGCGCTCGGCCATGACATTGAAACGGGCCAGGCGAAGTCCAGCTGCGATGGCGTATATAAGTGCCGCGATCCATCCGATCGAGCGGGCTTGATCCAGAGCGAAGACATACACCACAAGCGCCGGAGCGACCCCGAAATTGACGATATCGGCAAGCGAATCCATTTGGGCGCCGAACTTCGACGTCGCCTTCATCAGGCGCGCGACACGACCGTCGATCCCGTCGAGAAATGCTGCCAGAAGCACCATGCCCACGGCGAGCTCGTAGCGATTTTCGAAGGCGAGGCGAATGCCGGTCAGTCCTGCGCAGATCGCCAGAATGGTGATGAGGTTGGGAACGACCAGCCGAAGCGGTATCTCGCGAAGCCGCGGCCCGCGCGCCGAATCGTCAAGCGGGCCGTTTGGTTCGAAAGGTGGGAAGGGCGTTTCCATGTCGCGCTCCAATGGTTCTTAGCTGCGACGGCTTACGACGGGGCCCTTAGCGGAGCCGAACTCGGCAAGCACAGTCTCGCCGGCAATCGCCGTTTGCCCCAGGGTAACGCGCGGTGAGGCACCTGCCGGCAAGAAGACATCGAGGCGGGAGCCGAAACGAATCAGGCCGAAACGCTCGCCGGCATCCAGCGGCTCATTCGCATTTGCCCAGCAAAGAATACGGCGCGCAACGAGACCCGCGATCTGAACGACGCCGATCTGGCCGTGTGTTGTTTCAATGACAAGGCCATTGCGCTCATTGTCTTCGCTCGCCTTGTCGAGTTCGGCGTTCACAAAGCTGCCTGATCGGTAGTTGACGCTGACGATGCGGCCGCGCATCGGAGCGCGGTTCACATGGCAGTTGAAGACGTTCATGAAGACCGAGATCCGCAGCATCGGCTCAGAGCCGAGACTGAGTTCAGCCGGCGGAATGACCATCTGGACAGACGAGACCTTGCCGTCGGCAGGCGAGACCACGAGATCGTCGTCCTGAGGCGTCATGCGCTCCGGATCGCGGAAGAAATAGGCGCACCATACCGTCAGGATCAGGCCGATCCAGAACAGCGGCTTGAACACCCAGCCCAGAAGCAACGAGGCGACGAAGAAGGCGGCGATGAAGGGGTAGCCTTCCTTGTGCACCGGAACGATCGTGTTGCGAACCGTATTGAACAAGCTCATGTATGCCGCTCTCCTAGCGTTTTCGTATCCGCTGGTTACAGGGAAACCTTGGCGGGGGCAATGCTGGTGCCCCCTCATGCACATCTATGGATGGTTTCTGAACAGCAAAACGCCGACGCGCCTGATCCGTCCAGGATTTAGGTTGCCGGCGCCAGTCTGTTCACGACACCCAAGTCGTCGCTCTCGCGTACCTGCTTCAGATGCTCCTCTGCCTGCGTGGCCTCCCGCTGGCGGCTCCACATCGACGCATAGAGGCCGTTTTTGAGAAGAAGCTCCGCGTGGGTACCGCGTTCGGCAATCTCACCACTCTTCAAGACGATGATTTCGTCTGCGCCGATGACCGTCGACAGGCGGTGGGCGATGACCAGGGTTGTGCGATTCTTCGAAACGACGTCGAGCGCAGCCTGGATTTCGCGCTCTGTCGTGGTGTCGAGTGCAGAGGTGGCTTCGTCCAGGATCAGGATCGGCGGCGCCTTGAGGATGGTCCTGGCGATCGCAACGCGCTGCTTTTCGCCACCGGAGAGTTTTAGGCCGCGCTCGCCGACCTTGGTATCGAAGCCTTCGGGCAGGAGATCGATGAAATGGGCGATCTGAGCAATTTCCGCTGCCGCCTTGACGTCCGCCTCGCTGGCCGAAGGGCGGCCATAGCGAATGTTGTAGGCGACGGTGTCGTTGAACAGCACGGTGTCCTGCGGAACCATGCCGATCACCGTCCGTAGGCTCTTTTGAGTGACGTCCCGAATGTCCTGGCCATCCACCGTGATTGAACCGCTCTGGATGTCGTAGAAACGATAGAGCAGGCGCGACAGCGTTGATTTGCCGGCGCCGGAAGGCCCGACGACGGCGACTGTCTTGCCGGCTGGCACGTCGAAGGAGATCCCCTTCAGGATCGGTCGCGCCGCATCATAGGCGAAGTGGACGTCCCTGAAGGCAATAGCACCCTGGCCAATGTTCAAAGCCACCGACCCGGGCGCATCCTTCACTTCTGCCTGCACCTCCAGAAGATCGAACATCTGCTCGATATCTGTCAGCCCCTGTCGGATTTCGCGGTAGACGAAGCCGATGAAATTCAGCGGCACCGAAAGCTGCAGCAGCATGGCGTTGACGAAGACGAAATCGCCGACCGTCTGCTCGCCGCGCTGAACGGCGAGAGCAGAGAGGATCAGCATGACGGTGGTTCCCAGACCGAAGATCACTCCCTGCCCGAAGTTCAACCAGCCGAGTGACGTCCAAACGCTCGTCGCCGCCTTCTCGTAGCGCTCCATCGACGCATCGAAGCGTTTCGCCTCCATCTCCTCGTTGCCGAAATACTTGACGGTCTCGAAGTTGAGGAGAGAGTCAATCGCCTTGGTGTTGGCGTCGGTGTCGCTGTCGTTCATCGACTTGCGAATGGAGATGCGCCAGTCGCTCGCCCGGATAGTGAACCAGATGTAGGCCCAGACCGTGAAGGCGGTCACCGCGAGGTACGAAAAGCCGTAACCCCACCAGAAGATAACGGCCGTCAGCAGGAATTCGATGAGCGTCGGCACCGAGTTCAGGATCGTGAAGCGCACGATCGTTTCTATGCCCTTCGTGCCGCGCTCGATGATGCGGGAAAGGCCACCCGTCTTGCGCTCAAGGTGAAAGCGAAGCGAGAGCTCATGCATGTGCACGAACGTCTTGTAGGCGAGCTGCCGAACCGCATGCTGGCCGACGCTGGCAAACAGTGCGTCGCGCATCTGGTTGAGGGCGAGCTGAATGAGGCGGGTGAGATTATACGCGATCACCAGCGCCGTCGCGCCAACGAACAGATCCGGCACCTTGCCGGCAAGGTCCATCTTTCCGTTCAGCGCGTCTGTCGACCACTTGAAGAAGTAGGGAACCAGTAGCAGCACGAACTTGGAGACAAGCAGAAAGACCGACGCCCAGACCACTCGCATCTTCAGATCCGGACGACCGGAGGGCCACATGTAAGGCCAAAGGTTCAAGAGTGTCTGGAGAAGGTTGGAGTCTGAAACCGTCTTGCCGTTTGCCATGCATGTCTCCGGCCCACAAAGGGCTCTGGCCGTGTCGCGATCTCGGCAAATTGGCAGGGGCGACGCTTCGGAAAACCGCCGCCGAACGTGTCGCCGTCACCGCCAGATAGGGTGCCGACCGGAGCAATACAACAAGTGGATAGGACAGGAAAAGACCGGCCGGCTGTCATGTTGACCCCGGCCGGCGCTTGTTGCTTCCTATCGATGCTGGTCCGACATCCGTCTGCGGTGCAGCTCCTCGGCATTCGGCAAGACATCCTTGGGCAGGCCGAAGATCTGGCCCGGCAAAATGCGGTCGGGGTTCGTGATCTTGTCCTCATTGGCCACGTAGATCGTCGTATAGCGCACGCCGAGACCGTAGACGCGTCGGGAGATCTGCCAAAGCGTGTCGCCACGGCGGATGATGATGGTGTCCTTGCTCTCCTGCAGCGGGGCCTGTTCGATCGTTGCCGGCTGGCCACTCGCCACTTCATTCGTCGCTGGGGCGGAAGGAGCCGCCGCCGGAGGCGCGAGTTCTGCGAGCATCATGCCGAGATTGCGGAGCGCGTCGCCGACGGACCTAGCATCCCTCGGCAGCGATTGCAGCATCTTCAGTGCGTTGGTGGCCACCATCGAGGCGTTTGCTGCCCGTTCCTTGAAATCTGCCGTCGCATCTGTCGCAGCACGGAAATCGATAATCGAGCGCAGTGCAAATTCGTTGGCGGAACGGGCAGCGGCAAGCTGCTCAGCGCCCGGGATCTTGCCATCGGAAAACAAGCCGCTCAACAGCGCGAATGCTTTGCTGACATCGTTCTTCAGTTTGCCGAGTGCGGCTTCGTCGAGCGAGATAACAGGGGCGGAGCTGTTGGCGCCAGCGGTCCCGCTCTGGGCCGCGACCGTCACCTGGTTTCCCGCAGGACGATTGAAATTAACCGAGGCGCGAACGGCAACCTTGCCGGCACTGTCCAAGACATCGACACGGATCTTGTGGTCGCCGACAGCCAGCGGCATCACGCCGTCGATGACGAAATGGCCGTCCTGGCCGGCAGTGGCCTTGCCGATCAAGTTGTCATCCGCATAGGCAAGCACCTGCGCGGAAGGCTTTGCCGTACCAGCGACGAAAATCTTGTCACCTTCGATCTCTACGGCGTTGACCATGACGTCGGTTGCAGCGGGAGCGGCAGCCGCGGGCGCGCCCGCAACGGCTGAAGGGGCGGCCGTCTGGTCAGACGGCACTGTCGAAGCCTGATCCGCAGGTTGAGTGTTGCTGGCAACCGCGGGAATATCCGCAGTAGGACCCGTGATGATGCGGCTTGCGGTACCCGGCTTGGAGACCATTGCAAGCAGTTCCGAACCCTTGCCGTTCTTCGGAACCGAAACGGTAGCGACCTCCTCGGAAGTCGCGCTCCTTCCGTCCTTGCCGGTTGCCTTCAACAGCAGCTGATGGTCGCCTGCCTGAAGCGGATTTTCGAGGACGGCCGCAAAGTCGCCGCTGGGGCCGGCGTCGGTGGTCGTAACGACCTTTTCGCCGTCGATGATTTCAATCTTGCTGTTCGGCTCTGCTGAACCGGCGATCACCGTCGAGCCGTCCGGCTCGACACGCAGAACGTCGAAGGTGGGGAGCTTCGGGCCGGTGTTGGCAGATGTTGCCGGAGCAGAGCCGGCGTTGCCTGGGGTTCCGTTGCCCTGCGTCTGGTTGCCTGCCGCTGGAGCAGTAGACGCAGGCGCACCCGTCAGCGCCGCTTCGGCTTTGGCAATAGCAGCGGCAGCGTCCGCAATATTTTCCGGTAGCGCTTGAACGATAGCGAGCGCCTTGGATGCCCCATCCTTCGCCTTCTGAACAGCCGTTGCGGTAGCCTGGCTTGTCCCCTCTGGCACGGCGAAGTCGGCGATAGCCTGCAGAGATGTCGTCGCCTTGGACTTGGCGGCTCCGAAAACCTCTTCGGTCGGCCCCTTGCCATCGGCGAAGAGCGCCTTAAGTTCTGATAGCGCTTGCCCGGCTGTTGCCGTCACAGCGCCGAATTCCTGGGTCGTGGCGGCATCGTCCGGTGCGGAGGAGCGCGATGTCTTTGCAGATTCCGTAACTGTATTCTTGACCTCGGAGCCGGCCTGGTTGATTGCGTCGCCAACTTTCGCTGCTTCGCCTCCGATGCGGGGCATAACGAAAAAGACCATCAACAGAATTGCGATTACGAGCACTGCAAGGGCCAGCAAGCCGGCACGGTTTTTCATCATCAGGTCTCCCCAGGCGGCAAATGTGCCGGACTTCCTGAAATTGCTAGCGATTCCCGGTGCTTTGCACAAGCAGTCAAACTAGCCATGCAAATGTAAGACGCAGGTTTTCCGTCATTTTTCTTGACTGGACGCGGAGAGGATAGTTGTTTGCGGTTATGACAGATCAATCTCATTCCGTTCGCTCCATTTGCGTCTACTGCGGTTCGCGCCCCGGTCGTGATCCCAGCCACATGGCCGCTGGCCGTGCTCTCGGCAAGGAAATAGCCGAGTACGGCCTGCGCCTCGTTTATGGCGGAGGCACAAAGGGCATCATGGGAGCGGTTGCGAGCGGCACCCTTTCAAACGGCGGTCAGGTGACCGGCATCATTCCCGAGTTCCTGATCGACATGGAGGCGACGCGCCACTCCCTCGGCCAGCTCAACGAACTGATTGTAACTCCGGACATGCATGTGCGCAAACACACCATGTTCGAACGCTCCGATGCCTTTGTCGCTCTGCCGGGTGGCATAGGCACGCTTGAGGAGATCATCGAGATCATGACCTGGGCACAGCTCGGGCGCCATGAAAAGCCGATGGTGTTTGCCAACGTCAACGGCTTCTGGGATCCGATGATGGAGCTGCTGCGCCATATGACGGACGAGGGCTTCGTACACACTGCCCATCGCGTCCAGCCGCTCGTCATCGATGACGTGTCCGAGATCATCCCGGCGATCATGGCCAGGGCCGCGGAACTGGCATCCGCCGATCGCGACGGCGAGGAGGCGGTTATCTCGAAGATGTGAGGCCGGGAGCTATCTGTCGCGGCTCCCTTTGAGCATCGACCAAGTATACAGAACAAGGCCGGCCCAGATGAGCGGGAACGCGATCATCCGCGCAGTCCCGAGCGGCTCCTTGAAGATGAAGACAGCGATCAGGAAGATAATCGTCGGCGCGATGTACTGCATGATGCCTATTGTCGACAGGCGAAGCAGCTTGGCGCCGTTTGCATAGATCATCAGCGGCACGGCGGTAATGATGCCGCAACCGAGCAACAGGACGGTATCCGCCATGCCTGTGCGATAGAAGTGTCCATCGCCGCTGCCAAATTCCAGGTACAGGATGTAGATCAGCGCCGGTCCACTCAGGAGCATCACTTCCAGGAAAAATCCCTGATTTGGGCCAAGCGGAAGCGTCTTGCGGAAAAAGGCGTAGAGGCCCCAGGAGATCGTGAGCGTGAGCGCGACCCACGGAATGCCGCCATTGTCGAAGGCGAGGATGACGACGGCAACTCCGGCCAAAGCGATCGCCGCAATCTGGGCAGGACGCAGCTTCTCCTGAAGCAGAACGGCTCCGAGGAAAATACTGAACAGCGGGTTGATGAAGTAGCCGAGCGCTGCATCGAGCGAGTGGCCGGCGCCAATGGCCCAGACGTAGGTTCCCCAGTTGATGGTGATGAGCACAGCGGTCAGCGAAGCCATCGCCAACATCCGCGGTGAGCGCAGCGCAAGGCGGATATCTTGCGTGCGACCGAGAACGAGCAGCACCAGTCCCGCCAGCGGCAGTGACCACAGGATGCGGTGTGCTATTACTTCAGCGGGGGAGATATGGGCGACCGCTTTCATGTAGATCGGCAGGAAGCCCCACAGCAGGTAGGCCGTCAGCGCGAAGACAAAGCCGCGCGGACTATCTTCGTTCTTGATCAGCGGAGCACTTGCATCGGCGGACATCGAGTGTTTCCATCATTGTTCTAACTATGGAGCCGATTATCGCAACGGCTGTGAATGGGCCAATTCATTTCGGTGAACGGATGCCGGCCCCTATTTAACAACAGGGTGAGCAAGATGGACAAACGAGCTCTCGCGATCTGCCGCAATGCATTTGCCGTTCATATGCTAGCGAAAGAGGGTATTGCAGACGACGACGCTCTGCTGGATGCCTTCGCCACGGTTCCGCGCGAGCGCTTCCTCGGGCCGCCGCCCTGGAAAATGGCACATTGGGGTGGCTACGTGAATGTTCCCTCGAGCGATCCCGCTGCCGTTTACCAGGATGCGCTATTTGCGCTCCAACGCGAGCGTCATGTGAACAACGGTAGTCCCAGCCTGCACGCGCGAGGCCTGCACAGGCTCGCGCTCCGAAACGGTGATAGAGTGTGCCACATAGGTGCCGGCAGCGGTTACTATACCGCCATGATGGCCTTGATCGTCGGCTCGCACGGCAGCGTCACCGCTGTCGAGTTCGATGAGGCGCTTGCCAAACGCGCGAGTGATAATCTCAGGGACTACGCCAACGTTGATGTCGTCTGCGACAATGGGCATGAGTGGCCCCGGGAAGCGACCAACGCGATTTACGTGAATTTCGCTGTTCCCCGTCCTGCTGATCCATGGATCGAGCGCTTGAACGTCGGTGGCCGATTGATCTTTCCTCTGGGAGTTCCTGATGTCGACGGCGATGGGGGGGCGACCGGCCTTGCGTCCTATGCGGGTTTCATACTGGTGGATCGGCGGCTGCAAGGCTACGCGGTCGAGTTTCTCGGACCCGTAGCCTTCGTTTGGGGAGAAGCGACCAGCGGAACGTTCGAAAGCTACAGAGAGCTTGAGGCGGCGTTCCGCAAGGGCGGGATGCATGGCATCCGCGCCCTGCGCTGGAAGAAGGAGCGCACGGGCGAGGAATGGTATTCGCAACCTGACTGGGGTCTCGCCACCGGGCCTCTGCCCTGAGATCTATTCCGCCGCGATCTTGCCGGCCAGGTGGCGGTTCTTCATAAGCTTGTAGATGACCGAATCCATCAGTGCCTGGAAGGAGGCGTCGATGATGTTCTCCGATACGCCGACTGTCCACCAGCGAACGCCGTCGCTATCGGTCGATTCGATCAAGACGCGTGTGATCGCTTCGGTGCCGCCATTGAGGATGCGCACCTTGAAGTCTGCCAGGACCAGGTCGTCGATCTCGTGCTGATATCTGCCGAAGTCCTTGCGCAGCGCGAGGTCGAGTGCGTTGACCGGACCATCGCCTTCCGCAACCGACATCACGGTGTTGCCGTCGATGACCAACTTCACGACGGCTTCCGAGACGATCTTCACGCGCCCATGCGAATCGAACCGCCGCTCGACCATCACGCGAAAGCCCTCGACAGCGAAGAATTGCGGGATGGTGCCGAGCGTCCGGCGGGCAAGCAGTTCGAAGCTCGCATCGGCACCTTCGTAGGCGTATCCGAAGGCTTCCCGTTCCTTGACCAGCGCGATCAGCCGATCGAGTTTCGGATCGTCCTTGCCGACGTCGATGCCGCGCCGTTTCAGCGCGTTGATGAAATTAGCCTTTCCGCCTTGATCTGAGACCATGACTTTGCGGAGATTGCCGACGCTTTCGGGTGTCACATGTTCGTAGGTGCGCGGATCCTTGAGCAGCGCCGAGGCATGGATTCCGGCCTTCGTCGCGAACGCCGACGCCCCGACGTACGGCATCTGGTGATCCGGCGACCGGTTCAAAAGTTCATCAAAGGCATGCGACAGGCGAGTGAGGTTCAACAGCCGATCGGCATCGATCGAGGTTTCGAACCGGGACGAATAGGTCTCCTTGAGCGCCAGCGTCGGGATCAGCGTCACGAGGTTGGCGTTGCCGCATCGCTCGCCGATACCGTTGAGGGTGCCCTGGATCTGCCGCACGCCGGCTTCAACAGCCGCCAGCGTATTGGCGACTGCCTGGCCGGTGTCGTTATGTGCGTGGATGCCAAGACAGTGACCGGGAACGCCAGCCGCGATGACAGCTTCGACGATGGCCCGGATCTCCGGCGGCTGGGTGCCGCCATTGGTGTCGCAAAGGACGACCCAGCGCGCGCCGGAATCATAAGCGGTCTTTGCGCAGGCGAGCGCATAGGCCGGGTTCGCCTTGTAGCCATCGAAGAAATGCTCGCAGTCGACCATCGCCTCCTTGCCGGCCCCGACGGCGGCCTTGACGCTTTCGGCGATACTCTCCAGATTCTCCTCGTTGGTGCAGCCGAGCGCAACCTTGACGTGGTAGTCCCAGCTCTTGGCGACGAAACAGATCGCGTCGCTCTGGGCCTGAAGCAGGCTCGCCAGCCCCGGATCGTTGGAAGCGGAAACACCGGCGCGCTTCGTCATGCCAAAGGCAACGAAGGAGGCCTGTGATGTCCGCTTCTCGCTGAAGAAGGCGGTGTCCGTGGGATTCGCGCCGGGGTAGCCGCCCTCGACGTAGTCGAGACCGAACTCGTCCAGCAGAATGGCGATTGCAATCTTGTCCTCCACCGAAAAATCGATGCCCGGCGTTTGCTGCCCGTCGCGGAGCGTCGTGTCGAAGAGGTAGATCTTTTCGCGTGTCATGGCGTTCCTCCCGTCGTTGCCCTGCGGCTCGCTATTGTTTTCCGGCAAATCTGTCCGTCGCACGGATCAGCTTGTCGAGAATGCCGGGCTCCGAATAAGCATGGCCAGCACCTTCGATCAGATGGAAATCCGCCTTTGGCCAGGCCTTGTGGAGCGCCCAGGCATAGCGTGCCGGGCACGGCATATCATAACGGCCGTGCACGATCACACCGGGAATATCCTTCAACTTGCCTGCATCCCTGAGGAGTTGCCCCTCATCCATCCAGCCGGCATTGACGAAAAAGTGGTTCTCGATGCGGGCGAAGGCGTATGCGAACTCGGCATTCTCGAATTTGCCGCTCGTCGAAGGCTCCGGCAGCAGCGTGATCGTTTCGCCTTCCCAGATGCTCCAGGCCCTGGCGGCTTCGAGGCGCACGGTCTTGTCGGCGTGCGTCAGCCGCCGGTTGTAAGCGAGCATCATCTCGTGGCGCTCTTCCGGTGGGATCGGCGCGATGAAGCGCTCCCACTTGTCTGGAAACATCTCGGAGACGCCGAACTGATAGTACCAGTCGAGCTCCGCTTTTGTCAGCGTATAGATGCCGCGTACAATCAGCTCGGAGACGCGCTCGGGATGTTTCTCTGCATAGGCTAGCGCCAGCGTCGAGCCCCATGAGCCGCCAAAGACCTGCCACTTCTCGGCACCGGCCATCTCACGCAGCCGCTCCATGTCGGCAACCAGGTCCCAGGTCGTATTGGCATTGAGGTCTGCATGCGGCGTGGACTTGCCGCAGCCGCGCTGGTCGAACAGCGTGACGTCATAGAGGGCGGGATCGAAAAGCTGGCGATGGCTAGCCGAAAATCCGCCGCCAGGGCCGCCATGCAGGAAGACGGCCGGCTTGGCGCCGGGCGTGCCGGAGCGCTCCCAATAGATGACGTGGCCATCGCCGACATCGAGGTGACCGGAAGCATAGGGTTCGATTTCGGAATAGAGCGTACGCAGGAGTTCAGTCATAACTTAACGCCTTCGGATGGCCAAATATTGGTATTGTGGTCGGGATGCTGGAAGGAAATGATCGCCTCCTGCCGCGAGTAGAAATCAGGGTCGGTGTGAACCGGCTGGTCGAAGATCGTCTCGACCCACGGAATGCGAGCGGCGTAGTTCACCTGAATCTGCGGCGCCAGATCGCTGCGGTCGTCAAACGTACCGATTGCAAGCTCCAGCCCACCGGGATGCCGGTAGGTCATCGGCGTGCCGCAGTTCTTGCAGAAGCCGCGCTCGATGTTGATCGACGACTGGAAATAGCTGGGCTCGCCGCGCGTCCATTCCATGCCCTCGTCAGGTGCCGTCACCAGCGCAGAGAAGAAGCCGCCGAATTGCTTCTGGCACATCCGGCAATGGCAGATCGATGGCCGCCCGAGCTTACCGCTAATGCGGAAGCGCACGGCGCCGCACTGGCAACCGCCGGTTCGGATGGGTTCATTCATGACGATGCTCCGCTTGGCCAATGGGTGTCGTGATCGGGGTGCTGGTGATTGGTTGCCACAATCGCGTTTTCTCTATCGGGCGTTTTGGCATCTGGTTCGATCGGCAGGCCGTCCAGTTCGTGAAACCAGATCATTTTACGCACGGTGTTCGATTGCATTACCGGCTTCACTCTTTCCGGATCGTCGAGTGATCCAAGCACGATATTGATGAAATCCGCCCCTGGAAGGTCGTAGAAGAGGGGCGTCCCGCAAGTCCCGCAGAAGCCACGTCGCACGACATCCGAGGAATGAAACCACGTGGGTGTTCCGCGGGTCAGCGCGAAGTCCGATTTCTGCGCGGCAGCCAGTGGCATGAAGTAGTTTCCGGCCGCCTTCTGGCACATGCGGCAATGGCAGAGATGCGGATAGTCGAGTTCGCCGGCGGCGCGATAACGAACCGCGCCGCATTGACACCCTCCGCTAAGAGCCGCAGGACTTGTCACGCGCGCTCTCCTTCCGGCCACGCGGCCGTGTCGTGATCGGGATGCTGATAGGAGACGATCTCCAGCACGAAAGGGGCGGCCTGGGCGTCGTCTTCGGTAACGCGCGCGGGAAGCTCGTGCAGATGGTCAACAAAACCGATCTTGCGCTCGGTTCCAAACTGGATGACTGGTGGCAGGGCAGCCGGGTCGTCGAATGCGCCGGCCGCAATCGCGATGCCGTCGGGCGCCTCGTAGGTCAGCGGCGTGCCGCAATCGCCGCAGAAGCCGCGCTCCACATAGTTGGACGAGCGGAATTTCTTCCGCTTGCCGCGCGTCCATTCCAACGCCGCGTCGCGCACCGAGACGAGCGGCGCATAATATGCACCGAACGCCTTCTGGCACATTCGGCAATGACATATCGACGAATCCTTCAGCGCCCCGCGGACGTGAAATCGGATCGCCCCGCACTGGCAGCCACCGGTATAGTCGATCATCGCTTCAACTCCCACTTCGTGACGCGCTCGCCGGTCGTCGCATCCTTGCTGTCCTTAAGCTGGATGCCTTCTGCCAGCAGCGTGTCACGGATGCTGTCTGCCTCGGCGAAGTTCTTCGCCTGCAACAGGTCCAGCCGCGCCCTGACGCGCCTGTCGATCTCGATGGCGACAGCCTCGTCGATTTCGGCAGCTTGTGGCAGAACACCAAGCAAGTCGGCGCTTGCGGCGAAGGCCGCGTGATCGCCGGAGTGGGCAAGTGCGTGCAGCGCCTGGATCGCTGCGACCGTATTGAGGTCGTCGGCCAGAGCGTCGACAACCGCCGGATCCGGCTTTGCATCACCCGCTTCGGCTGCCGGCCACTTGGAAAGCAGCCGCTCAGCTTCTTCCAGCCGCTTGATCGAAAAATCGATCGGTTCGCGGTAGTGCGTCATCAGCATCGCGAGGCGCAACACCTCACCCGGCCATCGGCGTCCGCCGAATTTCTCGGTGTGCAGCAATTGGTAGATCGTGACGAAGTTGCCTTCGGACTTCGACATCTTGCGGCCCTCGACCTGCAGGAAGCCGTTGTGCATCCAGACATTCGCCATGACCTTGGTGCCATGGGCGCAACGCGATTGCGCGATCTCGTTCTCGTGGTGCGGAAAGATCAGGTCCAGCCCACCGCCGTGGATATCGAAGACGTCGCCGAGATATCGCCCGCTCATGGCCGAGCATTCGATGTGCCAGCCGGGACGGCCGCGGCCCCATGGGCTCTCCCAGCCGGGCTCGCTCGGGCTCGATAGCTTCCACAGCACGAAGTCGCCGGGGTTCTTCTTGTGCGCATCGACGGCGATGCGGGCACCCGCCTGCTGCTCGTCGAGATTGCGCTTCGAAAGCTGCCCGTACTCCGCCATGGATTTGGTATCGAACAGAACTTCGCCGGCGGCCTTGTAAGCATGGCCGTTGGCGATCAGCTTCTCGATGATAGCAATCATTTCGGCGATATTGTCGGTCGCGCGCGGCTGCACGGTCGGATCGAGGCAGCCGAGCGACGTGGCGTCGTCCAGAAACTGCTTCTCCGTCTTCTCGGTCACGGCCCGGATTGCCTGGTTGAGCGACAGGCCGGGATAGTCTCGCAACGCCCGGGCGTTGATCTTGTCATCGACGTCGGTGATGTTGCGCGCGTAGGTCACGCGATCGCCGCCATAGACGTGATTCAACAATCGGAACAGCACGTCGAAGACGATGACCGGACGCGCATTGCCGATATGGGCGAAGTCGTAGACGGTCGGACCGCAGACATACATGCGGACATTCTGCGGATCGATGGGCGCAAAGGCCGACTTCTCCCGCGTCAGCGTGTTGTACAGCTTCAGTTCCGGCGTCTTTGATTCCGGCTGACCGGCCATGTCTACTCTCCCAAAATGCAATGATCCGAAAAATACTTCCACCGGCGGGCCGGGGCGTTTCTCATCTTGGACTTTTAGGAGACGAAAACGGCCAGGCCAGCGAGCGCGCTAGCGAATAATATTCCGGCAGATGATGCAGGTAACCGTTTTCATGGCGGGTTTTATGGCCCGGCTTTGGTGTTTGGTCAAGGGGCGAGATGCGGTACGGCGTTGCCTGAGCAATCGATCCAGCGAATCGATTGAAGCCCCGAACGCCCTAAGCGAAAGCACAGGCCGGCAGGTCGCCAAATATCACGGCGACCCAAAATTCTGCTAGACAAGAACCAAACCCGGCTCGAGGAATCCGCGTGAAGCCACTGAACCAAGCCATGACGGGTATCGCGATTTTGGCAGTCGCATCCGCGTCGTACCTCGCTTACGATCGCGCTATGGCTCCTTTCGCTCCTCCATCGCTCGAAGACTATCCCCTTCAGGGTATAGATATCAGCCACCACCAGGGCAGCATCGATTGGAAAAAGCTCGCCGCGCAGCCGAATGTCCGCTTCGCCATCATTAAGGCGACCGAGGGTGGAGATCACAGGGACACGCGATTTGCAGAGAATTGGCAGGCGGCGAAGGAAGCGGGCATCGTGCGCGGCGCCTATCATTTTTTCACCTTCTGCCGCCCCGGCCGCGAGCAGGCGCAGAACGTGCTCTCTACGGTCCCGGTGGAGTCCGGAACGCTGCCGATCGCGATCGATCTCGAATTCACCGGCAATTGCGGCAAGGTTCCGAAACGCGAAGAGCTGAGTGCGGAGATCAACGACTTTCTCGGCGTATTGAAGGCAGCCTATCCCGGCAAGCCGATCTTCTACCTCAACCAGCAATTCTTCGATCAATATCTGAAGGGCAACGAAGCAAGCTTTCCAGAGCACCATCTCTGGCTGCGAAGCATTGCGGCTGAGCCGGATCGGGGCGATTGCGGCCATTGGTCGATATGGCAATTTGCCGACAACGGAACGCTGGACGGCATCGGGAGGCCGGTCGATCTCAATGCGCTATGCCCGTCTGGTGCAGATCTGGCTCATCTGTTCCCGACAATGACTTCTGAGTAACCCGAGGATTACTCGGGTAGCCGGTAATCCACGAGCTTGCTCTCGCGCACGATGAACAGTTTGCCGGTCTCGGTCACATCGGGTCCCACCAACGGCAGGATCGCCTTCGCGACTTCGGATGGATGCGGCAGGGTCTCGGGGTTTTCCCCCGGAATGGCCTGTGCGCGCATCGCTGTGCGCGTAGCGCCCGGGTCGACGCTGGTGATGCGAAGCTGCGTGCTCTGGCTCTCTCCAGCCCAGGTGCGGGCAAGCGCCTCGACTGCCGCCTTGGAAGCGGAGTAGGGACCCCAGAACGGACGACACTTGTGGGCGGCACCCGATGAGAGGATGACCGCGCGACCCGCATCCGAGCGTGCCAGCAGCGGATCGACCGAGCGGATGAGCCGCCAGGTGGCCGTCACGTTGATGGTCATCACCTTCTCGAAGGTCTTCGCCTCGATGTGGCCGATCGGCGAGATCACGCCGAGCACGCCGGCATTGGCAACGAGAATGTCGAGCTTGCCCCAGCGCTCGAAGATCGAGGCGCCGAGCGCGTCGATGGCGTTCATGTCGGCGAGGTCGAAGGGAACGAGCGTCGCGGAGCCGCCAACCGCCTTGACGGCGTCGTCGAGATCCTCAAGGCCGCCCACGGTGCGGGCGCAGGCGATCACATGGGCGCCGGCCTTGGCCAGCTCCAGTGCCGTGAAGTAGCCGATACCACGCGACGCACCGGTGACGAGTGCGATCCTGTCCTTGAGATTGACGCTCATTATGCCTTGTTCCGAATTTCGCAGGGAGATGCGAGGGGCGCAGTATGCCCCTCCACGGGAATGAAACGACCCGGATCAGCCGTTGCTGGCCATCACGGCCAGCTTGCGCACGTTGCTGGTGCTGTCCTGGTCGAGCAGACGGGTCGGATAGTCGCCGGTGAAATAATGGTCGGTGAACTGCGGGCTGGCGTTATCGCGATTTTCGCCGCCAACCGCGCGGTAGAGGCCGTCGATCGACAAGAACTGGAGCGAGTCTGCACCGATATAGTCGCACATCGCCTTCAGGCTCGTATACTGGTTGGCCAGCAGCTTGTCCGCGTCGGGCGTGTCGATACCGTAGAAATCGGGGAAATAGATCATCGGGCTGGCGACGCGGATGTGCACTTCCTTGGCGCCGGCATCGCGAATCATCTGGACGATCTTGAGGGAGGTGGTGCCGCGCACGATCGAGTCGTCGACCAGAACCACACGCTTGCCTTCGATCATCGCCCGGTTGGCGGAATGCTTCAGCTTGACGCCCAAAGCGCGGATCTGCTGCGTCGGCTCGATGAAAGTTCGGCCGACATAGTGATTGCGGATGATGCCGTATTCGAAAGGAATGCCGCTTGCTTGGGCAAAGCCAAGTGCTGCCGGTGTACCGCCGTCCGGAACCGGTACGACGACGTCTGCTTCGACGGGCGATTCCTTTGCGAGGTTGATGCCCATGTTCTTGCGGGCAACATAAACGCTGCGGCCGCCGACGACGGAGTCGGGACGGGCGAAGTAGACATATTCGAAGAGGCACAGTCGCTCCTGCTTCGGCGCGTCCGGCTTGCGGGCGTCGATGGTGATCGAGCCGTCCGGCTGGATCTCGCAGATGACGACTTCGCCGTTCTCGACGTCGCGAATGTACTTCGCGCCGATGATGTCGAGCGCACAGGTTTCCGAACAGAAGATTGGCTTGCCATCGAGTTCGCCCATGACGAGAGGGCGGATGCCGATGGGGTCGCGTGCGGCAATAAGCTTCGTGCGCGTCATCGCCAGCATTGAATAGCCACCTTCCATTTGGCGGATCGCATCGATGAAGCGGTCTGAGGAAGAAGCCTGCTTGGAGCGGGCAATCAAGTGAAGAACGACTTCGGTATCCGAGGTTGACTGACAGATGGCGCCGTCTGCAATCAACTGGCGGCGGAGCGTCAGGCCGTTGGTGAAGTTGCCGTTATGGGCTACAGCAATGCCGCCGACTTCAAGTTCGGCAAAAAGCGGCTGGACGTTGCGCAGCGCCACTTCGCCCGTCGTGGAGTAACGTGTATGGCCGATCGAGATGAAGCCTGGAAGCTTCGCAAGCGTTACCGGATCGGTATAGTGGTCTCCTACGAGACCCATCCGCTTTTCGGTATGGAACTGCTTGCCGTCGAAGGAGACGATGCCGGCGGCTTCCTGACCGCGGTGCTGCAGCGCATGCAGGCCGAGCGCCGTCAGCGTCGCGCCGTCGGGGTGCCCGAGAACGCCGAACACTCCGCATTCCTCGTGGAGCGTATCGCCATCGAGTTCATCGTTGAGCGTGGAGGAAGGGGACTGGTTCATTGATGCGGGCCTTTGCTCTCACAAGAATGGATCGGCATTTCCAAAAACGGCTGAGGCCCGACGGAGCGGATGCCCGGCCGGACCTTTAGTCACGTCCCGCTCAAATGGCAATTGCCATGTGCCGGGTCAAGCTGTTGAACACTGCGTCAATTAGACGGCTGCTGTGCACCATTTGCAGGGGCGGGCGTGGCATCTTCGGCCGGCGCCTGATCGGATGCAGGCGCATTGCCACCTTCCGAATTGCCGCCCTGCGGCTGAATCTTCTCCATCACGCTTGCCCGCACCATTTGGGCAAACTCAGCCGGCAACACCGACTGCAGTTTCACGACCATCGAATCCAGGAACGGCTTGGACTTCGCACTGTTGACCCAGTTCGGGCGGTGATCGACATCAACGAGCCAGTTCCAGAAGGCGGTGGCGACGACGAGCAGAAGTATGCCCCTTGCTGCGCCGAAGAGAAAGCCCAAAGTGCGGTCGAGCGCGCCGATGCGGCTGTCAATGATGAAATCTGCGATCTTCATGGTGATGAAGGAGATCACGATCAGTGCGATCAGGAACACCACGGCTGCCGAACCGACGATCGCGATGCGATCGTCATCGGTGTACTTCTTCGCATAGGGAACGAGGTACGGATAGAAATAATAGGCCGCGGCCGCAGAGCCGCCCCAGCTGGCGATCGAAAGAACTTCGCGGGAGAAGCCGCGCACCATTGCAAGTACGGCGGAGAAAAGAACGACGCCGATGACAATACCGTCGAAAATCGTAATGGGCATATAAATTCAACTCCAGGACGTCCGCTTAACCGCGGCTCAGTCGCGCCTCATTGCGTGCTTCCTATATCATCACCGATGGCGGCGATGAAAGGATCAAACCTCATCTTCCACACGTCGCAGTGCGCCTTTGGAGCCCGCGATCCGTGCAACCAGATCCGGCAGGCTTTCGATCTCGCTCCAGCGACCATTTGTGCCCTTCGGCAGTTCGGCGGACCCTGACGGCAGCAACGCTGCAGAAAACCCCAGCTTCTCGGCTTCTTTGAGGCGCTGGGCGGTGTGCGCAACCGGCCGGACGGCGCCCGACAGGCTGACTTCGCCGAAATAGACACAATCGGCGGGAAGGGCAATACCAGCGAGCGATGAAACCAGAGCCGAGGCGACCGCAAGGTCGGCTGCAGGCTCGGAAATGCGGTAGCCGCCGGCAATGTTGAGATAGACGTCGTGCTGTCCGAGCCGCACGCCGCAATGGGCCTCAAGCACGGCGAGGATCATCGACAGGCGCGCGGAGTCCCAACCGACGATCGCCCGGCGCGGTGTCCCGAGCGATGTTGGCGCCACCAGGGCCTGCACCTCGACGAGAATCGGACGCGTTCCTTCCATGCCCGCGAAAACTGCCGCACCCGGCGATTTCGCATTGCGTTCACCAAGAAAGAGCTCGGATGGATTGGCGACTTCCCTCAGGCCCCTGTCGGACATCTCGAAGACGCCGATTTCATCGGTTGGCCCGAAGCGGTTCTTGACCGTACGCAGGATCCGGTGGTGATGACCGCGATCCCCTTCGAAATAGAGAACGGCATCGACCATATGCTCGACCACACGCGGACCGGCGATCTGGCCGTCCTTGGTGACGTGCCCGACAAGCACCATCGCGGCACCGGTCTGCTTGGCAAAGCGGATCATCGACTGCACGCCGGTGCGCACCTGGGTAACCGTGCCGGGTGCGGATTCTGCAAGCTCGCTCCATAGCGTCTGGATGGAGTCGATGATGACGAGATCCGGCCGCTTGCCTTCGGCGAGCGTGGCCAGAATGTCCTCGACGTTGGTTTCCGCCGCCAGCAACACATCGGTATCGGCAGCTTGCAGTCGTTGCGCGCGAAGTCGCACCTGTGCGACCGCCTCTTCGCCCGAGACATAGATGATCCGATGGCCGCGACGCGAAAGCGCTGCCGCCCCCTGCATCAGCAGCGTCGACTTGCCGATGCCGGGGTCGCCGCCGATCAGCACGGCCGAGCCGCGTACGAAGCCGCCGCCGAGCGCCCGATCGAGTTCGGATATCCCGGTTTGGATGCGGGGTGCTTCCTCGATCTCGCCGGAAAGCGCTGTGAGCGCCACCGCACGGCCCTTCTTCGGTGTCTTTGCCGGGCCGCCGCCGATTCCGCCCATCGGGTCTTCCTCGACGATGGTGTTCCACTCGCCGCAGCCCTCGCACTTGCCCGCCCACCTGTTGTGAATCGCGCCGCAGTTCTGGCAGATGAATTGTGTCCTGGCCTTCGCCATCAATTGCCGCTTTCGTTCAAACGGCCGGGCTGTTGCCGGCTCGAATCAGTCTGGTTGCTCAGATAATCATTCGCGGCATCGATCAAAACTAATGATTTTCCTATCAGAGGTCTCGGTGGCATCAATTCTCCACTTTCTCAGAGGCTGGACGATGCTCGATTACTCGCTCGCACACTGGATCACGTTTCTTTCGGCAGCAGTACTTCTCAATCTGTCGCCGGGGCCGGATATGGCGTTCATCCTCGGCCATACGATCAAGAGTGGGATACGTACGGGCTTTGCAGCGCTTTTCGGCGTTTGGACCGGCGCATGCCTGCATGTGGCAACCACGGCATTCGGCCTCTCGGCAATCCTTGCCGCGTCTGCGACGGCGTTCTCGGCCGTGAAGTGGGTCGGCGCGTTCTATCTGGTCTGGCTCGGGATCCAGTCTTTGCGCTCGAACGGAGAGGGAGGCCTCGTCAAGGACGCGGGGGACGCCTTGCCCTGGCGTCGCGTCTATCGGCAGGGGATTTTCGTCTCGCTGCTCAATCCAAAGGTCGCGATTTTCTTTCTGGCCTTCCTACCGCAGTTCGTGGTCGAGGGAGCTGGCCCTACATGGCTCCAACTTGCGGTTCACGGCGTCCTGATCATCGTCGTCGCAGTCTTCATCGAGCCTCCGCTCATTCTGGCCGGTGGCCGCATTGCGGATCTGATCAAACGCCGGCGGAGCGTCGGCCTGTGG
The DNA here is from genome assembly GCF_056406295.1 of Rhizobium sp. P1_C7. Classification (NCBI taxonomy): domain Bacteria; kingdom Pseudomonadati; phylum Pseudomonadota; class Alphaproteobacteria; order Hyphomicrobiales; family Rhizobiaceae; genus Rhizobium; species Rhizobium sp. P1_C7. The sequence goes on from NZ_JBFUAL010000007.1 coordinate 204,462, forward strand.
CTCGACCGTGGGCTTGGAGCCTTGCTGGTGGCCCTTGGCGTGCGGTTGGCTCTGACGACGCGCTAGACCGCGTCGCTTTCGTCCTCCACGACGTAACGCCGCTCATGGCGCAGCCCGATGTTGGTCAGGATCTCGTAGCCGATCGTTCCCGCTGCCCGCGCGACATCGTCGACGGCAATGTTCTTTCCGAATAGTTCTACGTAATCGCCTGCGAGCACTGCGGTTTCCGGCAGACCCGTGACGTCGAAGATCGTCAGGTCCATGGTGATGCGCCCTGCGACGGGTACCTTCCGGCCGGCCACGAAGCCTTGCCCACCCTGTGGCACGCTCTGGCGCAGCGGCACACCGCCGCTCGACTGGCTGCGCATATAGCCGTCAGCGTAGCCGGCGGAAACGATCGCCAGGCGGCTGTCGCGCGTCAAACGCACCGTGCTGCCGTAGCTGACGGATTGGCCGGCGTTGGCTGTGCGAACCTGGACGACCCGCGCCTGCGCGGTCACCACAGGCCTCATCGGATTGGCCATCCCACTGACGGCCTCGCCGCCATAGATGGAGATCCCGGGGCGGGTGAGGTCGAAGTGATAGTCGCTGCCGAGAAAGATGCCTGCCGAGGCCGCAAGGCTTGAATCGATACCTTCATACGCGGCGCTAACCTTGCGGAATGATTCAAGCTGCTGCTTGTTCATCGCCGCCGTGGGGTCGTCAGCGCACGCAAGGTGGCTCATGACGAGAACCGGCGCGAAGCTCGCAGGACGCGAGACGTCGTCGGCAATTGCCATCGCCTCGTCCATGGCAATTCCCAGGCGGTTGAAACCGGTATCGACGTTGAGCGCGCAGGGGTAATCGCCATAGTTGGACAATACGGCCATCCAGAAAGCAAGCTGTTCCTCCGAGGAGATCACCGGGACCAGATCGTTCTCGAAGAAACGGCGTTCGGTGCCAGGCCATATACCGGCAAGAACGAAAATGCGGGCGTCCGGCGCATAAAGCCTGAGCGTCACGCCTTCATCGACCGTGGCAACGAAGAAGTCCCTCGCACCGGCCATGTAGAGCGCTTCGCCGGCGTCCTCGATGCCCGTGCCGTAGGCGTCGGCCTTTACCACGGCTGCGGCCCGCGCACTGCCGGAGCGGCGGGTCATATCCTTCCAGTTCTCGGTGAGCGCAGTCAGGTCGACAGTGACGCGCAAGCCGGCAGAGGCAAAAGGATCGTCTTCGAATGCGTCGGAAATGTCAGTCATGATCCACATCAAAAAATTGGCCGGAGACGAGTCTCCGGCCAGCTTAGACGTCAACTGTGAAGAACGAAAGGCCGAGTTGAATCAGGGCGACTTAGTGTTCCTCGTACTGAATGAACGACGGATCGGCGAGGTCGGCGAAGCGTGTGAATTCCGACTGGAAGGCGAGCTTCACGGTTCCGGTCGGTCCGTGACGCTGCTTGGCGATGATCACGTCCGCCGTCCCCTTCACCTTGTCGAACAGTGCTTCCCATTCAGGATATTTCGGATCGGCGATGTCGCGCGGCTCGCTGTTCTTGACATAGTATTCCTCGCGGAACACGAACAGAACCACGTCGGCGTCCTGCTCGATCGAGCCCGATTCGCGAAGGTCGGAGAGCTGCGGACGCTTGTCGTCGCGGCTTTCGACCTGACGCGAGAGCTGGGAGAGGGCGATGATCGGAACATTCAGTTCCTTGCCGAGGGCTTTCAGGCCGGTGGTGATCTGGGTAATTTCCTGCACGCGGTTCTCACCTGACTTGCCTGAGCCGGTCATGAGCTGGATGTAGTCGACGACCAGGCAGTCGAGACCGCGCTGGCGCTTGAGACGGCGGGCGCGGGCCGAAAGCTGGGCGATCGAGATACCACCAGTCTGGTCGATGTAGAGGGGCACCTTCTGCATCATCATGGAGCAGGCGACGAGCTTTTCGAAATCGGCATCGTTGATGTCACCACGGCGGATCTTCGACGAGGAGACTTCCGTCTGCTCGGAGATGATGCGGGTGGCGAGCTGTTCGGACGACATTTCGAGCGAGTAAAATCCGACGACGCCGCCGTTCTTCGCCTTCATGCTGCCGTCAGCCTGGACTTCGCCCTCATAGGCGGCGGCGATATTGTAGGCGATGTTGGTCGCAAGCGAGGTTTTGCCCATACCCGGACGACCTGCAAGGACAATCAAGTCGGAGCGCTGCAGACCACCCATTTTGGAATCGAGCGAGTGAATGCCGGTCGAGATGCCGGAGAGGCCGCCATCGCGTTCCTTGGCGACGGCCGCCATATCGATCGCCAGCGCGACGGCATCGTTGAAAGCCTGGAAGCCGCCGTCATAGCGACCGTTTTCGGCGAGTTCGAACAGGCGGCGCTCGGTGTCCTCGATCTGCGTCTGCGGCGGCATGTCAAGCGGCGCATCGTAGGCGATGTTGACGACATCCTCGCCGATGGTAATCAGCGCGCGGCGCAGCGCCAGATCGTAGATCGCGCGGCCATAGTCCTCAGCGTTGATGATCGTCACGGCTTCGCGGGCGAGACGAGCAAGATACTCGGAGACAGTCATGTCCCCGACCTTGTCGTCGGCCTTCAGAAAGGTCTTGATCGTCACCGGATTGGCGATCTTGCCCATGCGGATGATGTCGCCGGCGACCTCGTAGATCTTGCGGTGAAGCGGCTCATAGAGATGTGGCGGCTTGAGGAAGTCCGACACCCGGTAGTAGGCATCGTTATTCATGAGGATCGCGCCTAGCAGTGCCTGCTCGGCTTCGATGTTGTTGGGTGCTTCGCGATAGTGCTGCTCCGCCGGAGCAACAGCGGCAATCTTTCGAGCGACGTCGTTCATCTTGATCCGTTCTGTCTTTTTCAGCTTCGGGTGTGCAGCGCACCGGGTGCAAAATCAAGTGTCAGGCGGGCGATGCCTTCGCTACGCCGTCGAAACGGGGAGGCTTTGCACACTGTTCGACTTCTCCACAGCCGAACTTGCGGTCAAATCAAAAATACCGAAAGTGTCACCTTGAGGACACGACACAAAACGACTCACTTTGGCCAGCGTACGTGCTAGTTTATGCTGGACGGGCGAGGGTTGCATCCAAAACTCGTGTCGATGGCCCTTGAACAAATTAGAAAACATGATAGGTAGTATATATATAATTAGCGCACTAACGAAATGGACTAAATGTAATGACAAATCCCGTTCTCGGACGTGAACTCATCGAAGACCTGGCGGCGTTCAATCGAAAGCTCAGGGCCGTCTTCGACAAGATCGTCCGGGAGCGCAACATGACGCTGCCGCGCGCACGCGTCTTCTTCACGCTCAACAAGAAGGACGGCATCAACCAGAAGGAGCTCGCCGATCGCCTGGAGCTGGAGACGCCAACGCTGGTCAGGATCCTGGATGCGATGGAGGGGCAGGGCTTCGTCGAGCGCCGCATTGCCGGCTCGGATCGTCGCGCCAAGGAAATCTACATTACCGAGACCGGCAAGGTGGTTGCGGGCGAGATCGACGATATTGCAGTCAATGTACGCGCTCAGGTGATCGCCGGTATTTCCGAAAGCGATCTGAAGACTACCTTGAATGTGATACGGGCCATGCAGGCCAATCTTCAAGTCATCCGCGGTGTATGAGGTTGTGTGAATGAGCCTCGCCGAGACCGGCAACGACAAGGTTGCGCCGAAGGCGGCGGAAGAGGGCGCCGTCAAGCCGCCGCCGACACCGTCGATGTACATGGGCGCATCGCTCATGCTGTTTCTGACGCAGGGGCTCGGCATGAACCTCCTCACCGCGAACATCTATCAGCTCCAGGGGTCGTTCTCGGCGACCACCGCGGAGGTTTCATGGCTCTCGGCAGCCTACATGGCGCCTTACGCCAGCTTGTCGATCGCCCTCTTCAAAATCCGCACGCAGTATGGCCTCAGGCGCTTTGCCGAGCTTAGTATCATCTCTTTCGTTGTCGCTGCGGGCCTCAACCTTCTCGTCACCGATCTGCATTCCGCAATCGTTGTGAGGGCGATCAGCGGCATGGCCGCTGCTCCGCTATCCACGCTCGGCTTTCTCTATATGCTGGAGGCTTTCCCGCCCGAGAAGAAGCTTTCGGTCGGAATAAGCCTCGCGCTGATGTGCACGCTTTTTGCTGCTCCCGTTGCGCGAATCGTTTCTCCGTCCCTTTTGGATTTTGGCGGGTATCACGCTCTCTACATGCTCGAGATGGGACTCGCGCTGATCGCATTCGCGATTATCTATACAATGCCGCTCACCCCACCTCCGCGCTCTGTGGTGATCCAGCGGCTCGATGTCCTGAGTTATCTCCTGCTTGCGATCGGCTTCGGCTGCCTTGCGGTCGTCCTGACGCTTGGGCGTCTCTATTGGTGGTTCGAAGCGCCATGGCTCGGCGTTTTGCTTGCCGTTGCGGTCGGCTCTCTCTCCCTGATGCTCGTTATCGAGTTGCCGCGCGACAATCCGATGCTCGACTTCCGTTGGCTGCTGTCGGGTGCGAACATGCGGATGGCGGGCGCGCTCCTTCTCTTCCGTTTCGTATCTTCCGAACAGTCCTCCACGGCCGCCAATCTCTATCAGCAGCTTGGCGTTCTCAACGATCAGACCGTCACGCTCTATGCGGTTATCCTGCTTGCATCGCTGCTCGGCGGATTGTTCTGCACGCTGCTCATGACGACGCGCTACGTCGAGACTGCCCATATTCTTGCCCTGACGCTGATCGCGGCTGGCGCCTATATCGACAGTCAATCGACCAGCCTGACGCGCCCGGAACAGATGTATTTGAGCCAGGCAATGGTCGCCGCCGGCGCCGCCATGTTCCTCCCTCCGGTGATGGCAAGTGGATTCAAGGCGGCGATGGCGCGCGGCACGCCCTTCATCGTCAATTTCCTGGCGATTTTTCTGTTCACCCAGAGCATCGGCTCGCTTTTCGCATCGGCGATGCTCGGAACCTTCGTGACCATTCGTGAGAAATTCCACTCGAACGCAATGGTCGAACACATCCTCCTGCAAGACCCGGTGGTCGCGCAGCGCGTCTCCCAACTGGCGGCCGCCTATGGCAAGGTCATTACCGACACGACTCTGCTGAGCGCGGAAGGCGTCGCCCTGCTTGGCCAGCAGGTCACGCGTGAGGCCTATGTCCTCGCCTATAACGACACGTTCCTTGTGATCTGCCTTGCCTCGCTTCTGGCGCTGGCTGTTCTTCTCCTTCATCAAGCGTTGCGCCGGCTGCCCTGGTCTCGGGAAAGTGGGCAGGACGCCGCCGCAAACCAAACCTGATCCCAGAGTTCCGCGCATGTTGAAATTTTTCCGGTCTCCGACAAGCATGATCGCCTTCCTGGCAGGCATAGCGGGCGTGCTGCTCGTGCTTTACGCCTGGCGCCTTCCGCCGTTCGTCACTTCCGTTGAGACCACCGACAACGCCTATGTCAGAGGCCTCGTGACGATCATGAGCCCCCAGGTCGGCGGCTACGTCGTCGATGTGCCGGTTAAGGACTACGAGCAGGTGACGCAGGGGCAACTGCTGACAAGGATCGATGACAGGATCTATGTCCAGAAGCTCGCACAAGCGCGTGCCGCGCTGGATGGCCAGAAGGCCTCACTCGACAATTCGCGTCAGTCGGAACTCTCCGCCAGGGCAACCATCGCGTCCAGCGAGGCGCAAATCGACAGCGCCAACGCTTCGCTGAAGCGCGCGCAACTCGCTTGGGACAGAATAAGCAATCTCAACGATCGCGGGATCACATCTGCGAGCGAATCCGAGCAGGCGCAGGCAACGTTGGAGCAGGCCAAGGCCGCGTTGAACCAGGCGCAAGCGGCGCTGGAGGTTTCCAAGCAGAGCCTTGCGACGATCATCGTCAATCGCTCGTTGCTGGAAGCCAATGTGGCAAGCGCGGAAGCCACGGTGCATCTGGCGGAAATCGACCTTCATAACACCTCGATCGTGGCGCCGCGCGACGGCCGTCTCGGCGAAGTGGGCGTTCGCCTGGGACAGTATGTGGCGGCCGGCACGCAACTTATGGCCGTGGTCCCGGAAGACGTTTGGGTCGTCGCCAATTTCAAGGAAACCCAGCTTGAAGGGATGGAAGTGGGGCAGCCGGTGTCGGTTATCGTCGACGCTCTCGGAAAGCAGCGCCTGACTGGGCGCATAGAACGCTTTTCGCCAGCCGCGGGTTCGGAGTTTGCTGTTATCAAGCCGGACAATGCGACCGGAAACTTCATCAAGATCGCCCAGCGCGTCGGGGTGCGCATCAGCATCGATCCGGACCAGCCTATCGCCAAGAGCCTGACGCCCGGCCTGTCCGTCGTGGTCAACGTCGACAAGAGCGTCACGCCGGAACAGAACGCCGCGGCGAAATAGAAAAAGCCCGGCGCGAACCGGGCTTTCTGCATTCCGGAGATTGCTCTCCAGAAATACTATTCGTCGTCTTCTGCGTTGCCGTCAGCTTCCGGATCGAAAAAGTCTTCCGGACGCAGGGCGTCTTCGTCGACACCGTAGATGGCGTCGACGGAGGTGAGGGTCTCGCCCTTCAACTGGCGCTCGGCTTCTTCGGCCGAACGTGCAACGTTGAGTTCGATCTTGATTTCGACTTCGGCATGAAGCTGAAGCTCGATTTGATGCAAGCCGATTGCCTTGATCGGGGTGTTCAGGTGAACCTGGTTACGGCCGATGTTGAAGCCTTCTGCAGCGAGGATTTCAACGACGTCGCGAGCGGCGACCGAGCCGTACATCTGGCCCGTTTCGCCAGCCGAACGAACGACGATGAACGACTTGCCTTCGAGAACGTCGGCGACCTTCTGGGCTTCCGACTTGCGCTCGAGGTTGCGGGCTTCGAGCGTGGCGCGCTCGGATTCGAAACGTGTCTTGTTCGCAGCGTTGGCGCGCAGAGCCTTGCCGAGCGGCAGGAGGTAGTTACGAGCAAAGCCGTCGCGAACCTTTACGGTTTCGCCCATCTGGCCGAGCTTGGAGATGCGTTCGAGAAGAATGACTTCCATCTTCGTGTTCCTTTCGTGTCTCTAGATTTTCGTATCTGTCTGTTTGGGGGCATCACCATCCTTGTTCGGGGTGAGAGCGATCGCCTTCCGGGTATCGCTGAGACCCACCACGAGGATGAAAAAGGCTGGCACCATCAGCAGAAGCGATGCCAGGTAGCAGAGGATCAGCGCTGGCACGCGCCAATCCTTGCCGCGCGTGCGAAAATGCAGCGCGGCAAAACCGGAGAGCAGGAAGCCGGCGCCGAATGTGCCGACAAGCGTTGCTCCGATCATCGCCGGGATGCCGCCGAAGAAAGTGGCTGCAAGTCCGACGAGGAAGATGAAGATCGAGTTGCGGTTCATCCTCAGCGAGGATGGAATATCCTCGCGCGGGCGCAGGCCGCCGCCGGAGGCGCTGACGATGCGCGTGGCAATGTAGTAGGCTGCAAACAGCATGATCACCCACATGCCGCCCTGAATGGCCGGGAGCAGCAGAAGAACCAGCGACTTGGTCTGCGCGATCGTCGCCGCGTCAGGAGTAAATTCCGACTGTTGTTGTGCGATCGAGCCGAACAGGACGTCGACCAGCCGATCGATAAGATCCGGGCCGTAGCCGATCATCACGCCGACCACGATGACGGCAACCGTCACAAGCGCGCAGAGATGCAGCAGGATGTCGGACAATGGATACCATGCGATCAGGTGGTCGGGTCCACCAAGCTCGGCGGCAGGCCGGGCAAGATTGGCAAGATGGCTGATCCATCCCGCCGGCAGGAGGGTGACCAGCGTCATCATCAGTGCAAATGACGGCGAGATGGCGATCGCGCCGAGCACGGCAGCGGTAACCACCGCAGAAATGGCCGCGAGGTTGCCCCAGCCGAGGCCGACCAGAAGGATCGGAAGAGCGGAGGCAGCATAGAGAACGGAACTGAACGATGGCTGCAGGCTCGCGCCGAGCACCAGAAGTGCAGCGGTCAATCCGGCGAGCGCGCCGATACCCAGCATTTTAGTGTTCAATTGTTTCAAGGTCGCTGTCCTGCTTCATCAAGCAGTTAGAGGGACTTTCCTGAATCAGTTTCAGAAAGGCCTCAACATGGGTTTTAAGAGTTCCGATCCGCGCCCATCGCGAAAGGGAGAAGGGAAGGCATCGCTGCCTTCCCTCTATTCGGGCCGCGTCACCTGATTAAGCGACGACGTACGGCAGCAGGCCGAGGAAACGAGCGCGCTTGATCGCCTGAGCGAGTTCGCGCTGCTTCTTCTGCGAAACAGCTGTGATGCGGGAAGGAACGATCTTGCCGCGCTCGGAAATGTAGCGCTGCAGGAGACGAACATCCTTGTAGTCGATCCGCGGAGCGTTTGCGCCGGAGAACGGGCAGGTCTTGCGACGACGATGGAACGGGCGACGGACCGGAGCGGAGGAAGCTTCAGACATTCTCAGATCTCCTTATACACGGTCTTCGCGCGGGCGGCGCGGACGGTCTTCACGGTCACCGAAGCCACCTTCACGCGGAGGGCGAGGACCACGGTCGCGATCGCCGAAGCCGCCTTCACGCGGGCCACGGGCGCCATCACGCGGGCCGCGGTCGTCGCGGTCGCGCTTCTGCATCATGGCCGACGGGCCTTCTTCGTGCTTTTCAACAGCGATCGTCATGTAACGCAGGACGTCTTCGCTGATGCGCATCTGGCGTTCCATTTCCTGGATCGCAGCTGCCGGTGCATCGATGTCCATCAGGGCGTAGTGAGCCTTGCGGTTCTTCTTGATGCGGTAGGTGAGGGACTTGAGGCCCCAGTTTTCGATGCGCCCGACCTTGCCGCCGTTAGCTTCGATCACGCCCTTGTACTGTTCTACGAGGGCATCGACCTGCTGAGCGGAAATATCCTGTCGGGCAAGGAATACATGTTCATAAAGAGCCATGACAGCTTTGCCTTTCTTGCGTTGGTTCAACCCGATATTCGGCGGCTAAGCCTCAACGACTGCTCCTGAGAGACGACAAGCGCCAAGCAAGAAAAGCGTTCCGAGACGGTCGAGAGCGGAGACACGGGAGGCTGGAACGCTTCCGTTCCGACGATCTCCTTGCGAAAACCGGCCCTCCGTTCAGCCACCAGCCAGAAGACCGGGTTTGCGAACAGGGCGGCTTATACGGGTTTTTCATGGAAAGGCAAGGGGCGGGCGAGAATGTTGCTCGTCAGCTCACGACCGGGAAGCCCACCTTGCCCAGCCCTTCGAGGAAATGCGTGCGGTGGCGTTGATCGACATAGGGCGTCAGAACCTTCCAGTAGTGTTCGATGTCGGCCGGCACGTTGGACAGCGTCTCGGGAACGAGCCGTCGCGCCTCGGCTTGTCGGTCGAGTTGGCCGAGGCTCGCGAGAAGCACGACACGGTTGAAATATGCGCGGCGGAGCGAAAGTCCTCGTTCCGAGAAATGGACTGCCTCCTCGTAGTTGCCGAGATGGTAGTGCGAAAGCGCGATGCGATCGAGAATGAGATAGGTGAGCGGATCATGCGGGCTGAGCCGTAGCGCCATGTGCAGCGGATCGAGCGCCTGTGCGAAATGCCCGGTGAATATGCGCGCCCAGCCGAGCCCCATGTGCGCCAACGCAAGATTCGGATTGAGGTCGATCGCCTGCTGCGCCTCCTCGACCGCCGCAGGCGCATTCTGTCCGACGAAATGAGCAAGGCACATCGCATAGTGCGAATAGGGGTCGCGGTTGTCGAGCGCCACGGCGCGCTCCGCGGCGATGCGCAGCTCGACACTGTCGCGATCGACATCAACGCTGAAACCATGAAAGCATCGCGCGTAGAGCGAGCGGGCAAGCATCATATGGGCGCGGCCGAAATCCGGGTCGAGGGCAATCGCCCTGCGATGCCATTTAATCGCTTCCACGAAGTGCTCTGCGGTGTCTTGCGCATTGTGGAGCCACGTGCCGCGCATGTGGCTCTCGTAGGCGTCGAGATTGTCCGTAGTCCTCTGCTGGGCCCTTCGGCTTTCCCCAATGAGGATCTCAGGTTCGATCGCCCCAACCACGTTCTGCGTGAGTTCGTCCTGGATGGCAAAGATGTCCGTGATTTCCCGATCGTAGCGTTGCGCCCAGAGATGCACCCCGCTTTCTGCTTCGATCAGCTGGCCGGTTACGCGGACTCGTGTTCCCGCCCTGCGGACGCTTCCTTCGACAATATAGCGAACCCCGAGGTCGCGGCCGATCTGCTTCACGTCAACGGCGCGTCCCTTGTAGGCAAAGGACGAATTCTGCGCGATGACGAAGAACCATCGATAGAGCGAAAGAGCCGTTATGATATCTTCGGTGAGACCGTCGGCGAAAAACTCCTGCTCGGGATCGTCGGACATGTTGACGAAGGGGAGCACGGCAATCGAGGGCTTGTCGGGCAGCCGGAGTGGCCCGCCGAGTGCGCCAGCCTCAACCGGGTCCTCTCGACCCCAGTGTACCCTGTGGACTGGGACGGGGCGCGGGATGTTCTTTAGAGTGCGATCGCCCATCCGCACCATCGGAAAATCCAGCTTGCCTTCGATCTGATCCCGGACTGCACCCGAGATGCATATTCCAGCTGGCAACGCGACCTCTTGTAGCCTCGCCGCCACGTTCACACCGTCGCCGAGCAGGTTTCCTCCCGAGACGACGACGTCGCCGAGATTGAGCCCGAGGCGAAACTCCATTCTGCGGTCGGTCGGCAAGTCGGCGTTTCGGCGATGAAGGGCGCGCTGGATGGCAACGGCTGCGCGCACACCCTGCACAGCACTTTGAAATTCCGCCACGACACTATCGCCGGCGCTGCCGAAAATCCGCCCACCATGCTCCGACACGAGGTCGCCGATAGTGGCGTTGTAGGTGGCAAGCGTCGCAAGGGCTTCTTCCTCGTTGGTGGCAACGAGGCGACTATAGCCGGCGACGTCGCCGGCAAGGATGACTGCAAGCTTGCGCTCCACGGGGATGGCACTCCTGCGGCATTTGCCAGGGCCATCCGAAATTAGCTTAAATGAGGAAACTGTAGAAGCGGCAAATTGCAAATGGCGACAGCCTCCTCAAAGCCTCTCGTTGTGTCGGATACACGTCGTTCCGGGAGACTGTAGATTGACGCTGAGGTTGGATTTGCAGTGCCGGCCCTTCGTGCGGCAAAGGGCCGGCAAAGTTTGAACGACGTCTTAGATCGGCATCGGATACTGGCGATGCACTTTCTCGATTTCGGCCAGCACGTCGTGCGACAGTTTGAGGCTCGCTGCACCTACGTCTGTCTCAAGCTGTCTCATCGTCGTCGCGCCAATGATCACCGATGCCATGAAACGGCGCGTCAGGCAGAACGCGATTGCCATGGCAGAGGGATCGAGACCATGGCGGGCAGCGATCTCGATATAGGCCTTCGTCGGTGCTTCCTGAAGATGCTGCAGCCGGCCGCCGATGTCTCCGTTGATAGACCCGCGTGACCCTTCCGGCTTGGCGCCACCGAGATACTTGCCTGCCAGGATGCCGCCGGCGAGTGGCGAGTAGGCGAGCAGGCCGACATCCTCGTGATGGGAGAGTTCGGCCATGTCGAGGTCGTAGTGGCGGTAGAGCAAATTGTACTCGTTCTGGATGCTCACCACGCGCGGCAGCCCCAGCTGTTCGGCAAGCGTCAAATACTTCTGCGTACCCCAGGTCGTCTCGTTGGAGAGGCCGAACGCGCGAACCTTGCCCTCCTGCACCAGTGCGCCCATCGTTTCCAGGATTTCAGAGATGTTCGCCAGAGCCTTGGCACGATCCTGCTTGAAGGGATCGTAGTGCCATGCCTGACGGAAATGAAAGTGACCACGGCCCGGCCAATGGATCTGGTAGACGTCGACATAGTCGGTCCTCAGCCGCGTGAGGCTCGCTTCGATAGCAAGACGGATGTTCTTGGCATCGGCACCTTCGCCGGCGCGGATGTAGGCACGGCCGGGGCCCGCGACCTTGGTGGCAAGGACGATGTCCTTGCGCTTGCCGGTCTTCTGCAGCCAGCTGCCGATGAATTCCTCCGTCAGGCCCTGGGTCTCCACAGAGAGTGGCGTCGTTGGGTAAAGCTCGGCTGTATCGAAGAAGTTGACGCCGTTCTCGACGGAATAGTCCATCTGCCGGTGCGCTTCAGCCTCGGTGTTTTGCGTACCCCATGTCATCGTGCCGAGGCAGATTTCGGACACGGAAATATCGGTGCGGCCAAGTTTCTTGTATCTCATCTGGGTGCCTTGAAGGTGATCGGGAAAGGAAATGGGTCTGGAAGGACGGGGCAATTTAGGCCGGAATTGAGCAAGCGCAAGAGGCAGAGCTAAGCTTTCTCGCAGCCGCGAAAGCCTTGGAACGCAGGCGCCGAGCCCTTGACTCTGCGGGAAAGAATGTCAATTGGAGGCGAAATAACCAGGGTCCATATAAAAGGACAAAGAATGACCATCGCTTTCACCTTCCCGGGACAAGGCAGCCAGGCCGTCGGCATGGGCAAGGAACTCGCCGACAATTTCGTCGAAGCCCGTGCCGTTTTCGAAGAAGTCGACGACGCTCTGGGCGAGAAGCTTTCCACGACCATGTTCAACGGTCCCGAGGATACGCTGACCCTGACGGCCAACGCGCAGCCCGCCCTGATGGCGGTTTCCATGGCGGTCGTACGTGTGCTCGAAGCCAAAGGGGTGCATCTCCACGCAAAGGTCTCCTACGTCGCCGGTCATTCGCTCGGCGAATATTCCGCACTCTGTGCCGCCGGAACCTACTCGCTTGCCGACACCGCCAGGCTGCTGCGCATTCGTGGCAACGCCATGCAGGCTGCCGTGCCGGTCGGCGTCGGCGCCATGGCCGCGATCATCGGTCTTGACCATGCTGATGTGATCGCCGTCTGCGAGGATGCATCGGCCGTTGGCTCTTGCCAGATAGCGAACGACAATGGCGGCGGGCAGATCGTCATCTCCGGCGAGAAGGTTGCCGTTGAAAAGGCCGCTGCACTCGCAACGGAAAAGGGCGCCAAGAGGGCGATCCTCCTGCCGGTTTCCGCTCCCTTCCATTCCACGCTGATGGCCCCAGCTGCCGACGCCATGCGCGAAGCTCTCGCAGGTGTCGCAAAGTCGAACCCGGTCGTTCCGCTGATCGCCAATGTCCGAGCAGCACCGGTGACGGACGCCAACGAAATCGCCAAGCTGCTTGTCGAGCAGGTCACTGGCCAGGTCCGCTGGCGCGAAACCGTTGAGTGGTTCGGCGCCAATGGTGTCACAACCCTTTACGAGCTTGGCTCCGGCAAGGTTCTCACTGGCCTTGCGCGCCGCATCGACAAAACCGTCAACGGCATCGCGGTCAACACATCTGCCGATATCGATGTGGCCGTCGCCGCCCTCATGGCCTGATTGATTTAACGATTATAAGGAACGCTTCCATGCTCGATCTTTCCGGCCGCAAGGCTCTCGTTACCGGCGCATCCGGTGGCATTGGCGAAGAAATCGCCCGTATTCTCCATCGGCAGGGCGCCATCGTCGGTCTACATGGAACCCGCGTCGAAAAGCTCGAAGCGCTGGCCAACCAACTGGGCGAGCGCGTCATGATCTTGCCGGCGAACCTTGCCGATCGCGATGAGGTCAAGGCGCTGGGCGTCAAGGCCGAAGCCGAACTGCAAGGTGTCGACATTCTCGTCAACAACGCCGGCATCACCAAGGACGGCCTGTTCGTACGCATGAGCGACGAGGACTGGGATAACGTCATCGAGGTGAACCTGACGTCGATGTTCCGCCTAACCCGCGAGCTGACGCACCCGATGATGCGCCGCCGCTATGGCCGCATCATCAACATCACGTCCATCGTCGGCGTCACCGGCAATCCGGGGCAGGCCAACTATTGTGCCTCCAAGGCCGGAATGATCGGCTTCACCAAGTCGCTGGCGCAGGAAATCGCGACCCGCAACGTCACGGTGAACTGTGTAGCGCCGGGGTTCATCGAATCCGCAATGACCGGCAAGCTCAACGACAAGCAGAAGGACGCGATCATGGGTGCTATCCCGATGAAGCGGATGGGCACGGGTGCCGAAGTCGCATCTGCCGTTGCCTATCTGGCATCGTCGGAAGCCGCCTACATGACAGGCCAGACTTTGCACGTAAATGGCGGCATGGCCATGATCTGAAACGGGAAACTGCCCTCCGGGCGGATTTTCCCCGCAATAGCGTGTTGACCAACCCGACGGGGTTGATTTTCTGGCTTTGCGGCAGACTTAAACCGTGTTAAGCGGGCCATGACTGTGAACAGTCTCCCGAGAAAGCAGACGGACCGGCGGGCTTTTGTGCAAGCCTGGGACATCTCTGGAAGCCGGGTTCAACGAGTTTGCCGAAGGTGGCTTTAGGGCGCCGCAGGCTGAAACAGGGTAGGGATGTCACGAGACATTCTGATCAGGACATAAGGTCGAGGAAACCGACATGAGCGATATCGCAGAACGCGTAAAGAAAATTGTTATTGATCATCTTGGCGTCGATGCCGACAAGGTTGTCGAAGGCGCCAGCTTTATCGACGATCTGGGCGCCGACTCGCTCGACACCGTCGAACTGGTCATGGCGTTCGAAGAAGAATTCGGCGTTGAAATTCCAGACGACGCTGCTGACTCGATCCTGACGGTCGGCGATGCTGTGAAGTTCATCGAAAAGGCCCAGGCTTAATCCTGAGCAATTGAGAAAGGGCGGACCCAGAGTCCGCCCTTTTTATTTCCGGCATGGTTCTCCATAAAACACAAAAGGCGGGGGAAATGCAGTCGATGAGACGGGTCGTCATATCAGGTACCGGGATGGTATCGCCATTGGGATGCGGAACGGAAGTGACGTGGTCCCGGTTGCTTGCGGGTCAAAACGGCGCCCGCCTGGTCACTGAATTCGAAGTGGACGACCTTCCTGCCAAAATCGCTTGCCGCATTCCTGTTGGTGATGGCACAGACGGTACATTCAACGCCGATGACTGGATGGAGCCGAAGGAACAGCGCAAGGTTGATCCTTTCATCATCTACGGCATGGCCGCCGCCGACATGGCGCTGAATGACGCCAACTGGCATCCGAAAACCGATGAAGAGCAGATCTCGACGGGCGTGCTGATCGGCTCCGGCATCGGAGGCATCGAAGGCATCGTCGAGGCCGGCTATACCCTTCGCGACAAGGGTCCACGCCGCATCTCACCCTTTTTCATTCCCGGCCGCCTGATCAATCTCGTGTCCGGCCAGGTATCGATCCGCCACAAGCTGCGCGGGCCGAACCACTCCGTCGTCACGGCTTGCTCGACCGGCGCTCACGCGATCGGCGACGCCGCCCGTCTCATCGCGTTCGGCGATGCTGACGTCATGGTCGCCGGCGGCACCGAATCTCCCGTTAGCCGCATTTCGCTTGCCGGCTTTGCCGCCTGCAAGGCGCTTTCGACACAGCATAATGATGATCCGACCAGGGCTTCGCGTCCCTACGATAGGGACCGTGACGGCTTCGTAATGGGCGAGGGCGCCGGTATCGTCGTTCTTGAAGAGCTGGAGCATGCGAAGGCGCGGGGTGCCAAGATCTATGCCGAAGTGGTTGGCTACGGCCTCTCCGGCGACGCCTACCATATAACCGCACCATCGGAAGACGGCGAAGGCGCCGGACGCTGCATGGCGGCTGCGCTGAAGCGCGCGGGCCTGACGCCTGCCGACGTTGACTACATCAATGCCCACGGCACGTCCACCATGGCCGATACGATCGAGCTTGGAGCTGTCGAGCGTCTGGTCGGCAATGCCGCCTCGAAGATCTCGATGTCGTCTACGAAGTCCGCCACCGGCCATCTTCTCGGTGCTGCCGGTGCGATTGAAGCGATCTTCGCAACGCTTGCCATTCGGGACAACATCGCGCCGCCCACGCTCAACCTCGACAACCCCGAGCGCGAGACGGCGATAGATCTCGTTCCGCACAAAGCGCGGGAGCGGGAGATCAACGTGGCGCTGTCGAATTCGTTCGGATTCGGCGGTACCAATGCATCGCTGGTGCTTCGCCGCTACGTCGCTTGAGGTTAAGCTTGACGTTTCCTGACGGGCAGGGCAGCGCTAGACAGAGCTGCCCACCTGCATTTTGCCGCATTGCTTCGTAAGAAGCAGGACTTGAGGCCAAGTTTAGAGGATTGCCGGTGAGCGACACGAACCAGAGCAACGACACGATTGGCCAACAAAGCCAGCAGTCGCAGAGCGGACCGATCATTCCCAAATCGCCCAACGAGGCATTGCGTCCGGAACGCGTTCCGGAGCCGCCCAGGCGCTCCAAGAAGGCACGAAGCCAGGTTATCATCTTCCTGAACTTCCTGATGACGCTCGTCGTGCTCGGCTGCGCCGTCGCAGTCTTGGTCTTCTACTACGCCATTTCGGCCTATCAGGGCCCGGGTCCTTTGGAAGCGAACACGAATTTCATCGTGCGCAACGGGGCCGGTGTCACCGAGATCGCCTTCAACCTCGAGCGCAACAACATCATCTCCGACGGGCGTGTTTTCCGCTATCTGACGGCCACCCACCTCAATGACGGCGAAAGCCTAAAGGCGGGCGAGTACGAGATCAAGGCGCATGCCTCGATGAACGATATTATGGAGCTCCTCAAGTCAGGCAAATCGATCCTCTATTCGGTTTCCTTCCCTGAGGGGCTGAGTGTGCGCCAGATGTTCAACCGGATAAACGAGGATGGGGTGCTCGAAGGCGACCTGCCGGCAGTGCTTCCGAGCGAAGGGAGCCTGCGCCCGGATACGTACAAATTCTCGCGCGGTACGAAGCGCGGCGAGATCATCGAGCAGATGGCGGCCGCCCAGCAGAAGCTGGTCGATCAGGTCTGGGAGAAGCGCGATCCGTCGCTCCAGCTGAAGTCCAAGGACGAACTGGTTACACTTGCCTCGATCGTGGAAAAGGAGACAGGCGTTCCGGACGAGCGTGCGCATGTGGCGTCTGTTTTCCTCAACCGCCTGGGGAAGGGAATGCGGCTTCAGTCCGATCCGACGATCATATACGGGCTGTTCGGTGGTGACGGCAAGCCCGCTGACAGGCCGATCTACCAGTCCGACCTCAAGAAGGACACGCCCTACAATACCTATGTTATCAAAGGCCTGCCGCCGACGCCGATCGCCAACCCCGGACGTGACGCGCTGGAGGCTGTTGCCAATCCGTGGAAGACACAGGACCTCTATTTCGTGGCCGATGGTTCAGGCGGCCATGTATTCGCGGCCACGCTCGAAGAGCACAACGCCAACGTCAAGCGCTGGCGCGAGCTCGAAGCGGACAAGGGGGCTGACCCCAATATCGCTGTCGACGGACAGCCGGATGGAGCGGTACCGGTCGAGGCGCCTGCCGCTCCTGTACAGAAGAAAAAGAAAACCAACTGATTTCGGAGGTCGCATGGCTTTGCAGTCCATGACTGGTTTTGCGCGGCGTGAAGGGACGACCGGCCGCTGGCGTTGGGCATGGGAACTGCGCTCTGTCAACGGCAAGGGGCTGGATGTCCGTATTCGGTTGCCGCAAGGCCTCGAGCGGTTGGAAAACGACGTTCGGCGGCTCGTTGGCGAACAGTTCAGCCGCGGCAACATGCAGGCGTCGCTCTCCGTGTCGGCGGCAGAGAATCGTTTCGAGACGGTTCTCAATCAGGAAGCGCTTGCCGCGGTTCTCGCTTTGCGCGACCAGCTCGGCGGCATCATCGATCCGACGCCGCTGCAGCTGGACACGCTGCTGTCTATCCGCGGGATCATCGAATTTCGCGAGACCGAAGACAGCGAGGACGCACTCGCCGCTCGTGACGCTGATGTTGCCGATGGGCTAGTGGTCGCTCTCTCCGACCTGCGATCTATGCGCGAACACGAAGGTTCCGCGCTCGCGCGCGTCCTGAACGACCACGTTTCGACAATCGAAGGGTTGACCGGGACTATCGAAGGAGACCCGTCACGCTCGCCCCGCGAGATCGCGGCCCGGCTCTCCGCCCAGGTGTCCATGCTGATGGACGGCGCTGGAAAGTTCGATCGGGACAGGCTGCACGCCGAGGCCGCGCTGCTCGCGACGAAGGCCGATCTTCGCGAGGAGATCGATCGCCTGAAGGCGCATGTCGTGGCAGCACGTGAACTGCTTGCCAAGGGCGGCCCCGTCGGTCGAAAGCTCGATTTCCTTGCACAGGAATTTAACCGCGAATCGAATACCATCTGTTCGAAGTCGAATGCCTCGGCGGTAACCGCCGCTGGAATCGAGCTGAAAGTCGTCATCGACCAGTTCCGCGAACAGATTCAGAACCTGGAGTAGACCATGAAGCCGGCGAAAACCGTGTCAGTCCCGATCGCACGCCGCGGTCTGATGCTCGTCATCTCCTCACCGTCGGGCGCCGGAAAGTCGACGATCGCCCGCTCGCTGCTCGAGACTGACAAACAGATCGGACTGTCCGTCAGCGTCACGACGCGCCAGCGCCGCCCAAGCGAGATCGAGGGGATCCACTATCTCTTCAAGTCGGTGCGGGAATTCGAGCGCTTGCGCGATTCCGACGCACTTCTGGAATGGGCCGAGGTACATGGCAACTTCTACGGCACCCCGCGGGAGCCCGTCGAGCAGGCGATGGCCGAGGGCCGTGACATGCTGTTCGATATCGACTGGCAGGGCGCACAGCAGCTGCAGGAAAAGATGTCGGCGGATGTCGTCTCCATTTTCGTGCTGCCGCCGACCATGACCGAGCTGCAGTCCCGCCTGCATCGCCGTGCCGAAGATTCCGAAGAGGTGATCGCGACCCGACTTGCAAACTCCCGTTCCGAGATCGGACACTGGCGGGAATATGACTACGTCATCGTCAACGACGACCTAAATACCGCCTTCGAAGCGGTGCAGTCGATCGTCCGTGCAGAGCGGCTGCGTCGTGACCGGCGCTACGGCATGTTCGATTTCGTCAGCAAACTGCTTGAAGAAACGCCGGTTCTCTGAGGCGTGATGAAGCCTGGGCATCCCTGGGGTTCATATCTGCTTTGTGTCTTCCGAGTGACGTCGGCCGAGGAGGGCGGCATCGTTCGTCCAGGAAGCCGCTCCTATAGGCTGTTTGCCAACTGGCAGAATTCAGCCACCGATAGCGTTTCCGCGCGCCGCTGTGGGTCGATGCCAGCCTTCTGAAGCAATGTCTCGCCGCCGACCGGCTTCAGGCTCTGTCTGAGCATCTTGCGGCGCTGACCGAAGGCTGCGTGTGTGACCTTTTCCAGATTGGCGACGGAGCAGGGGATCGGGTGTTCGTTCGGCGTCAGGTGAACCACCGTGGAGGTCACCTTCGGCGGCGGCGTGAAGGCCTGCGGCGAGATGTCGAACGCCAGGCTTGCACTCGTGCGCCAGCCACAGAGGACACCAAGGCGCCCATAGTGGTCGTCCTCTTCCGTCGCGACGATACGCTGGCCGACTTCCTTCTGGAACATCAGGGTCAACGACTGCCAGAAAGGCGGCCACTGCTTCGGCAACAGCCAATTAACGAGCAACTGCGTGCCGACGTTGTAGGGGAGGTTGGCGATGATCTTCACCGGCCCTTCCAGCGCGAGAGTCTCGAAGTCGGTTCTCAGCGCATCGCCCTCGATGACATCGAGACGACCGGGATAGTGAGACGCAATTTCGGCCAGCGCCGGCAGGCATCGCGAATCGCGCTCGATGGCGACGACCTTTTTTGCGCCCAGCGCCAGGATTGCCCGCGTCAAACCGCCTGGCCCGGGGCCGACTTCGAAGACGGTCACGCCTTCAAGCGGACCGGCGGTCCTTGCAACCTTTTGGGTGAGATTGAGATCCAGCAGGAAATTCTGGCCAAGCGCCTTGCGCGCGTCGAGGCCGTGACGCTGTATGACGTCGCGAAGGGGCGGAAGCCCGTCCAATGCGGCCATTAGCGGTGGCCCTCCGCAACGCGGCCAAGGTTTGCGGCAAGCTTGAGGGCAGCAACCAGGCTGCTTTCCCGAGCCAGTCCCTTGCCGGCGATGCCGAACGCGGTGCCATGATCCGGGGAAGTGCGCACGAAAGGAAGACCGAGGGTGACGTTGACGGCATCGTCGAAGCCGAGTGCCTTAGCGGGGATCAGTGCCTGGTCATGATACATGCAGATTGCGACGTCGTAGCGGGCACGCGCTTCATCATGGAACATCGTGTCGGCCGGCAGCGGTCCTATTGCGTCAATGCCCTCTGATCGCAAGAGCTGGACGGCTGGACGGATGATTGTCTCGTCCTCCTTGCCGATGGTTCCGTCTTCGCCGGCATGCGGATTGAGCCCCGCCACGGCAAGCCGCGGCTGTGCAATCCCGAACCGGTAGAGGAGATCGGCGTGGGCGATGCGGCAGGTTTCGATGATGAGGTCTGCTGTGAGTTTGTGTGGCACATCCTTGATCGGGATATGGATGGTCACCGGAATTGCACGAAGCTTCGGTCCCGCCAGCATCATCACAGGGGTAACCGCCTTCCCGGTCGACCGTGTCGCCAGTTCTGCCAGAAACTCTGTATGGCCGGGAAAGCGGAAGCCGCTTTCGTATAGAACGGATTTGGCGATCGGGTTCGTCACGACGCCGAGCGCCTCCCCGTCCAGCGTCAGGGAGACCGCCGTTTCGATGGCCGCAATCGTTCCTTTTGCCGTGGCCACGTGAGCCGTACCCGCGGCAACCTCGATTCCGGCTGGGATGGGTATGACCGGCAGTGCGTCAGCAAAGATGGCGCTTGCTTCCGCGCAGCTCGTCTCACGGATTGCAACCGTCAGATCCAGGAGCCTCGCCCTTGTCGCAAGTACGCCGGAATCGCCGATGAATACGAACGGAGGCAGGCCAAGCTCACGCCGCCGCAGCCAGGCCATCAAAGTAACGTCAGGTCCGATCCCGGCGGGATCACCCTGGCTAAGCGCAAGCGGGCGCGAGAAGGAAGTTGCCATCGTCTCAGGGGCGCAGAACCTGCGCTTTTTTGCGCAGTTCATCGATATACTTCTTGGAGTTTGCGTTTTCGGGAGGAGCGCCCTTGCCTCCCTTCGCACTGGCCAGGTCTTCCTGACGGAAAACCATCTCCGCTGCCTGGTCGTCTGATACCTGGCGCTGGCTGCAAATCGCGAGATACTCAACGCCCCGGTCGGTGACGCGCGTAGCCGTGGTGTTGCCTTTGGCTTGCTCGATAAGGGGCTTCCATTCAGCGGGGAGTTCGGGTGCCAGGATACGGCCAAGCTCGCGAACGGACACATCGCGCATCGTCGCGGCGAAAACCTTGGCTTGCTCGCATCCCGGATATTTCGAGCGGGACGCTTCGGCCTCGCTCTTGCGCTTGCCGACAATCCCCTTCTTGCTTGCGGGGACGACGAAGATCATCTGCTGAAGAATGTACTCAGTCGTTTCGGGCTTCTGCTTGTTGTTCTGCATCATGCGGGCAACGAGGTCGGCATTAGACATCTTGTTGCTTGCGCCAAAGCGCGCATTGACAAGCCGTGGCCAGCTCATCTGGACTGCGATGAATGCCTTGAAGTGCTCCACGCCGACGCCGGACTGATTGAGAATCTGTGTCATCTGCGCTGTGGTCAGCTTGTTGCCGGACGAAAAGCGCGCAAACGACGCGTCGACGTCCTCCTTGGAGACCGACATACGGACGCGAGAAATCTCCTGCAGTTTGAGCGCCTGTTCAATGAGCTGGTCCTCGGCAGATTTCGCATCGGCGTTCTGATGCTGCAGTCGCAGGAAAGCCTGACGCTTGGCAACGTCTCCGCTGGTGATCGCCGTGCCGTTGACGACGACCCTGACTTCGCTCGCGGCGAAAGCAGTTCCTGCCTGCGGCATGGCCAAAGCCGTCAGCATCGCAAAAGCCACGCTGGCAATCATCGTTTTTGCGGTTCTCTTTGCGCCAATCATCTATCGACCCTTCCCATAGACGCCGCGCTTTCGCATCGCGGCGTGCCTAACTTATCAAGACAAGACGGACATTGCTGCTTTCCGCCGAGATTCAGCGCATGCCCAGATGTCAACCGGCGACAATGTCCTGCACAGTGTTACGGCGAAAGAAAGGCTCTCCTTCTCTCGCCGCACTGTAAATCCCGTTAATTGTAGATGTTTGAGTTGGCACCGCTCAGGTCGCCGACATTGATGTCGCCGAGCGTACGGAACGTCAACTTGGCGCCGATGTTCCAATCGCTGGCGGTCTCGTCACTCGTGTCCCGCTTGTCGGAATAGGCGATCGTGAAGATCGTGCACTCGTCCTCGTAAGTCAGCCCGATGGTCTGCCTGGTTACCATGTTCTCGTTCAGATCGTACGCGACGCCGCCGAAAATTGACCAGTAGTCCTTGAACTTGACCGTTGCCTTTGCCTGGACTTCGTCGTTATCCGTATCGAAGCCGTAGGCTGGCTGTGCGGAGACGTGCGTATACAGAAGCTGGCTCTGGAATGCGTCTGTCTGGAAGCCTGCAGTGAGGTCGCCGCGGCGCAATTCAAAGCTCTTCTCGTCTAGACGATACGACGCTGCAAAGGCAAAGCCCTGGGGTGTCTCGACGCCGCCGAGGCCAACGTAGTCAGATGTTGTTGTTTCGAGACCCGAGTCGGCGCCCACGTTCACGAGATCGTCCGTGTCGAACGAATTTTGTCCGGCCAGTTGATAAGACTGGCCGAAAATGCCGTGCAGTTTGTAACCGTTGTCGAAAGTACCGGTATACTGGATACCTACGTTGGCGCGTGTACCGCCCTCGATGCGGTCGTAACCGGAAAACTTGTCGCGCTCGAACAAGCTGGTCGCGTCGAAGACGAAGCTCTGCGCATCTTCGTTCGGAAGTCGCCCGGCAAGCTGTTCATCGGGTCTGGCGTAAACCTGCATGATCGGTTCGAACAGATGCGTGCTGTTCGCTGTCGTGGCAAGGATCGGATAACGCATCTCAAGACCAGCCGTCAGCATGGTGCGGGTTGCCGAATTGCCCGTGTCGAAATTGCCGTCATAGGCAAAGGCACCAGACGTCGGCGGTGGCGTCATGTTGAGCGCCAGCGCATCACCACGGGCGGCCAGCAACGGAGTGATGAGCACTCCCTCGGGCGTCATGAATGTACGCTTCCAGGCAAGTTCTCCGGTGAGGCGAGACGTTTGCCCCTCCAGACCGGGAAAGCGATTGTAGCCGGCGCTCTGGTAGAAATCTTCTTGCGACCGCGATAGATTCGTTAAATTCACGTCCGCGGAGAGCTCGCCGCCTGCAAGGGGCTGCGGGGCGACGTAGTGATAGTCCATCACCGGATAGACGATAGGCTGCTGCTTTTCCGCGGTGTTGGTCGGATCTGCGTTCTGCACATCGAAATAGAAGGATCGCAGGTCGAAGTAGTTCCGTTTTCCAAGGCCGGTCAGATAGGCCTGATTAGTTTGCGTCGAACTGTTGAGACCCTTGAGGTTGTAGGTGTAAGCGAAATTGTTGTCGCTCTGCACCATGACGTCCCAACCGAACGTCCAGCGCGGATTGATCTGGAAATTCCCCTTTGACGAAACGACACCGCGGAAATCCTCCTGCGCGTCGCTTGTGCCGGGACTAAACGTCTCCGGGCTCATCTGGTTGATGCCCGCCGCTCGCAACACGTGCGTCCCGTTTTCGAAACGCTGCCGGAATTCGGCGTCAACCAGGAAGCCCTGTGTAGTATAGCCGGTGCCTGTGACGGTCGCGTCCATGCTGGGCGAAATGACGTAGTAGTAGGGAACGGAAAGCCCGAAGCCCAGGTTTTGTGCTGTGACGAAGCTCGGAAACAGGAAGCCGGATTTCCGCTTTACCGTGTTGTCGGGAACTTCCAGCCACGGAACATAGGCTATCGGGTGGCCGAGAAGTTCCAAACGCGCTGTCTCCAGCCGAATCGTATGCTTCTCACCATTCTGAATGACGCGTTCGGCCTTAACCTGCCAGAAAGGCGGTTTCTGCGGATTTTCCGCGCAAGGCAGACACGCGGTATAGACGCCCTTGTTCAGGATCATCTCCGTGCCGCCAACACGTTCTCCGCTTTCGGCGACAAGCCGCGTGTTGTCCGCCGTCTCTATTCGCAGCGAATTGATAAAGCCGTTCGCGAAGTCGTCCGTTACATCCAGCTTGTCGGCGTACATCCGATTTCCGTCGGGGCTGATGAGCTCGACGTTCCCGAGCGCCATAAGCCGGCCGGTCTTCTGGTTGTACTCGACGCGCTGCGAGACCATTTTGTAACCGGCGTAGTTGATCTGTACGCCGCCGATAGCAGAAACGATTTCTGCATCTTTGTTATAGACGAGCTCGTTTGCCGAAAGAAGCATCTTTGCTTCCGCCGGGACATTGGGCTTCATGCCTTGTAAAGCATCCTGTGCGAGTGCAGCGGGAATGCCGCCTGCACAGCTCCACAGGGCTACGCCTGCGAACAGGGCAACCAATTGCTCGCCAAAACTCTTGCGGTTGCCTGCCGCCACTAGCCATCCTCCTGATGAAGCAAAATTGTTGCACCCAAAGCCAAGGCGACGGTGACCGGAATCCACGTCGCCACGAAAGGCGGGACAACCCCACTGCTTCCGAATGCTTTTACAAGCACGGTGATCACATAAAGCACGAAGCCCGACAGGATTCCACCCAGAATCACTGACCTCGATTGGTTGAACCGGCTAAATTTTAGGGACACTGTTGCAGCAATGAGAGTCATTGCGACCAACAGCAGTGGTTGCGACAATAATGAGTGAAATTGGGTCTCAAGAGTCTTGGTCGGAATCCCGAAGGATTTTGCGGCCTGAATGCGGCCCGAGAGGTTGAAAAACGCAATAGTTTCAGGGGCAGTAAGCCTCTGCTGGACGAAATCCTGTTTCAAATTGGTGCGGACTCGTACCTCATCTCTGCGTGCGGCGATCTCACCGGGTCGACGCTCGACGACGCTCTTAAGAAGCCAGTAACCATCCTCCAATTTTGCCGAGGCGGCGTCCTGTCTCAGAATGATATGCCCTGTCGAATCAAAGTGTATCAGGACGGCATCGACAAGCAGCGTACCGTCCTCCAAGATGCTGTGGGCGCCAATGACAACGTCGTCCTCGCCGCTGATTTGCCGGATCCAAGGGACCTGCGGTACGGTATTGGAAGACCCGTTATCCCCGCGCCATTCGCTCTCCACGAGTGCGGCCTGCCGCTGCCCCCATGCAGCGATTGGATTGAGCACCGTCATAACCCCAACGCCGAGCAGGAACGCGCCCGCTACGAATGGTGACATGAACTGCCAGACCGAAATTCCGGCTGCGCGCGTGACGACAAGCTCATATTTCCGATTGAGGCCGATCAGGACCGTCATCCCGACGAAAAGTGCGATGAACGGCACGGTCTGCTGCAGAATGAGCGGCAGGCGCACGGCCGTCATCAGCAGACCGCCGGTCACGGTATAGCCGGGCAAATTCGCCATGCGACTTGCAGTCTCGCTGAAATCGACCAGATAGACGATTCCAGTAACACCGAGAAAGAACCAGATCGTGGTCGCCAGGTAGCGGCGGAAGAAGTAGCGCCCGAGCGTGCCGAAAATCATGCGCCGCCTCCTATCGACGGCCCCGCAGAACGATGGCGTCGCTGCTGGTATTTGCGCCAGAGGATAGCAATTCGGTCGATCAGCATGCCAAACAGCGATAGCCGCTTGTGAAGTGCGAGCGACAGGATGGCGATCAGGCTGACGGCAATTGGTATAGCGTAGAGAACACCGATGAACATCGGCTCCCTGTCGATCTGGTTGGCCGCATAGAATGTCGCCCAGCGCATCGTAAATGCCAGCACCAGGGCCGAGACCATCGGATGAAGGCGCGCTTCGCGATGCGATCGCGCGTCACCGGCGATCGCGAGCGACATCAAGGCGAATACCATTGGCAGAAGCCAGTCGGTCAAGCGACGATGCAATTCGGCGCGATAGCTGCCCGGCCGGGCGATATAGTCCTTGTCGGTCAGATCGGGGTTCAGAAGGAACGGCAATTCGCGGTCGGACGCGCGAAGTGTTGCCTGGCCACGGTTCTGGGTCAGGTCGGAAAGGTCGAAGGAGTAGGAATCGAATCGAATAACCGAAACGTCGCCGGTAGGCGTTTTGCGGTGCACTTCCCCATCGTGCATGATGAGCGACGTGCCCTTGGCATCGACGGCGCCTTCGCGCGCATAGTAGATAAGTTCGAACGCGGGGTCGCGCTCATCCACGACGAAAAGGCCCTTCAGGACGCGCCCCGCGAGCCTTTCCGATATCTGAACGTAGAGGCCGGTATCGATCCGCCGGAAATTTTTCTCTTCGATAACCGTGGACAGCAGATCGGCATAGGCGGCCGCGATCATCTGGCGTGCGCCAGTCTTCGCTTTCGGCTCGACAACGTTGTCCACCAGGAAGGAGAAGACGCTGATAACCGCCGCGAGAACGAGAATCGGGCGGAGGATGATGCTACGCCTGGCCCCGGCAGCGTCGATGACCGCAAGCTCCGAATCGTTGTTCATCGTCGTAAGCGTCTGCGTTACGCCGATAACCAGCGCAAACGGCAGGACCACCGGAATGATGGACGGCAGGATCAGCGTCGCGAGCTTCGCAAACGAGCCAATCGACTGGCCGCTGTCGGTGACCAGATTGATACGCTGCAGCACCTGCGTCGTCCATATAATCGCCAGTACAGGCAATAGGGCGACGAGAAACATCTGGCCGACGCGCCGCAATATGTATGTTTCAAGCAGTTTCATGCACGCCCTTGAACGCTCTTTGCGAACTCTCGCCGCTGCGCAGCGAAAACCATCTACGCTCTTTGCTTTGCTTTTGCGACAAGCCGTCGTCAAAAAAACCAGTCAAATTTCAGTTTTTTTCGCGCTGTGGCGAATCGGCTAGTGCGCGTAATCCTACGAAAACAACAAGTGACGAAAGCCAGCCAAGGACGACGTCCGAGAGATAGTGAGCGCCAAACGCAACACGCAGTGCAGGCGCGAGCAGCGAAATGGTCGCAAGGGGAGGCAAGCGCGGAGCGCAAAGGCTGGGGCGCGAGGGGACGAGGCAGAACAGCCGGCGATGGCCGGGGTCGGCCCCAATAACCCTTGAGGATCAAATTCACCAGAACAGTGGGGCCGGGGACGAGCGAGCCGAGCGCGACTTTCAGCGCGCGTGCGCGTATCGCATCGAAGTAGCGCCATGGTGATTGCAGCAACGATGGGCGATCCACGTCCTGTCAATGCGAGCCGGGGTGAATCACAGCATGTTAACGCGATTTCCGCGTTGGTGACGGTCAGAACGCCCCAACGCGGACTTGTTTTCGAGGGTGAAAACCGAAATGATCAGGGCAGAGGGCGCGCAAGAAACCCACTGGAGAAGACATGTCTGTCAAGTTCGATATATCGTTTGTAAAATCTGCCGAGATTGCCGGCGGCTGCGTAATTCTGCTGAAGGCGAAGGACGCGGATCTTTCTGCCGGTGCGCAGGCCGCAGATCCGTCCGGCGTTGTGGCTAAGGCCGCCAAGATTGCCGGATTTACCGCCAAGCTTGCGTCCGCTCTCGATATCGTTGCGCCTGAAGGCTCGTCAGCCGAGCGCATCTTCGTCGTTGGTCTCGGCAACGCCCAGGAATTGACATCGCATGACTGGCTGAAAGCGGGCGGAGCGGCTGCTTCCAAGATCAAGAATACGATCCAGGTGACGATATTTCTGGACGCGCCCGGTGCCAAGGTCGGCGCCCGTGAGGTCGCGGACTTTGCGCTCGGCATGCTGCTGCGTGCCTACAGCTTCGATACCTATAAAACGAAGAAGGCAGATGACGACGGCAACGGCAAGGGCGGGAATGGCGCCGTCAAGGTGACAGTCGTCACTGCCAACGCAAGCGAGGCCGCGAAGACCTTCAAGATCTCGAAGGCCGTGGCTGATGGCGTCAATCTGGCCCGTGACCTCGTCAACGAGCCTCCGAATGTCCTTGGTCCAGTAGAGTTTGCCTCAAAAGCCAAGCAGCTCGAGGCGCTCGGCGTCGACGTGGACATCCTTACCGAAACGGACATGCAGAAACTCGGCATGGGCGCCCTGCTCGGCGTAGCCCAGGGCTCCGTGCGTCCGCCGCGACTTGCCATCATGCAGTGGAAAGGTGGCAAGAGCGGCGAGAACCCGGTCGCCTTCGTCGGCAAGGGGGTGGTTTTCGATACGGGAGGCATCTCCATCAAACCGGCAGCGGGCATGGAAGAGATGAAGGGTGACATGGGCGGCGCTGCGACAGTCACCGGGCTCATGCATGTGCTCGCCGCGCGCAAGGCTGCCGTCAACGCCGTCGGAATCATCGGCCTTGTGGAAAACATGCCTGATGGCAACGCCCAGCGTCCCGGCGACATTGTCACTTCGATGTCGGGCCAGACGATCGAAGTCATCAATACCGACGCCGAGGGGCGCCTCGTTCTCTGCGACGCCCTTTGGTATTGCAACGATCGCTTCAAGCCGAAGTTCATGATCGACCTGGCAACACTGACGGGTGCGATTCTGGTGGCGCTCGGCAATGTTCATGCCGGCCTGTTCTCGAATGACGACCGGCTCTCCGAGCAGTTGACCGCGGCGGGGCTTGAGACCCGCGAGAAGCTCTGGAGGATGCCGCTCGGCAAGGAATACGACAAAATGATCGACAGCAAGTTCGCCGACATGAAGAACACCGGCGGACGGCACGCCGGCTCGATCACCGCGGCGCACTTTCTTAAGCGGTTCGTGCAGGAAACGCCCTGGGCACATCTCGATATCGCCGGGACCGCGATGGGTTCGCCGCTCGACGAGATCAACCAATCGTGGGGATCCGGCTTCGGCGTGCGTCTGCTCGACGAGCTCGTCCGCGCTAACTACGAATCATGACGGAAGTCCTGTTCTATCATCTGACTGAATCCAAACTGGAGGACGCGCTTCCGCCGCTGCTTGACAAAAGCGTCGAGCGCGGCTGGCGCGTCTGCGTACAGATGAAGGATGCCGCGCGCCGCGAACTGATGGATCAGCATTTGTGGACATTTCGCGAGGACAGCTTCCTGCCGCACGGCACCGACGAGAGCGACCTCGCCGCAAGCCAGCCGGTTCTCCTGACCATCACGGAAGAGAATGCCAACGCTGCAACGGTGCGTTTCATCGTCGATAGCGCCGAGCCACCGCCTGTCGACGCCTATGAGCGCGTCGTCTTCATGTTCGACGGCTATGACCAGGAACAACTGGAAGGCGCGCGGGCGCAGTGGAAGAGGCTGAGAGACGAGGGGCACTCCCTCACATACTGGCAGCAGACGCCCGAGGGGCGATGGGAGAAGAAGGCTTGAGCTGGTGCTGATCTAGGTCGGACCACAATCCATGACGACCTTGTCGATAAAGTCCCGCTTTGCTTTCGTGTATTCAGCGCGGCTTTCGGCATGCTCACCGGCCAAACTGACCTTCAGCTGCTCGTAGGCCTGGGCAAGTCTGGCATCGCTGCGCAAAGCATCGCGAAACGCGATCATGCTGTTCCAATTGTGGCCGCGATGCTCCACGACATGAACAAGATGGGTTCGGGTCTCGCCGTTGGTACCGCGGCCGAAAATGTGGTCGTCCGGAACAATGTCGCTGCCGGCGTAGTCGTAGCCGATGCTTTTCATGGCTCCGATGCAGGCCAAGCCGTCCGCAAGGTGTTTCACACCGACCAATATGTCGATGATCGGTTTTGCCTTGATGCCGGGAATAGCCGTGCTGCCGACGTGTTGCATATCGATTGCCATATCTCCCAGAGCCTGCCGGATTGCTTCCGCTTCCCCTTCGTAGGCTTGGTGCCACAGGGCATTGGGTTCGGCCAGCAAAACCGTCAGGTTCTTCAGCCCAGTCCGAAAGACGCATCATCCCGCATACCAAACCTCGCGATAATCCGTGAGCGCTTCACAGTATCACGAGGTTCGGCATTGCGATATCAATCGTAAAACGCATCGACGAACTTGCGCCTGCCGAGCATGAAGGCATCGGCAACGTGGCGCAGCGGGGCAAGATCGACATCGGATTTGCCTGCTTTGACGATCTCGGCGAAGCGGCTGTAGAGGGCCGGGTATTCCGCCTCGGGTGCCGAGAATGCCAGTTCGCCGTTGATCGAAAGCTTCGAACCACCTTCGGCAAGAACCATCTGCCCGGCAGCCGTTTCGGCCACTATGTCCCAGCTCTGCTTGCCTGTCTGGCGCCAGTCGAATTCGGCGTGGACAGGCACATTGTCGGCATTGCTGAAATGCAGGTCGGCAGCGATCGGAGCGTCGCGGTTCTCGGGGAATTCCAACGTCGCGCTGGTCAGGAAGATCGCCTTGGGCAGGATATGCGTGACGATGGAGAGTGCGTTGATGCCCGGATCGAAAATGCCGAGGCCGCCGGCCTGCCAGATCCAGTCCTGATTCGGATGCCAGTGACGGACGTCTTCTTTCCAGATCACATGAACGCTTTGAATGGTCGTGGAGGCGAGGAATGACTTGGCGGCTTCGACGGCGGCGGCATAGCGCGAATGCCAGCTCGCAAAAAGCGAAACGCCTTTGCTCGCGGCGAGGTGTTCAAGGTCGGCGACCTCGCTCAACGTCGCGCCGGGAGGCTTTTCGAGGAAGACGTGCTTGCCTGCCGAGAGCGCTTTGTGAGCAGCCTCGTAGCGATACTGCGGTGGCATGCAGAGAGAGACGGCATCTATCGCGGGCACCGCGTTCAGCATCGCGTCGATGGTGGTAAAGCCCTGGATCCCTTCGACGGTGCCATGACGGCTTGCCGTTGCGATCAGCTTGAAATTCGGGTTCTTGGCGACGGAGGGAAGGTGCTGGTCGCGGACAATTTTGCCCACGCCGACGATGGCGAGATTGATGGGTGACATGCTCGTGGCTCGCGTTCGGTGTTTCGCTCAAAAGTATGATTTATTTTTCATTGTTTTATCAGAAAGAAGCCGACGGGCAAGCGCCGGCCTGTCGATTACAACGATGCCATTTCAGCCTGTGCCTCAGGCTTCCTGAATTTCAGCGTCACCACCTTGTAGCCCTCGGCTTCGAGCTTGGTAAGAAGCGTGGGCAGCATGGTAGCTGTCCGATTGTGGATGTCGTGCATTAGGATGATACCGCGGCCGCGTTGGTGCAGCAGGTCCATCGTTCGCCTGGTGACGTTGGCGGATGTGACGCTGAAATAGTCCTTGGAATCGATGTCCACGTCCATCACGACCATGTCGCGCATTGCGACGGCGGCCCTCAGCTTGCGGCTATCAGCCAGATAGGGAAACCGGAAGAAGTTGACCTCCATGCCCGTCGCCTTCGTCACTGCCGCTTCGCCGCGCGTTACCTCTGCCATTGCCAGGTCGAACGTCAGCGATGCCAGATTGTCATGCTTGTAGGTATGGCTTCCGATCGCATTTCCGTCCATGGCGACCTTGCGGGCGAGCGCCGGATGTAGCTCGGCCATTTCGCCGACCATCATGAAGGCGCCCTTGACGCCGAACTCGTCGAGCGTCGCAATCACGCGGTCCGTGCGCCCGGGGATCGGGCCATCGTCGAAGCTCAGGATGACCTCCTTGTCCTGCAGGCGCAGCTCGTGCAGCGAAGAAATCGTCAGCGTGCGCCCGACCAGGCGGTGCTTGCCGCTGTCGGGTGAGGTCGGCAGATCGGCAACATCGGCCGGCGCCTGCTTGCCTTCGGGGGAGACGATTGAAGAGGTTTTTATGGTCCTATCGGGAGCGGGGTGTTTTGCGGTTTGGCAACCGGCAAGAGCGGCACATAGAATGAGACCGGAGCTAATAGCGAAGCGATGCATGAAAGTTGGCTCAACAAATCAGTAACGAATGTTGAGCCAACCTTTAGGATTATGGTTAACGATCAGTTTCGATGGCTGCAGATCGCGTTGACGAAAGCGAAATTTCGGCACGTTCGAAACAGGCGTGTGGCTATCCTGCCATTGCCTCTTCGTATTGGGACGAGAGTTCCAGCCACTGCTCCTCGGCGGCAGCAAGCTTTGTTGCTGCCTCACCACGCTGCTTTGCCTTGTCAGCTGCCTTGGCCGGTGCCTTCTCGTAGAGCACAGGATCTGCAAGCTCTGCATCAAGTGCTTGAATCACTTTCTCCAGCTTGCCGGTCAAGGATTCGATTTCGTTGATCTTTTTCTTGAGCGGAGCAAGCGATGCGCGCTTCTCGGCGTTCAGCTTCCGCTGATCGGCTTTCGAGGCGGCGTCTTCATTCAGCTGCGGCTTTTCTTCTTTTTTTTTACCGGATGCGACGACGATGTCACGATACTCGTCCATGTCGCCGTCAAAGGCCGTCACCGTGCCGTTGTTGACCAGCCAGAGCCGGTCGACCGTTGCTTCGATCAGATGCCGGTCGTGTGA
Source organism: Rhizobium sp. P1_C7 (assembly GCF_056406295.1). NCBI lineage: Bacteria > Pseudomonadati > Pseudomonadota > Alphaproteobacteria > Hyphomicrobiales > Rhizobiaceae > Rhizobium > Rhizobium sp. P1_C7. The sequence goes on from NZ_JBFUAL010000007.1 coordinate 236,650, forward strand.
AATCAGGATGACGGCGCCTTCATAGTCGTTAAGCGCCTCGATCAGCGCACGACGGCTGTCGATGTCTAGGTGGTTCGTCGGCTCGTCGAGGATCAGCAGATTCGGTGCATGGAAGGCCGCAAGCCCCATCAGCAGGCGTGCCTTCTCGCCACCGGAAAGATCCTTGGCAGCCGTCGCCATCTTCTCGGTCGCCAGACCCATTTGCGCGACGCGGGCGCGCACCTTCGCTTCCGGTGCCTCGGGCATCAGCCGGCGCACATGCTCGACGGCCGATTGGGCCGGGATGAGATCGTCGAGCTGATGCTGTGCGAAGAAACCGATTTTCAGGCTCGGTGCGAGCTTGACCTCGCCGACTTCAGATTTGAGGCGGCCGGAGATGAACTTCGCGAATGTCGATTTGCCGTTGCCGTTCGAGCCCAGCAGCGCAATGCGGTCGTCATTGTCGATGCGCAGGTTGAGATTGCGCAGGATCGGATTTCCGGGCTCATAGCCGACAGCGCCGCCGCTGATGGCAACGATCGGCGAGGCAGGTTGCTTCTCCGGTTCGGGGAAGGTGATCGGCTGCACATGGTCCTCGATCACTGCTGCGACCGTGCCCATGCGCTCTAGCGCCTTGACGCGGCTCTGTGCCTGGCGCGCCTTGGAGGCCTTGGCCTTGAAGCGGTCGATGAAGCCTTGCAGATGCTTGCGCGCCGCATCGTTCTTCGCCTTGGCCTTGGTCTGCAACTCGTCTGCCTCGGCCTTCTGACGTTCGAACTGGTCGTAGCCGCCGCGATAGAAGGTTAGTTTCTTCTGGTCCAGGTGAACGATCGAGTTCACCGCGTTGTTGAGGAGATCGCGGTCGTGGCTGATGATGATGACGGTATGCGGGTAGCGACGAATATAGTCTTCGAGCCACAGCGTGCCTTCAAGGTCGAGATAGTTCGTCGGCTCGTCCAGGAGCAGCAGGTCGGGTTCGGAGAACAGGACTGCGGCAAGTGCCACGCGCATCCGCCATCCGCCGGAAAAGGCCGAGGCCGGACGCGACTGCGCCTCTTGGTCGAAGCCGAGACCAGCAAGGATGGCCGCCGCGCGGGCTTCGGCGGAGTGTGCGTCGATGTCGACGAGCCGCATCTGGATATCGGCGATGCGGTGCGGATCGGTTGCAGTTTCCGCTTCCGCAACCAGGGCGGCGCGCTCTTTGTCGGCAGCAAGTACGATTTCGATCAACGCGTCTTCCGTTCCGGGGGCCTCCTGAGCGACCTGACCGATCCGCGTGTTCTTCGGGATCGACACGACGCCGGTTTCCGAACCCAGATCGCCGGCAATGACCCGAAACAGCGTGGACTTGCCGGCGCCATTGCGACCCACCAGGCCGGCCTTGGTGCCGGATGGAAGCGAAACACTGGCATGGTCGAGAAGCAGCCGGCCGGCAATGCGTGCGGAAATATCGGTAATCGTGATCATAGGCTGCGTTTTGGCGGAAACCTGCGATCAGCGCAAGGGGCCTGTCGTTCAGCGTCCGAAGGCCTGGACGGGTTGGCGGCGGTTCGACTGGGCTGCATGCAGCGCAATACGGGCGTTCGCCACCAATTGCGATGCCGTCACCGCGTCCGCGCTCAGCGCTACCCCCAGCGAGATCGTCAGCCGTGAAGCGACCACGGTTTCGGTGGCCGCAAAGACAATATTCTCTTCGACGGAGATACGCAGTCGCTCCGCGATCGCCATTGCCTCCTGCATGCCGACATTGGCGAACAGGAAGGTGAATTCGTCCCCATCCGTGCGCGAAACGAAATCGTTCTTCTTGATCGATTTTCGAAAGAGGTCGGCGAGCTTCTTGAGCAGCCTGCTGCCTGCTTGGGTGCCGTAGCGGCCGTTGAGTGCTTTGAAATCGTCGATGTCGACCATGATGAGCGCGCTGCCAGAGGCGCCGTCCTCGCGCTCGTAGAGACCGAGCATCGTTTTGTTGAGAGCGACGCGATTCGGAAGCCCGGTAAGCCTGTCGGTCAAGGATGCGGATTGTGCGGCGGCAACCCCGCGTTCAAGCGCCTCCAGCTTCTCGATGTCGCCGCGCAGCTTCGCGGTAAGGTTCGTCTCACCGGCCAATACGTCGGTCAGTGACGTCGACAGGTAGTCCATTTCGCTCATGAAGGATGCGAGGCTTTGCTGTGGGTTGCCGGTGATCGATTGCAATACTGTTTCCGCCGAGCGCACAAAATTCTGTTTCTGGCGAAGGCTTTCCGAGAGGTGCGCCGCCATGTCCTGCAGCATTCTCCCCATCTCAGCTTGAGAAGACTCGCCGACGAGGCCACAATGACTCACGAGGCGGTATCTCAAGCCGATCTCGTCGAGAGCAGGTTGTTTCGGCGCCGGTCCAAGCGCTGCGATGTCTTGTGCAAGAGCGGCGTTCTGGCCAATGATTGCATCATGAAGCAGCTCGTAGTTGCGCGGCATGCCGGCAATGCCAAGTCGTGCCATATGCTGGCTGATCCGCTGGATGTCGGTTGCCGACACGGCCGCCGGGCGCAGGGCTCCGCGTTGCACCCGTGTACTCGATGCTGCACTTCGCATGACGGCTCCCTCGCTTGCTGGCTCTGTCCGGCCGGGCGTCTCATCCGCTATGCACCCGAGCGTTTAATATAGCTTGAATTTCGCCACGGTCCGAAGGCAAGGAGTCGTTCCGATCGGAGAACGCGGTTAATACGATGTTGATTTAAGCCACTTTTCGCCGTCTCCGCGCAGGAAATAGGCCAGATCCAATCCCAGGCTCGGTTTGCCGAGCGCTGTCAGGATCATGTGGCACTGCCCGCGATGATGCGTCTGGTGGTTGAAGAAGTGCGACAGGCCCGTCCACAGCGGCTGGGTGATGGAGATCGACTGGGTCATTGGCGTGTAGGTGAAATCCGCGGTAAGCGAACGAGCGTCGAGTTCTCCCACCCATTCGACGATGCGTCGATCCTCGACCCGTCTGGCCAACGACAGCGAGGCAAGATTGTCGAACAGGACAGTGTCGAGGGCCGCGGGAGCCTCGCCGGTGCCGGTGAAACGCTTCATCCATATCCGATCGGCGGCAATCAGGTGGTTCAGCGTGCGGTGGAGCGAACCGAAGAAGGCGCCTTTGTCATCCCGAAACTCGGCATCGGTCAGCTCGGATACGGCGTTATAGACGAGCGCGTTCGCCCAGCGATTATAGTCTGCAAACATTCCATATTGCTGCAGCATCTCCACCCCCCAATTGTCATGTTTGCCGGTGACATTAAGCGCTTTCCGCAGCGTTGGCGTTGATGAAGCCATGAATGTTTATGATAGGCGACGCGCGATCCGGCCAAGCGATACGCCCCTGCCTGAAGAGTGCACGGATCCGATGGGTCGTGTGACGGCGGCGTGAAATTACCGATGCCCCCTTGTTTTCAGGCTATCGGACGGGTAAAGACCGCCCACTTTTCCCCGTAAGCAGAGGATTTTCACAATGGCGATTGAACGCACCTTTTCGATGATCAAGCCCGATGCAACAAAGCGTAACCTGACGGGCGCCATCACCAAGATGCTCGAAGATGCCGGCCTGCGCGTCGTCGCCTCCAAGCGCGTCTGGATGAGCACGCGCGAAGCAGAAGGCTTCTACGCCGTACACAAGGAACGCCCGTTCTTCGGCGAACTCGTCGAAGGCATGACCTCGGGCCCGACGATCGTCCAGGTTCTTGAAGGCGAAGGCGCAATCCTGAAGAACCGCGAAATCATGGGCGCGACCAACCCGGCAAACGCTGACGAAGGCACGATCCGCAAGGTTCATGCCCTTTCGATCGGCGAGAACTCGGTTCATGGTTCCGACGCTCCGGAAACGGCTGCGCAGGAAATCAAGTACTGGTTCTCCGACACCGAAATCGTCGGCTGATTGAAGAGTCCAGCAAAGCTGCTGAACACATTGACGACTCTCAAAGCCGGGGCATTGCTCCGGTTTTTTGATTCAGCCCGCCGGGCACTTGTCGGTGTTGGAGTAATCCACGGTTCCGTCCGCTTTGAAGACCTCCGGGTTCTTGTTGTAAAACGGCCCGATGACCAGCGGCTTGCTTGGCAACATCGCGGCTTGATCGACATCCGAGACAAGATGCGTCTTCAATACCTGCAACGTCTCGCCGTCTGCGTCTACCAGCCGGATATTGACGGCATAAGGCCTGGCCTTGCGGATGCAATGGACGGGCGGACTCTGCAGCGTAATCTGGTCCCATGCAGGATAGACCTTTTCATTGAGCACGATTGGATCGCCACCGGCCGGATCCTCGAATTCGGCGACCGCCATGGAGCCATCGGGAATAATTCCCGTCTTTCGCAGCGTCACGAGATACGTTGCCGTCGCGACACGGTAATTGAAGACGAAGATGTGACCGCTGACTTCGACCATCGTCTCCATCTCTCTCTGACATCCGGCGATGAGCCCGGCGCTCATTGCCAGCGCAGCAATGACCTTGATCCTCATGGCGCCTCCTCCTTCTTCCGGAGATAGTGGCGGTTCGCCTTGGCGCGATTGCCGCAGACGGCCATGTCGCACCAGGCACGGCTCCTGTTCTTGCTGCGATCGATGAACAGCCACCCGCAGTTTCGGCATATCTTCGTGCGTTCCGGCTCGGGGGTTGCGATCAACTTCAGCACGGAATGCGCGGTTGCCCTGTCCAGATCGTAAGGCCCTGATGCCGCACGCAATGTCAGCGCTGTTGCCTCGAGGAGTTCTGCGAGCAGCAGGTCATCGCTCCCTGTCAATACGCGGCGGCGGAAATAGCGGTCAGTTGCTTCGCGCAACGCAATGAATTGCGTCTTGTTTTCCGTGGCCGCGGGCGCAAGCCCACCGAAGATCGCGCGCTCGGCGCAGAACGCGGATGCCGCCTCGGGAAACGCTTCCAGCTGCTGATCTATCGCAAAGCGATCGACACGGCGGGTACCGTCATGCCTGAGAATGACGCTGTTGGCGACATCCAGCGCCAGTGCGCCGCCTGAGAAGCGATGTGGGGTCCACGAAAAGATCATTGAGAAAATATAACTGGTAAAACTAATTTTGCCAGTTATTATTTTCAGGGTCGGGGGGTCTTGATGGCGTACTTGCTGCAGCAACTGGCGAATGCGATACCGCTGGCCGCGCTCTATGCTGCGCTCGCCTTTGGCTATGCGCTCGCCTTCGGCGTCACGAAGAGGGCCGACATAACCTATGGTGCGATCTTTGCGTTTGCGGGCCAGATCCTGCTGCTCTTCACCGATTTCGGATACAACAGGCTTTGGCTGATACTTCCGGCTGCCTTGGTGTTCGGCGCGGTGCTGTCGCTGGTCTATTCGATGGGGGCGGGGATATGGATCGGACGCTCGATCATGTTGCCGCTCGTTCGCCAGTCTTCCAACACTGTTATCGTTGCTGCTGTCGGCATCACCATCGTCCTGATGGAGACCGCGCGGCTGGCATCGAGCACAAGAAGCCTATGGCTTTCGCCCTTTCTCAACCACGGCGTCGTGTTCTGGCGCGATGGGACTTTCGAGGTTGTGCTGACGCAGATCCAGCTCATCAATACGGCGTTGATGTGCGTCTTTATCACGATTGGCGCGGTCGTCCTCAAACGAACCTCCTGGGGGCGTGTCTGGCGCGCCGTTACCGACGATCCACTGGCGGCGGAGCTATGTGGCACCAGCGCCGACCGGGTTTTTCTGGTCGCCTATGCCGCCGCCATACTAGTGGCGACGCTATGCGGTCTACTGTCCACCGTCTATTACGGCACGATGGATTTTGGTGCCGGCCTGATGTTCGGCCTCAAGGTTCTGATGGTGGCGGCCGTGGGCGGCCACTCGGACCCGCTGAAATCAGCGGGCGGCGCTGCAGGTCTCGGCGTGGTCGAGACTATGTGGACGGCCTATGGTCCGATCTTGTGGCGCGACCTGGTGGTGTTTTCGCTACTGGTGCTTCTGCTGGTGCTCAGCCGGCGCGAACGCGCCATTCCCTAATCACTTCCATTTGTCGCGAGCTGCGTCATCAGCGTCTTTGGCCGTAATCCACGCGCCGGAGGAACCGTCCGTGCTGTGTTCCTTCTTCCAGAACGGCGCGGATGTTTTCAGGAAGTCCATGACCAAATTGGCGCCGTCGAAGGCTGCCTGGCGATGGGGCGCGGCCGCAATGACGAGGACGATAGTCTCGCCCGCAGCGATCTTTCCGTAGCGATGGATCGCTGTCAGCCCCAAGAGGCCGAAACGCTCGATCGCAAGCTTGGCGATCCGCGCCATCTCCGCTTCGGCCATGCCGGGATAGTGTTCAAGTTCCAGCGCTGCAAGCGTCCCGCCTTCGTCTCGGCAGAGGCCGGAAAAGGTCACGACGGCGCCGATGCCTCGGGACGTTTTGCTGAGCCGGTCGACTTCGGCACGTAGATCGAAGTCTTCGCGCTGGACGCGGATGAAAGCCTCGACCCTTTTGGTCACCTCATCCCCCTGTCATTGGCGGGAAAATGCCGATCTCCCGCGGGTTGCCTATGGGTTCATCGTGTTCGACATGTTCCTGGTCGAGCGCCACCCGGATCACATCTGGGAATTGAAGCGCTGTCTCATACTCTTCGCCTAGCGTCTTCAAATGACTCAGAAGATCAGACACAGTGACGACCGAGCGGGGAAGGGTGATCTCTTCCTCGCCCTTGCCGATCCGTTCGCGCACCCATGCGAAATAGACGAGTTTTGTCATTCCTCGTCGTCCACGATGTGCTTGATGCCGGCGCGGAAATAGTCGTAGCCGGTATAGATGGTCAAAATGGCCGCAATCCAGAGAAGGCCGATGCCTGTGCTGGTTGTATACGGGAAGACCGCGTCGCCCGCCGGGCCGGCAAGCAGGAATGCAATCGCAACGAGCTGCACCGTCGTTTTCCATTTGGCGATCCGGGTCACCGGCACGCTGACCTTCAGGGCTGCCAGGTATTCGCGAAGACCGGACACCAGAATTTCACGGCAGAGAATGGTAATTGCTGCCCAGATCGACCAACCGGCGATCGTCTGATCCGCGGCAACGAGCAGCAGAATAGAGGCCACAAGCAATTTATCGGCGATGGGGTCGAGCATCCGGCCGATATTCGATGTCTGGTTCCAGATGCGCGCAAGGTAACCGTCGAGGAAGTCCGTCAGCGACGCGATGACGAATATCCACAGCGCCACCCACCGGGCGGTGTTGCTGATCGCCAGCTTCCCTTCGAGGAAGAAGCACAGGACGATCAGTGGCACAGCCAGGATGCGGCCGTATGTCAGCAGATTGGGAATATTGTATGCGCGCGATGCCATGAAGCTTTTCTCTGAATTGGTGCGTCCGTAGATGACGGCTTTGACCGCAAGGCGTCAACATTCTTTCTGTTTTTTTGCTGCCTTTGCGTGGAATTTGCGACCGACTCCACCTATTTCGCGGCGTCGTCGTGAAAATGATTATAAACCTGCTTGGCGACAGTTTCCGAAATGCCCTCGACGGCCATCAGGTCCGAAAGGGCAGCACGCGACACGGCCTTGGCTGTCCCGAAATGCTGGAGCAGGGCGCGCTTGCGCGACGGGCCGATGCCGCCGATTTCGTCGAGAGGATTCTTGACCATCTCTTTCTTGCGCCGCGCCCGGTGCGATCCAATGGCGAAACGGTGTGCTTCATCGCGCATGCGCTGAATGAAATACAGAACCGGATCGCGCGGCGGAAGCGCGAAACTCTCGCGGCCTTTCTGGAAGAATCGCTCGCGGCCGGCGTCTCGGTCGACGCCCTTGGCGACGCCGATGGCTGTCACGCTGTCGGCAATGCCGAGCTCCTCAAGAATCGCCCGAACTGCTGTCATCTGCCCTTGGCCGCCATCGATAAGGATGACGTCGGGCCAAGCAGGAAAGGGCATGTCCACAGCATCCGCTGCCGATACCGGCTGGCTCCGATCCGGGATGCCTTCCTCCTTGATCAGCCGCGAGAACCGCCGTGTCATCACTTCGCGCATCATGCCGAAGTCGTCGCCCGGCGTGATGTCCGTCGATTTGATGTTGAACTTGCGATACTGGTTCTTCACGAACCCCTCAGGCCCGGCGACCACCATGCCGCCGACGGCGTTAGTGCCCATGATATGCGAGTTGTCGTAAATCTCGACGCGCTGCGGCACGTACGAGAGCTTGAAGGTCTCCTTGAAGCCTTCCAGCAGCCGCGATTGCGATGCGGTTTCGGCGAGCTTGCGCCCATGCGCTTCGCGCGCATTGCCGATGACATGCTCGACGAGATCGCGCTTTTCGCCTCGCTGCGGCACGAGGATGGAAATCTTGCGTCCTGCCTTTTCAGCGAGGGCCGCAGCAAGAAGCTCCATCTCGTCGACTGTCTCCGACAGCAGGATCTGCTTCGGCACCGGTTTGTCGTCGTAAAACTGGGCCAGGAAGGCGCTCAGCACCTCGCCGCCCGACAGCTGCGGATCGGCTTTCGGGAAATAGGCGCGATTGCCCCAGTTCTGCCCCGTCCGGAAAAAGAAGACCTGGATACAGGAAACGCCGCCGTCGTGATGTATCGCGAAGACATCGGCCTCATCGACGCTGGCAGGGTTGATGCCCTGATGGCTCGACACGTGCGACAGCGAGGCGAGGCGGTCGCGATAGACGGCAGCCCGTTCGAAATCGAGGTCCTCGGCTGCGGCGTTCATCGCCTCGGCCATATGCGCCTTCACCTTCTGGCTCTTGCCGGAGAGGAAATCCCTGGCTTCCTGCACGAGTTCGCCGTAGCCAGCGTCGCTGATCTCGTGCGTGCACGGCGCCGAACAGCGCTTGATCTGGAAGAGCAGACAGGGACGGGTGCGCGTCTCGAAGACGCTGTCCGTACAGGTCCGGATAAGAAAGGCGCGCTGCAGCGAATTGATCGTCCGACCGACAGCGCCGGCAGAGGCAAACGGCCCGAAATAGTCGCCCTTTCTGGCACGGGCGCCGCGGTGTTTCAGGATGGCCGGCGCACGGTGGCCGCCGGAGATGAGGATATAGGGAAACGACTTGTCGTCGCGCAGCAGAACGTTAAAGCGCGGCCGCAAGCGTTTGATCAGATTCGCTTCCAGCAACAGCGCTTCGATCTCGGTGCGCGTCGTCACGAACTCCATGTTTGCCGTCTGGCGCACCATCTGGGCAATGCGGTTGGAGTGGACGCGGCCCATCGCATAGTTGCCGACGCGCTTCTTCAAGCTGCGGGCCTTCCCGACGTAGAGCACGTCGCCGGCTTCGTTGAACATGCGGTAAACGCCGGGGCTGTTCGGCAGCCGCTTGACGAATTCGGCGATCAGCTCGGCGCCGATCAGGCCCGTTTCGTTGAGCCCACCCTCGTTCCAGTCGACCACAGCCGACATCGGCGCAGCAGAGGCATCGCTCTCCACTTCGATGTCGTCTTCGTTCTCGTCGGTTTCGTCGTAAAGAACACCGCCGTCCGGCAGCTTCCTTGAAGTCATTCCGTAATCTCCGCCACATCGGGCGTCTGCCAGGCAAGATGCTGGCCGCCGTCGAGGGCAATCATTTGGCCGGTGATCGAGGGCGTGTCATAGAGGAAGCGGATCGTTCGTCCGAACTCGCCGAATCCCGGCCCCACCTTCATGATAAGCCCGTCGACCTGCGCCTGGAAGTCCTCTTCCGTCTGCCTCGCACTGCGCACAGTCGGGCCGGGACCAAGGGCGTTCACGCGGATCCGCGGCGCAAAGCTCTGCGCCATGGTCTGCGTTGCCGTCCAGAGTGCCGCTTTCGAAAGCGTGTAGGAATAGAAAGTGGGATTGAGCGCCCAGACACGCTGGTCGATCACATTGACGATCAGGCCCGTACTGACTTGCGGCAATTGCTCGGCAAATGCCGCAGCCAATATCGAGGGCGCCCGTACATGCAACGCGAAATGCTCCTCCCACGCAGCTACATCGAAGCGATCTGCCGAATCATTGTGGAAGGCCGATGCGTTGTTGACGAGCAAATCGATGGGCCCCAGCTCTTCCGAGGCCCTCTTTATCAGCCCGCTCGTCGCGGAAATATCTTTCAGGTCGGCCTGCAGCGAAATCGCCCTCAAGCCCTTTTGCCGCAATTCTGCCGCGAAATTCTCGGCCGCCTCGATCGAACGGTTCGCATGGATGACGACGGCAAAGCCGCTCGCTGCTAGATCTTCGATTATCGCCCGGCCTATTCTTTTGGCCGCGCCGGTCACGAGTGCCGTGCGAAGTCTTTTGTCCCTCAAAATCATGCCTCTTCATCACGCGAGTCTGTGCGCTGCTTATATAGACGCGTGCGCAGACCTTATAAATAGGGGTGGGAGTCCGAGAGCAGGGCGTGATGTTGTCCGTATTATTTAAGGTATTATTCTCATAAAATAAGTATTAACGTTTTAATCATTCGATAAGGTTAACAAATAGTTTGTTGCGGCAAAGCAACATCGAATTTCAGCCACCCAGGCGCCACAATCAAATCACAATTTGGCTCTTCCAAATCCTCATTTGGGCATCAGTTTCCCTCTCGATCCGAAAGGGACGTAAGTAATTGCTCGCGAATGCTTCGCTATAAGACAGTTGGCGAAGGGCGCGGGTTTGAAAGGAGACGAGTATGCGTACTTTTATTGCTGGCCTGTTGGTTTCGAGCGTTGCCCTTGGTGGTGTATCCGCTGCTTATGCAGCAGACGCCGTTGACCAGATTCCTGAGGCGCCGATTGCACAGAATGAGCCGGTAAACCCGGCCGGCAACTGGCAGGGCTTCTACCTCGGCGGCGCCGGCACCTATAACCTGGGCAGCTTCACCGACACGTACAACGCTCGTGCTTTCGGCGGCCAGATCTACAGCGGCTACAACTGGCAGCAGGGCCAGATCGTATACGGTGTTGAAGGCGATATCGGTTATTCCGGCGCTGACGCTCCGGCAGACGGTGGCATCGCCAAGAACGAAGTCAATGGCTCGCTCCGTGGCCGCATCGGCTACGACCTCAACCCCTTCCTGCTCTATGGTACGGCTGGTCTGGCTGCGACCAAGAACAAGTTCAGCAATGCTGTCGGCTCCGACACTGATACGGCGCTCGGCTACACGGTTGGCGCAGGTGCGGAAACGTTCATCACGAACAACATCACGGCTCGTGTGGAATATCGCTACACCGACTACCAGCACAACGACTTCGACATCGGCGGCACGAACGTTTCGCGCGGCTACGACGAACACAGCGTCAAGGTCGGTATCGGCATGAAGTTCTAGGCCGAACATCGAATGACAAAAAAGCCGGACGCAGTGTCCGGCTTTTTTTGTTTTTTGCGCAGCGGTCATCTGTTTCGAGGCCAACCAATTGGAAAACTTCGCATCAACGCAGCCCGCGCAGCCACACGGTTCGTGCTCTTGCCGATCGTCTTGCGATTCCTGGGGGTCGATCCCTCCGTGGAGGTCGAAGTGGTCATCAACAATACACTCGTCGACATGATGTCATCGGGCTTCGATGCCGGCATACGCTTCGGCGAAAGTGCCTCCGACATGATCGTGGTCCCGATCGGCCCGCGTTCACCGCTTCGCCGGCGGCGCAATCTATCGATGGGAGTTCACGTGCGACGAAATCGAGGTCGAGGTCGAGATCGAGGTCCAGGGGCCGCTTACGCTGGGTGACCAGGACACATCATATCAGATGCCGTGCTTCAGGGGGACGGGCGGGGCTATCTCTTTTGACAACCACGTGCGGTCCGCGCAGGCCCTTCTATCCCGGCCACTTTCTTTATTATCCGAGCCACCGGCAACTGCCGGCGGCGCTGCGCGTCATCGATTTTGTCAAGGCCGACCGGGAAAAGCCTCAGCTCTGAGGCTTCAGCTCGCCGTAGGCGGAGAATTTCTTCTCGAAGTCGCGAAGCCAGCCGATCAGCTCGGAGTGATCTGCCTCCCACTGTCCCTTGAAACGCAGGTCGAGGTAGCCGAGGGTCGCGGCAAGCGCAAAGTGGCCCCCATGCAGCTTCTTGCCGATCTTCGGCAGGTGGACGCTCAGGTGGTTGAGCCCGCTGACGGCTTTCTTCCATTGCCGATCGATCCACGGCTGGTGCACTTTCTCGTCGTCGCGAAACCGGCGTTCGTAGACGATCGCCAGCAGACAATCGCAAATGCCGTCGCACAGTGCTTCGAGGATTTCGGCGTCGGTGCGCTTGCCGTTCTTTACAGGATAGAGCTGCTTGCCTTTCAGCCGGCCGAAATAGTGCATGATCGCGATGCTGTCGAAGATCGAGAGGCCGTCGTCCGTCAGCAGCGTCGGGATTTTTCCAAGCGGATTGTTGTCGACGAGCACCGCCGGTCCGGCGTTGGTGTCGACGCGAATTTCGGTGGCTTCGAGATCAAGATAGCGCGCAGCCATCCGTACCTTGCTGGAGTAGGGCGAGGTCGGTGCGCAAAGAATCTTCATCGTTTTTCTCTCTGAAAGGCCGTCTGTTTGCCTGGACTATTTCGCTACCGCGAGAGCGGGTCAATCGTCTTTCGCAGCTTTGCTTTCCCCGCGCAGCCAGAATGCGCGATGCGAAGCGTAGCGGTCCTGCGCCATATGGTCCTTTAGCGCCGGCAGCAGCGCGTGCAACTCGTCCTTCAGGGTATAGGGCGGATTGACGACGATCAGACCCGAACCCGTGAGACCGGTGATGCCACGATCGCTGCGCACGCTGAGTTCGACGCAAAGAGTCTTCGGAATGTCGAGAGCCTGCAGCGCCTCGTGGAATTCCTTGAGCGGCGCGCCGCGCTTCAGCGGATACCAGAGGCAATAGATTCCGCCGGGGAAGCGGCGATAAGCCTTCGCAAGCCCGTCGACCAGGCGGTCGTATTCGCCTTCCTCTTCAAACGGCGGATCGACCAGGACGATGCCGCGCTTTTCCTTCGGCGGCAGATGCGCGCCGAGTGAAAGCCAGCCATCGAGTTCGGTGATGCGGGCATGGTGGTCGCCTTCGAACAGGCGGTGCAGACGCACATAGTCTTCGGGGTGCAGTTCCATGGCCGAAAGCCGATCCTGCGGACGAAACAGCATGCGAGAAAGCTTGGGCGAACCGGGATAAAAACGGATGCCGCCATTCGGGTTGAGTTCCCGGACAGCAGTGAGGTAGGGCTCCAGCAGCTCGGCAACTTGCGGCGCAAGCTCGGCATCCAGGATTTTGCCGATGCCGTCGCGCCATTCGCCTGTTTTTTGCGCCTCTTCGGAGGAAAGGTCGTAGAGACCGAGGCCGGCATGCGTGTCTAGCACGCGAAAGCCAGCATCCTTATTCTGCATGTAGCGAACGAGGCGGGCCAGGACGGCATGCTTCAGCACATCGGCAAAGTTGCCCGCGTGGTAGATGTGGCGGTAGTTCATTTTTGCTGATGCCCGTGATGAATTCGCCTGATCGGCGTCATTTGTGGCTTTTGGCCGGTTCCCGGTTGGAATATAGAATTCCCATGAACATTGCGACCCCCATCCAAGCCAAATCTCCGAAGTCTGAAACCAAGGTCGGCCATACCGCCTGTCCGCACGACTGTCCCTCCACATGCGCGCTGGAGGTCGAGCTGACCGAGGACGGTCGCATTGGCCGTGTGCGCGGCGCGAACGACCACTCCTATACCGCTGGAGTCATCTGTGCCAAGGTGGCACGCTACGCCGAGCGGCTTTACCACCCGGACCGGCTCATGCACCCGCAACGCCGAAAAGGCGCCAAGGGGGCAGGCGAGTGGCAGCAGATATCCTGGGACAATGCGCTGGACGAGATCGCCGAGGCCTTCGTCAAGGCGGAGACCAAGGACGGCAACGAGGCGATCTGGCCCTACTACTATGCCGGCACCATGGGGTGGGTGCAGCGCGACAGCATCGAACGCCTGCGCCATGCCAAGCGCTACTCCGGCTTCTTCTCATCGATCTGCACCAATCCCGCCTGGACCGGTTTCACCATGGCGACGGGTACATTGCGGGGACCAGATCCGCGCGAGATGGCGCGCACCGATTGCGTCGTCATCTGGGGCACCAATGCGGTCGCGACCCAGGTCAACGTCATGACCCACGCCATCAAGTCCCGCAAGGAGCGTCAGGCCAAGATCGTCGTGATCGACATTTACGACAATCCGACGATGAAACAGGCCGACATGGCGCTGATCGTCAAGCCCGGCACGGATGCGGCGCTCGCCTGCGCCGTCATGCACATCGCCTTCCGCGATGGCTATGCCGATCGCGCCTACATGGCAAAATATGCCGACGATCCGGCTGGGTTGGAAGCGCATCTGAAATCCAGGACACCGGAATGGGCTGCCGCAATCACGGGCCTTTCCGTCGAAGAGATAGAGGCCTTCGGCAAGCTCGTCGGCACGACCAAGAAGACATATTTCCGTCTCGGCTACGGCTTCACGCGCCAGCGCAATGGCGCAGTGGCCATGCATGCCGCCGCCTCGATCGCCACCGTGCTCGGTTCCTGGCAATATGAGGGCGGGGGCGCGTTCCACTCGAACAGCGACATATTCCGCATGAACAACGCGGAGCTGACCGGCAAGCCGATGAAGGATGCAGACATCCGGATGATCGACCAGTCGCAGATCGGTCGCGCTCTGACCGGAGATGCCGTGGCGCTCCGCAACCGCGGCCCCGTTACGGCCATGCTGATTCAGAACACCAATCCCGTGAACATCGCGCCAGAGCAGCGACTGGTGAAGCGGGGCTTTGCCCGCGACGACCTATTTGTTGCCGTGCATGAGCAGTTCATGACCGAGACCGCTGATATGGCCGATATCGTCATCCCGGCCACCATGTTCGTTGAGCACGACGACATCTATCGCGCCGGCGGCCAGAACCACATCTTGCTTGGTCCCAAGCTTGTCGAGCCGCCATCGACCGTGCGCACCAACCTCTTTGTTATCGAGGAACTCGCAAAACGCCTCGGCGTCGCCGATCGTCCGGGCTTCGGCTTCACGGCCCGTGAGCTGATCGACCGGGTTCTCGCCGCCAGCGACCTGCCGGACTACGACCATTTCCTGGAACACAAGTGGTTCGATCGCCAGCCGGAGTTCGAGGATGCGCATTTCCTGAACGGCTTTGCGCACCCTGACGGCAAGTTTCGTTTCCGCCCGGACTGGATCAACCAGCCAGCGCCAAACCGGCCGCCCGAAGCTGTAGGGCTGCTTGGCCCGCATGTGGAGCTGCCGGCGTTTCCCGATCAGGTCGATGTCATCGAGGTGGCAGACGCCGAGCATCCCTTCCGTCTGGCGACATCGCCCGCCCGCAACTTCCTGAATTCCAGCTTTTCCGAGACCAAGACATCTCGCCAGAAGGAGGGGCGTCCTGAGCTGATGATCAATCCTGAGGATTCCGCGGCGCAAGGGATTTCGCATGGCGATATCGTTCTGGTCGGCAATATCAGGGGCGAGGTGCGCCTCCACGCCCGGATCACCACCGAGGTAAAGCCGGGCGTGCTTATTGCCGAAGGCTTGTGGCCCAACAAGGCGCATGTGGACGGTGAAGGGATTAACGTACTGACTGGTGCCGATCCCGTGGCCCCCTATGGAGGAGCGGCCGTTCACGACAACAAGGTCTGGCTGCGCAGGGATGTCGCATGACGAAATTCGAGAAAGCAAAAGCCGAAGTCGCAAGCGAAGAGACGCTCTCGAAAGGCTGGACACGGCTCAGCAACTATCTGGTCGACTACACGAATTCAGAAGGTGAAACCCATCGCGTCAGCCGCGAGGTCTACCACCGTACCCCCGCAGCGACGATCCTCCTCTATGATCCCAAACGCGGCACCGTGGTCCTTGTCAAGCAGTTCCGCCTGCCGCTCCAGCTTCACGGCGAACCCGCCTGGATGCTCGAAACGCCCGCCGGGCTGCTCGACGGCGACGAGCCGGAAGCCGCCATCCGTCGCGAAGCGGTGGAGGAGACCGGATTTCGCGTCCGCGACGTCCGGTTCCTTTTCAAGGCCTACAGCTCGCCAGGGTCCAGCATGGAAGTCATCCACTTCTTCGCGGCCACGATCGATACGACGGATCGTGTCTCGAACGGCGGCGGTCTTGCCGAAGAGCACGAGGATATCGAGGTGCTGGAGATCCCGCTCGAGAAGGCGATGGCGATGGTCGAGAGCGGCGAGATCGTCGATCTCAAGACGATCGTTCTTTTGCAATGGGCCGTTCTGAACCGGCTAGACCTGTAGCGGTAGCTTGTCTGATAGTCTTCACACCGATGTCATGAATCAGCGCTATGCGCTCCGGCTTGTCATAATTCACCGTCCGTTAGGAGAACGCCGATGTGGCTCAGCAATTTTACGATCGTTCTTCCAGATGAGGTCGTGAGCAACGGCTCGGTCCGCATCGAGGATGGCGTCATTGCCGAGATCCGGCCGGAAGCCGTCGCGGGGGGCGTCATCGATGGCGGTGGGCGCCTGCTGATGCCTGGCTTCGTCGATCTGCATGGCGATATGATAGAGCGGGAAATCGCGCCGCGTCCGAATGCGATGATGCCGATCAACTTCGGGATTCACGAACTGGACAAGAAGCTTGCCGCTCATGGCGTCACAACTGCGTTTGCAGCGGTCTCCTTTGCCACCGAGAGTGTCTACGGCCATGTTCGCTCCCTCGAGACCACTGCCGCCATCATTGAAGGCATCACCAGCCTCAGGGATGATCTGCTGATCGACCACCGCGTTCACGCACGCTACGAGATCACCAATCTTGGCGCCGCGCCGGCGCTCGAAAAGCTGCTCAACGCCGGTCATGTTGACATGGTCTCGTTGACCGACCACACGCCGGGGCAGGGTCAGTACAACAACATCCAGAGCTACATCCTGAGCATTGCTGAGCGCCGCGCCGTCTCCCAGGAGATGGCGGCTGAAATGGTGGCGAAGCGTATCGCCATGCGCAACAATCCGGACATAGATATCAAGTTGAAGCATATCGTCGATCTGTCATTGCGCCATGGGTTGTCGCTTGCCTCCCACGACGATGATAGCGCGGAGAAGGTCGCCGAGATGCACGATCTCGGCGTCACGATCAGCGAGTTTCCGGTGACGCTTGCAGCAGCCGAGGAAGCACGACGTCGTGACCTATGGACGCTGATGGGTGCCCCGAATGCTCTTCGCGGGCAGTCCATGTCGGGCAATTTGAGCGCACTGGATGCTGCAAGCGCCGGTCTGTTGACCGTTATTGCCGCCGACTATCATCCGGCTGCCTTCGTGCCCGGCATCTTCAAGATTGCCGATCAGACCAATCTGCCGACGGCCGTTGCGATGGCGACCAGGAATGCCGCGCGCTCTGCGGGCCTCTTGGATCGCGGCGAGATCGCCGTCGGCCAGCGCGCCGATCTGGTTGTCGTCGAAGCGGGCGAAGTGCACCGGATCCGCGCTACCTTCCGCGGCGGACGCTTCGTCTACAGCGATGGCACGCTGCACCAGCCACGGGCACTTGCGGCCTGAGCTCAGGCCCGGTTACCGATGAGGGAGATAACCTGCCCGCCTGTTGCCGGCGTTGGAGTCGTGCCGGTTGTGACGGCCTTGCCGCCTTCCATCTTCACCTTGCCCGCGGCGAAGAGCCGCAGCGCCTCGGGATAAAGCTGGTGCTCGACTGTGAGGACGCGCGCTGCCAGCGTCTCGGCGGTGTCTCCGGACAGGATCGGAACGGCCGCCTGACCAATGACCGGCCCTTCGTCCATGCCTTCGGTCACGAAATGCACGGTGCAGCCGGAAATCCGCATGCCCGCGTCGATCGCGCGCTGATGCGTGTGCAGACCGGGAAACATCGGAAGCAGCGAGGGGTGAACGTTGATCATCCGCCCCTCGTATCGCTGGATGAAGGTGCCGCTCAGGAGGCGCATGTATCCGGCGAGGCACAGGATGTCGGGAGACAGTTCATCGAGTGCAGCAAAGATTGCGGCCTCGTGGGCTTCCTTGCTGGCGTACTCCTTGCGCATGAAGGCGAAGGTCGGAATGCCTTCCGCAGCAGCCTTGGCAAGCCCGCCGGCATCGGCCTTGTCAGAGATGACGCCGACAATCTCTGCCGGAAAATCAGCCGCCTTGGCCGCGGCGACGAGCGCCATCATGTTGGAGCCGCCGCCGGAGATGAAGACGACGGCGCGTTTGCGCGGTGACGTCATATGGCGAGCATACCCTTGTAGAGCGTTCCGCCAGTGCCTTCGATGCGGGCAATCATCCGGCCGAGCTGCACGACCCTCTCGCCCTCTGCTTCGAGCGCAGCGGTGACGGTTGCGACATTTTCAGCCGAGACGACGGCGATCATGCCGATGCCGCAGTTAAAAGTGCGCAACATCTCCGTCGCTTCGACACCGCCCGTCTTGGCAAGCCAGGAGAAAACAGGCGGAACGTTGACCGCAGCCAGATCGATTTCCGCCGTGAGGTGCTTTGGAAGGACGCGCGGAATGTTCTCCGGGAAGCCACCGCCTGTGATATGCGCCAGTGCCTTGATGGCATTGGTTTCGCGGATCGCCTTGAGCAGCGGCTTCACATAGATGCGCGTCGGCGTGAGCAGCGCTTCGCCGAGGTTCTTGCCGGCGGCGAATGGAGCCGGGGCGTCCCAGGCAAGGCCCGAAATGCCGACGATCTTGCGGACCAGCGAGAACCCGTTGGAATGAACGCCCGAGGAGGCAAGGCCGAGGATAACGTCGCCTTCGGCAATGTCGTCGGATGGCAGCAACTGGCCTCGCTCGGCTGCGCCGACAGCAAAGCCCGCGAGATCATAGTCGCCGGAGGAGTACATGCCGGGCATTTCCGCCGTCTCGCCGCCGATCAGCGCACAGCCGGCCTCGCGGCAGCCCGCGGCGATACCGCCGACGATGGCCGCGCCCTGGTCAGGATCAAGCTTGCCGGTGGCGAAGTAGTCGAGGAAGAACAGCGGTTCGGCACCCTGGACCACCAGATCGTTGACACACATCGCGACGAGGTCGATGCCGACGGTTTCATGATAGTCCGCGTCGATGGCGATCTTCAGCTTGGTTCCAACGCCGTCATTGGCGGCAACGAGGACTGGATCGCTGAAGCCTGCTGCTTTCAGGTCGAAAAGACCGCCGAAGCCGCCGATTTCGCCGTCCGCGCCAGGGCGGCGCGTCGAGCGCACGGCGGGCTTGATCTTCTCCACCAGCAGGTTGCCGGCGTCGATGTCGACGCCTGCGTCGCTATAGGTCAGGCCGTTTCTTCCAGACTGGCTCATACTGCTCTCCGATGGCTGTCTTCGGGCGGGTAAAATGTCCCCGCGTCACATGCGGGTCGCAATTGCATGACAGGGGCGTTTATGCAAGGGATTGCGCGGAGAAAGCCCCAATTTCCCGCTCTTTTGACTGACCTGTTCGGGATTTTGAGCGTCGGGGTGGTTGACCATACTCGCACCTGCATCCTATGTGGCTCAAAGGCTGCATCGGTGTGATGCGGCGGCTTGGTGCGTCGGTCGATCAGCGGGGATTGTAATGCCACAGCAGGTTAGCGGCGCGGGGCTGAAGCGCCAGGTCATCTTCTGGTTGGTCGTGCTCGCGGTTTTCATCGCATTCCTTCTGGTTTTCAGTTCAATCTTGCTGCCGTTCCTGGCAGGCATGGCGCTGGCTTACTTTCTGGATCCTGTTGCCGATAGGCTCGAGCGGTTCGGCCTCAGCCGCCTTATGGCTACGATCGTCATTCTGATCGCCTTCGTGATCGTTATCGTCCTAGCCCTGATAATCCTCATTCCGGTTCTTGCAAGCCAGTTCGCCGATTTTGCCGGCCGCCTCCCGACTTACATCGATCGGCTGCAGAAATTCATCATCGAACAACAGAATTCGATGCTGCCGGATTGGATCAAGAGCCAGCTCGGAACGATCAAGAACAACTTCTCCGAAATCCTGTCACAGGGCTTCGGTCTTTTGACCGGTCTCTTCGGCCAAGTCTGGAGTTCGGGCCTCGCCGTCGTCAACGTGATCTCCCTGATGATCGTGACGCCGGTGGTGGCATTCTACATGCTTCTCGATTGGGACCGCATGGTCGCCAAGGTCGATCAGTACATTCCGCGCGACTACGTCGCGAATGTCCACCAGATCATGCGCGAGATCGATCAGGCAATCGCCGGCTTCATTCGTGGGCAGGGCTCGTTGTGCCTCATTCTTGGCATCTGGTATGCTGTGGGCCTCTCCGTCGTCGGTCTTAACTTCGGTCTGCTGATCGGCCTTTTCGCAGGCATGATCAGCTTCATCCCCTATGTCGGTTCCATGGTCGGCCTGATCCTTGCGGTAGGTGTGGCCATTGTCCAGTTCTGGCCGGACTACCTCTGGGTCGGTGCCGTTCTTGCCGTATTTTTCAGCGGGCAGTTCATGGAAGGCAACATCCTGCAGCCGAAGCTGGTGGGCCATAGCGTCGGCCTGCATCCGGTATGGCTGATGTTCGCGCTCTTTGCCTTCGGCGCGCTGTTTGGTTTCGTTGGCCTCCTGGTCGCGGTTCCTGCGGCCGCCGCCGTCGGCGTGCTTGTTCGGTTTGCTCTTTCGCGCTACCTTGAAAGCGATCTTTATGCGGGCGGGTCGACGACGGGCCGCGCCCGGAAGACAAAAGCTGACCTTAAATGACTGATGTGAAAAATGCTGGTTCAAGGCGCAGGGTCGTCGAGCAGATTCCCTTGGCCTTTTCGCATGACGCCGCAACCGGGCGCGACGACCTGCTAGTCTCCGAGCGGCTCGCTGCTGCGGTCTCGATCGTCGATGCCTGGCCACAGTGGCCATCCCCTGTCGTGATCCTTGCGGGCCCCGTCGGATCGGGAAAATCGCACCTTGCCAACATTTGGCAGGAGCATAGCCGCGCCGCCGATATCTGGCCGAAGGCAGGCGCCAACGCGAGCGTCGCCGCTGCTGCGGGTCCAGTGCTTTTTGAAGACGTCGATCGCGTCGGTTTCGACGACACCGAGCTTTTCCATGTGATCAACAGCGTGCGCGAAAACGGCAACAGCCTGTTGATGACCAGTCGCCTGTGGCCGATGTCGTGGCCAGTACAACTGGCGGATCTGCGTTCCCGCTTGAGGGCGGCGACCGTCGTCGAAATCGGCGAGCCGGATGAGGAACTGCTGTCTCAGGTCATCGTCAAGCTGTTTGCAGACCGGCAGCTTAATATAGATGACAAACTTGTCCTTTATATCGTCAACCGGATGGAGCGGTCGCTGAATGCGGCCCAGACGATCGTCGAAAGGCTTGACCGGCTCGCCCTCTCGAGGGGCACCAAGATTACCCGGTCGCTCGCCGCCGAAGTATTGAATGAATTGGGTAATTCGGGCCCGGTCGATTGACTGTCACAGTTCCGTCGTGAAACTGATATACTTGGCTTGGCCAAATTGAAACGGGGCAATCAGATCATGGACAGTGCAGTCGCGGAGCACCTCGAGCCTACTCCCGAAACAAAGGGGAATGTTCCGCCGCTTGAAGAATTGCTGGCGAGCCCCGAGCGGTTCATCAACCGCGAATTCTCCTGGCTGCAGTTCAACCGCCGTGTCCTTGAGGAGACGCTGAACACTGAGCATCCGCTGCTCGAGCGCGTTCGCTTCCTCTCGATTTCGGCTGCCAACCTCGATGAATTCTTCATGGTGCGCGTGGCCGGCCTCGAAGGCCAGGTGCGCCAGAACATCGTTGTCCGTACTCCGGATGGCAAGACGCCGGCAGAACAGCTTGACGCCATCCTGCAGGAAATCGACAACCTGCAGATGGAGCAGCAGGCATCGCTGGCGGTCCTGCAGCAGTATCTGGCTAAGGAAGACATTCTGATCGTCCGTCCGGGCGCGCTCAGCGAAACCGACCGCAACTGGCTTGCGACCGAATTCGAGCAGGCGATCTTCCCGGTCCTGACGCCCCTGTCGATCGACCCGGCGCACCCGTTCCCCTTCATTCCGAACCTGGGCTTCTCGATCGGCCTTCAGCTGGTCAGCAAGAACGGCCGCGACCCGATGACGGCACTGCTGCGTCTGCCGCCGGCGCTGGACCGTTTTGTGCGGCTGCCTGACGACGGCAATACCATTCGCTACATCACGCTCGAGGATGTCGCAAACATCTTCATCTACCGGCTCTATCCAGGCTACGAGGTACAGGGTTCCGGAACCTTCCGCATCATCCGCGACAGCGATATCGAAGTGGAAGAAGAAGCCGAAGATCTGGTACGCTTCTTCGAAACGGCGCTGAAGCGACGTCGTCGCGGTTCCGTGATCCGCATCGAAACCGATTCCGAGATGCCGGCGTCGTTGCGGCAGTTCGTTGTCCAGGCGTTGAACGTCCCGGACAACCGCGTCGCGGTCCTGCCGGGCCTGCTCGCCTTGAACACGCTCTCCGAGATCACCAAGGCGCCGCGCGACGATCTTCGATTTCCGCCCTACAATGCGCGATTTCCCGAACGCGTCCGCGAGCACGCAGGCGACTGCTTCGCAGCCATCCGCGAGAAGGACATGGTCGTCCACCACCCCTATGAATCCTTCGACGTGGTGGTCCAGTTTCTTCTCCAGGCTGCGCGCGATCCTGACGTTCTGGCGATAAAGCAGACGCTCTACCGCACATCGAACGACAGTCCGATCGTCCGCGCTTTGATCGATGCGGCTGAATCCGGAAAGTCCGTGACTGCACTTGTGGAGCTGAAGGCTCGTTTCGACGAAGAGGCCAACATCCGATGGGCGCGCGACCTTGAGCGTGCTGGCGTCCAGGTTGTCTTCGGCTTTATCGAACTGAAGACGCACTCCAAAATGTCGCTGGTCGTTCGCCGCGAAGAAGGCAAGCTGCGTAGCTACTGCCACCTCGGTACCGGCAACTATCACCCGATTACCGCAAAGATCTACACCGACCTGTCGTTTTTCACCTGCAACCCGGTGATCGCGCACGATATGGCGAATATCTTTAACTTCATCACCGGCTATGGCGAGCCGGAAGAAAGCATGAAGCTCGCGGTTTCCCCGTATACGCTGCGCTCGCGCATCGTTCGACATATCGAGGAAGAGATCAAGCACGCCAAGAGCGGCGCGCCGGCGGCGATCTGGATGAAGATGAATTCGCTGGTCGATCCGGAGATCATCGATGCGCTCTACACGGCGAGCCGCGCCGGCGTCGAGATCGATCTGGTCATTCGCGGCATCTGCTGCCTGCGCCCGCAGGTGGCCGGCCTTTCCGAGAATATCCGTGTCAAATCCATCGTGGGTCGCTTCCTGGAACACAGCCGCATCTTCTGCTTTGGCAACGGTCAGGGACTTCCCTCCGACAAGGCACTCGTTTACATCGGCTCCGCAGACATGATGCCCAGAAATCTCGATCGGCGCGTCGAAACGCTGGTTCCGCTCACCAATCCGACCGTTCATGAGCAGGTTTTGTCACAGATCATGCTTGGCAATCTCATTGACAATCAGCAAAGCTACGAGATATTGGCCGACGGAACGTCCCGGCGCATGGAAGTGCGCAAGGGCGAGGAGCCGTTCAACGCGCAACAGTATTTCATGACCAATCCCAGCCTTTCCGGCCGTGGTGAAGCCCTGAAATCCAGTGCGCCAATGCTGATTGCCGGCCTGCTTTCCGGCCGAACGCAAAGATAAACTGGACCTGTATGGTTGAATCAGAAGCCCAGGGGCGCCTTCCAGGGATTGCTCCGGTCTCCGTCGTCGATATCGGGTCGAACTCGATCCGGGTGGTCATCTATGAAGGCATGTCCCGGTCGCCGACGATCCTTTTCAACGAAAAGGTACTCTGCGGCCTCGGCAAAGGCATCGCGCTGACCGGCAAGATGGACGAGGCCAGCGTCGAGCGTGCCTTGAACGCCCTGCATCGTTTCAAGGCGCTGTCCGATCAGGCACGCGCGGCCACGATGTACGTGCTGGCCACGGCCGCAGCCCGCGAGGCGTCCAACGGACCGGACTTCATTCATCGGGCCGAAACCATCCTCCGGCGCAAGGTTCGCGTACTCTCAGGCGAGGAGGAGGCCAAGTTTTCCGCTCTCGGTATCGTCAGCGGCTTCTTTGCCCCGGACGGCATCGCCGGCGACTTGGGCGGCGGCTCGCTTGAGCTGATTGACATCAAGGGCAAGGAGATCGGCAAGGGTATTACGCTGCCGCTCGGTGGTCTGCGTCTGTCGGAATATGCCGGCGGTTCGCTTGCCAAAGCACACGCGTTTGCCCGCAAGCATGTGAAGACGAGCGCCAAGCTGCTGGCAAAGGGCGAGGGCCGAACCTTCTATGCGGTTGGCGGCACATGGCGAAACATCGCCAAGTTACACATGGAAATGACCAACTATCCGTTGCACATGATGCAGGGCTACGAAGTCTCGCTCGACGCGATGATGCAGTTCCTCAGCCAGGTCGAGACGGCCAGGGATTCCAAGGACCCGGCATGGATGGCGGTTTCGAAGTATCGCCGCGCACTGCTGCCCTTCGGCGCCGTTGCTATGAAGGAAGTCCTGAGCGCGATGAAGCCCTCGGTCATCTCGTTCTCGGGGCAGGGCGTCCGTGAAGGCTACCTCTATTCGCTGCTGTCCGAAAGCGAGCGCCGCGCCGATCCGTTGCTGGCGGCTGCGAGCGAGCTCGCCATTTTGCGCGCGCGCTCTCCCGAGCACGCCCGCGAGCTCGCTGACTGGACGGGGCGGATCATGCCCTTGTTCGGCATATCAGAGACGGAGGAAGAGGCGCGATACCGGCAAGCCGCCTGTCTTCTGGCAGATATCAGTTGGCGTGCCCACCCCGACTATCGCGGCTTGCAGGCGCTGAACATCATTGCGCACTCGTCTTTCGTCGGCATCAGCCATCCCGGACGGGCGTTCATTGCGCTCGCGAACTACTATCGCTTCGAAGGGCTGAATGATAACGGCGCGACCGGGGCGCTGGCGACGATCGCTACGCCGCTATATATGGAGCGCGCCAAGTTGTTGGGGGGCATTCTGCGGGTCGTGTACCTCTTCTCGGCGTCGATGCCGGGGATCGTGCGCAATCTGACGTTCGCGAAGTCGTCCAACCCGGATCTCGATCTCGAATTCGTCGTTCCCGCGGAGTATCGCGATTTCGCCGGCGAGCGCCTCGATGGTCGTTTGCAGCAGCTCTCCAAGCTCACCAACAAACGCCTGGCATTCCGCTTCGAATAGTCATCTGCGCATTGCAGCCTGCCAATATGCAAACAGCCCCAGTTCCTGCAAACGGGGGCTGTTTCAGGTGAGGATCGACGCCTTACTTCGCGTTGAGCAGTTCGCCGACTTCGAGCAGGTTGAACTCGTTGTCGTCGGCCTTGTCGACCGCGCGACCTGCGGAGAAGGGCAGGTTGTTGTCGTTGCCGACGACGATATGCGTGGCATCGACGCGATCGACGTTCTCGATGGTCACGAACGGCATGTCGTAGAAGCCCTTGCCGCCGCCCTGCTTCTTCTTGTTGTCAGGGTCTTCGATACGCATCAGATCTATATAGCCGATCTTGCGCACTGCCTTGCCGGCATTGGCGTCGTTGAACTCGACCTTGTAGATACGCTTTAGGTCGGCAGGAGCGTCGAAGCAATCCGGCTTCGGCTGCTTGGAATCGGCGCAAGCCTTGTCCTTCGTGCCGGCTCCGTTGTCGCGCTCGATGACCAGAGCGGTCGCACCGTCCAGCATGTTGAAATCGCCGATCGAGGCACCCTTGTCCTCAAACGGATAGAGCCAGCTGCGGCCGGTCCAGCTCTTCAAAGTGGTGTCGAATTCGATGACGCGGATGGCGGTATGCCCGTCAACCGTCTCCATCTTGCCGTCGTCCTGATACAGCGCGCCCTCCAGCAGGCCATAGAGCTTGCTGCCGTCCTTCGACATCGCGAGACCTTCGAAGCCGCCAGAGCGCTTCAGGCTGAACACCGGCATCTTGGCTGCCGGATTGGCAGGAACCGAGACAAGCGGATTGTCGGGCGACAAAACTGGCTTTCCATCGACGACAGTCGCGACAACATCGGTCAGGCGGCCCTGGGTGTCGAACTTCAGGATGTAGGGACCGAACTCGTCGCCGATCCAGAAGCCGTCAGCAACCGGCTGCACCGATTCGATGTCGAAATCCGCACCGGTGAGATAGCGCATTTCTGCGCCTTCGAGCACGATCGGGAAGGGGGCCTTCTTGTCCGGGTCCGAGAGGAACAGGTTTTTCACCACTTCGACCTTGCCCGTATTCCAATCGAACTTCACTTGATGCAGGAAGAGCATGGCATCGCTTGAGTTGGCCTTGGAGCCGAAGCCGTTGTCCGACAGGGTCCAGAAAGTGCCGTCAGGCATGGTCTTGATGCCGGAGAACCCTTGGATTGGCTGTCCGTCCAAGGGAAGCTTCAGATCGGTGATGCGGGCGCCATCCTTGCCCGGAACGCTGCCGAGTGCTCCCGTGCGCTTGCGGTCAGGCGTTGTGAACTTACCGGAATGCTTGAGGAACTCGGGAGCATCGGCAGGTGCCGGAACGAGCGTGTTGGCGGGCAGAATGGCCTGACCTGCGAGCTTTGCGGGGAACTGTTGCTGGTCGGCCGCGGCGGAACCGGCAACCAAAAGAACAAACGAAATGGAAGCACGAAGAGCATTTTTCATGGAAACCCCCAGGGAACTGAATGCGGGTTTCGATTAGCAGGGCTTTCATGTCGGCGCGTTGACGCCTGCATGAAGCTTTGGTGACGCCAGTCGACTGTCGGCCGTGGAAAGCGCAATAACGGCAAGGCTTTGCCCGCGTCCCTTGACGGCGTGATGGCCAAGATCCTCGGCCGAAACAGTCTCCGGCAGTTTGATCCTCTGAGCGAGATCAGACGAGATGAGGACGGAGCGGTTCAGTGTCTTGCAAAGGGATTCCAGTCGGGCCGTGGTGTTTATCGTGTCGCCGAAATAGGTGATCTTATGGTGGTCGATCCCTATTTCGGCCGTGATGATGTTGCCACCATGCAGGGCCGCGCGAAGGCGTGGGACTTGCCCATACTGCTTCAGCCAGCTTTCGGCATCGGCTTCTATCGTGCTGATGATTTCGAAAACGCAGTTCACGCATCTGGAGAATTTAACTCCACGCTCAAGCGGCCAGGTTATGATCGCCGCATCTCCGACATAGTCGTCGATCGTGCCCTTGTACTTTCGGACCGGTTCTGCGAATGCCGCAAATAGCGAGCTCAGCATCTGCTGCGCGCGCAAGTCGCCATGCTTTTCCGCAAACGCGGTCGAATCCACCAGGTCGATGAAAAGGAATACGCGTTCCTCGCTGATCGGCTTGCGATATCGGCTGACCAGCATGCTGGTAAAGACATCGCGACCGAGCAGTTCTCGCACCCGAAGGACAAAGATGAGGAGGGTGCAGACGGCCAGTGCATAGAGGAAAACATGGAACGGCAGAATGACCGCATCGACCCAAGTGGCCGGCTCGATCAGACCAAGCCACCAGAGCGACAACCCGGCAGCGGCAAAGCCGACACTCATCAGGATTTCATAAATGAACAGCTCGGCCAGGATAAAGGTCAGCGTCGGTAGCAATTGAATGCGGCGGTAAAGGCCGCGAAACAAGACCTTACGCTCAAAGGCGAGGATGGGCATCCCGATGAAGAGTGCGAACGTCGCGCCGATAAACGGGCGGCTGTCCCCAAAGAACAACACGTCATAAAGAACGCCGCTCGCCGCCATCACGAGCGCGATCAAAAGCCAGTTCTGGACCGGAGATATTTCCCTCATGCCGTCCTTTTCGCCTTGACAGTTTGCCGGATGCCCGTTCGGCATATAGGAAATACAAAGCGTTCAAAAAAGGGCGATCAGAGAGTGACGGTCTCGACTTTCTTGCCGACGAAGCGAAGCGCCACCTGACCTTGGATAAGCTGTAGCGCCGGCTCGCCGAAAAGCTCCCGGCGCCATCCCTGCAATGCCGCGACCTCGGCTTTCTCGCCTTCGGCTGCAATCTTGTCGAGATCCTCGCTGTTGGCGATAACCTTCGGCGCGACGCCATGCTTCTCAGAGATCAGCTTCAAAAGAACCTTCAGCAATTCCGCCGCGGCTGCAGCGCCTTCAGGCGGCTGGCTTTGCCGTGGAGCGTGGGGCATGTCGGCCTTCGGCAGGGAGAGCGCTTCGTTGACTGCCTCGACCACCGCCGTGCCTGCCGCCGAACGCTCCCAGCCCTTCGGAATCGTCCGCAGCCGGCCGAGCGCTTCGGCATCCTTCGGCTGCTGCTGTGCGACCTCGTATATTGCGTCGTCCTTCAGGACGCGCGAGCGCGGGACGTTTCGCGAGCGCGCCTCGCGTTCGCGCCAAGCTGCGACATATTTCAGGATAGCAAGTTCCTGCGGCTTGCGCAGGCGCATTTTCAGGCGCTGCCAGGCATCGTCGGGATGCATGTCGTAGGTTTCGCGGGCTTCGAGGATATCCATTTCCTGCGAAAGCCACGAGGAACGCCCCTCGCGCTCGAGCTCTGCCTTGAGATAGAGATAGACGTCGCGCAGATGCGTCACGTCGGCCAACGCATAGTCGAGCTGCTTTTCCGATAGCGGTCGGCGGCTCCAGTCGGTGAAACGCGACGATTTGTCGATCTGTACGCCCTTGGTGCGGCTGACGAGCTGGTCGTAGGATACAGAATCGCCGAAGCCGCAGACCATGGCCGCGACCTGCGTATCGAAGATCGGATGCGGGATCAGGCCGCCGCGGTTGAAGATGATTTCGATATCCTGACGCGCGGCATGAAAGACCTTCAGCACGCCGGCATTGGCCATCAGCTCGAAGAACGGCTTGAGATCGAGACCCTTCGCCAGCGGATCGACAAGGACTTCTGTCGTCGGGCTGGCCATCTGGATCAAGCAAAGTTCCGGCCAGAACGTCGTTTCCCGAAGAAACTCGGTGTCGATGGTAATGAATTCTGACTTGGCCAGCTCTTTGCAGGCCGCCTCCAATTCGGCGGTTGTTTCGATCATCTCAATTCATTCACAGGACAAAGGTTGATAAATCTTCCTTCTCCTTTCAGCCGGATATGTCAACCGGAACCCGCAATTGTCCCTCAAACAACCCTGATATAACTCGTCATGCCGGTCTTCTGGTGCTCGATGATGTGGCAATGCAACAGCCAGTCGCCCGGATTGTCGGCCACGAATGCAAGCTGCACCTTCTCGTCCGGCTGGATCAAGTAGGTATCGGAGACGAGCGGCATGACCTCGCGCATCGATGATGAGATCGTCGTGAAGCTCATGCCGTGCAGGTGGATGGGGTGGGCGTGGGGCGTCACGTTCTCGAGCTGCAGTATATAACTCCGCCCCAGCTTGAGTTCAGCAAGGGGGGCGGTCGGATCGGACGCGTCGCCCGGCCACGGCACCTTGTTGATCGCCCAGAAACTGTAGCCCAGCGTGCCGCAGATGCTGTCGGCGGGTGCGCTTTCGGCCGTCGCGCTGAGGATGAGCGGTATCTTCCGTGCTGAGGAAAGGTCTGCCTTGGCAACTGGGTTTTCGCCAAGCGCCGTCAGGTCGCCGACATCACGCTTCAAGGATAGTCCAACGGCTCGGAGCTTGGCGATCGTCTTCGGCGTGGTCCCGCGGATGTCTTCCAGTGTTGCGATCGCGCCTTCATTGTCGGGCATGCGGACTGCAAGGTCGAGACGCTGGCCGGGTCCGATCAGCAGCAGGTCGAGGGGGAACCGCTTCGGTACCGGGTTGCCGTCGATCGCGATCACCGTCGCCTCGGCGCCTTCCATCTTCAGCGAGAAGATGCGGGTGACGTCGGTAACGGCAATCCTGACCCGGATCAGGCCGCCGGCAGGCGCATCGTACTCAGGTTCCTGATGCCAGTTGGCGGTCCTGACCGTTCCATAGGTGCCGGTCTTCGCCGCATCGCGCGGCCGGAAGGGGGCAATGAACTGCCCGTCGCTGCCGAGTCGCCAGTCCCTCAGATTGAGCACGACTTCGGAATCGAATATCGGATCGGCCGCATCTTCGACCACGATCACGCCGGTCATGCCGTGGCCCATCTGCGTCAGCGTGTTGCAATGCGGGTGATACCAGAAGGTGCCGGCGTCAGGGGGCGTGAAGTTGTAGTCGAAGCTGTCGCCGGTATAGACGTAGGGCTGTGTCATGAAGGGGACGCCGTCCATCTTGTTGGCGATTCTCAAGCCATGCCAATGGATGGTTGTCGGCTCGTCGAGCGTGTTGGTCAGCCTTGCGGCGTAGGGTCTCCCCTTGATCATCCGGAGCGCCGGCGGCATCCCGGTATCACCCCAGCTCATGATATCCTTGGTCAGCCCTGTATTCGTCAGAGCCGCCTGCGTCTTCATGGCCTTCAGCAGTTGCGGTTCTGGCGCGGCTTCCGCGAACCCGAACTTTCCCGCGACCCCGACGCCGATCCCGTAGGCGCCCGCCACGGCCGAGGCCTTCAACAGATTGCGGCGGCTGAGGAGGGGCATGGCGAAACTCCGGAACGACGATCTTGTTCCTCTTTAAAGTTGACCGCTGGCTTCAGCAATATGTATCAGCTGCCAAACTGACGCACGCCTTCGCAGCATGGGAGGCCAGTACCGTGACCATTATCCCTTCCCAAAGCGCATGCCGCTTGTGCCAAGTCTTGACAAATCAGGCAGTCCATGCGCTTTTCCGCCCGATTTTCTTGTCGGCGCGGGAGAGCCATTGGAGCCCCTTGCTGCCGTCTTAAGCCAAATACCGGGAATTGAGATTATGCATCGCTACCGCAGCCACACATGTGCAGCCCTCCGCAAGTCGGATGTCGGCTCGACTGTCCGGATTTCCGGCTGGGTCCATCGCGTTCGCGACCATGGCGGCGTCCTCTTCATCGACCTTCGCGATCACTACGGCATTACCCAGGTCGTCGCCGATCCGGATTCGCCTGCTTTCAAGCAGGCCGAAGCCGTCCGCGGCGAGTGGGTCATCCGCATCGATGGCCTCGTCAAGGCGCGCACCGATGACACCGTCAACAAGACGATGGCAACCGGCGAGATCGAACTCTACGCGCAGGAGATCGAAGTTCTCTCTGCTGCCAAGGAGCTGCCGCTGCCGGTTTTCGGCGAGCCCGAGTATCCGGAAGACGTGCGCCTGAAGTACCGGTTCCTCGATCTGCGCCGCGAGACACTGCACAAGAACATCGTGAAGCGGACGCAGGTGATTTCTTCCATGCGCCGCGAAATGGGCAATGTCGGCTTCACCGAATACACGACGCCGATCCTGACGGCATCTTCGCCGGAAGGGGCGCGCGATTTCCTTGTGCCGAGCCGTATCCACCCCGGGACCTTCTACGCACTGCCGCAGGCGCCACAGCAGTACAAGCAGCTGCTGATGGTCGCCGGCTTCGATCGCTATTTCCAGATTGCCCCGTGCTTCCGCGATGAAGACCCGCGCGCAGACCGTCTGCCGGGCGAATTCTACCAGCTCGACCTCGAAATGAGCTTCGTCGAGCAGGAGGACATCTGGAACACGATGGGTCCGATGATGACCTCGATTTTCGAGGAATTCGCCGAAGGCAAGCCTGTTACCAAGGAATGGCCGCGGATTCCTTACGACGAGGCGATCCGCAAGTACGGCTCCGACAAGCCAGACCTGCGCAACCCGATCGTCATGGAAGCCGTCACCGATCACTTCGCCGGCTCCGGCTTCAAGGTCTTCGCAGGCATGATCGCCTCGAACCCGAAGGTCGAGATCTGGGCGATCCCGGCAAAGACCGGCGGCTCCAGAGCGTTCTGCGACCGCATGAACGCCTGGGCGCAGAGCCAGGGTCAGCCGGGCCTCGGTTACATCTTCTGGAAGGAAGAAGACGGAAAGATCGCCGGCTCCGGCCCGCTCGCCAAGAACATTGGCGAGGAGCGTACAGACGCGGTCCGCACGCAGCTCGCCCTTGAAGCGGGCGACGCCTGCTTCTTCGTCGCCGGCGAGCCGAGCAAGTTCTACAAGTTCGCAGGTGAAGCCCGTAACCGTGCTGCCGACGAGCTCAACCTGATCGATCGCGACCGTTTCGAACTGTGCTGGATCGTCGACTTCCCGTTCTTCGAATGGAGCGAGGAAGAGAAGAAGATCGATTTCGCGCACAACCCGTTCTCGATGCCGCAGGGCGGCCTCGACGCGCTGCTGAACCAGGATCCGTTGACGATCAAGGCGTACCAGTACGACGCCGTCTGCAACGGCTTCGAAATCGCCTCGGGCTCGATCCGCAACCAGTCGCCGGAGACCATGGTCGCCGCCTTCGAAAAGGTCGGTCTCAGCCAGCAGGACGTCGAGGACCGCTTCGGCGGCCTCTACCGTGCCTTCCAATACGGCGCGCCGCCGCACGGTGGCGCCGCCTTCGGCATCGACCGTATCGTCATGCTGCTCGTCGGCGCCAAGAATCTGCGCGAGATCTCGCTCTTCCCGATGAACCAGCAGGCGCAGGATCTCCTCATGGGCGCTCCGACCCCTGCGACGCCGGCACAGCTGCGCGAACTCGCGATCCGGCCAATCCCGCCCGTCAAGAAGGACTGAGCGATCGACGTTTGAGTTAAGAAGCCCGGCGTGAGCCGGGTTTTTTGTTTCAGGACCATGCGTCAGACCGCAGCGTAGATCGCTTCGCGCAGATCCACGGTAAACAAAGCGGGACACCCCGGAACAACAACGTAAAGAACCCGGTGAGCAAGGCGCGCCGGGTTCTTCAAGTCGAGACCGCAGTCTTAGTCGTTCGCCGAAACCTTGACGCCCAGCACCTCCGGCAGCGTATTAGGCGCACCCATTGCGGCACCCATGATCATCGGCAGCGGTACTGGCTTGGCAGGCGCTGCGCGCACCGTCAGGCTCTTGGGGTCGTCGAGGAAGGTGCTGACCGAAGCCGACACCGCGTTCTGCAGCTCAGGGATATTGAGCTGCGCCAGCATGATCGGCGTCATAGCCTTTAGCGAATCCGCCATCTGCTTGCCGGACATGCCCTGCTGGCTGCCGGCGAAGTCGAGTGCGCGCTTGGTGATCGACGCATCATCGAAGCGGATCTGGGCGCTTTCGAACGACAGTTGCTGCATCAGGCCAAGCATTGACAGGCCGAACGCCTGCTGTGCTTCTTCCTTGTTCTGGTTGGCTTCCGCCTGCTTGGCGGCTTCCTGCAGCGACTTCACGAAGGACATCGTGTAGCCGGAGATTTTGAATGCCAGGTTCAGCTTGCCGATATTGGTGAAATCGAACGCGAATTCCGAAACGTCAATGGTGCCCGGCGTCAGCTCCCAGGCGCCTTTCATGGTGATGTCGCCATTGATATGCTGGAGCGCGAGCTTGTCAATCGCTTCTTTGCTCTGCGGGTCGCTAGCCTTGGTGAGGTCGGCCTTGAGGCTTTTGAACGCGCCATCGAAGTCGAAGCCGGATTCGTCTTCGCGCAGCGTCAGATTGACGTCGCTGCCGCCGAGCGAGAAGACTTCCGCGCCGTCCTTGACGACTTTCACCGGACCGCTGTGCGCACTCTCATAAAGCAGCATGGAATCCAGGCCTTCGCCCTTCGGATCGGCCGGGATCGAAATGCCGCCGAGCGTCAGGTCTGTTGCCGTCAGCGTCGCGCCATCGTTTGTTGTGTTGATGTCGGGGAACGCAGCTTCCTCGATGTAGTAGCCGCCATCCTCGTCCTCCTCGACCCCGGTCAGCGTGATTTCGCCGATCGGCAGGGCCGCGCCGCTGTTGGGCTTGAAGCTTGCATTTTTCAGCGTGACCGTCGTGCCGTCGACATCGACGCCGTCGGCTGCGAGTGTACCGCCCTGAAGGGTGTAGGCCGCGTTGATTTTCTTCAGCAGGTCCTGGCCGTCAAGAGCGAAGGCGGAGCCGGCAAGCGAAAGAAAAGCCACGCCCGAGAGCATAAGCCGCGTCGTCCTGTAAAATGTCATTGGTAGTCCTCTGGTGGCGGTGTGAAATTGGCCGTCAATCTACTACGGATCGATGGCGGTTTATATTTCGGGATTTCTAAATTTGTGTTGAAGGGATAAGCAAACAAAGTCCAAATTCAGGCGGATCGGCCCAGGGCGTTGTTTTCTTCCCGTTCGAAGACTTCATCCACAGCCGGAATGCCCGGATTCCTTGCTCGGAACCGGCATCTCGGTTAGTCAAGACGAATGGGACAAGAGATTTTGCCGCCGTCAGGCGGAGACGATGACAGCATTTTGCCGGTCGACCTGAAGGCAGCGCTCGAGGAGCGATATCTTGCCTATGCGCTGTCGACCATCATGCACCGCGCGCTGCCGGATGTTCGAGACGGCCTGAAGCCCGTCCACCGCCGCATTATCCATGCGATGAGCGAGATGGGAATTCGCTCCAATTCGTCATTCAAGAAGTGCGCCCGCATCGTCGGCGACGTGATCGGTAAGTTTCATCCGCACGGCGACCAATCCGTCTACGACGCACTCGTGCGCCTCGCACAGGATTTCTCGCAGCGCTACCCCGTTGTCGACGGGCAGGGCAACTTCGGCAATATCGATGGCGATAGCGCCGCGGCCTATCGATATACCGAAGCGCGCATGACGGAGGTGGCATCGCTGCTGCTCGAAGGCATCGAGCAGGATGCCGTCGATTTCCGGCCGACCTACAACGAGGAAGACGAGGAACCGACTGTTCTTCCCGGTGCATTCCCGAACCTGTTGGCAAACGGCTCCTCGGGCATCGCTGTGGGCATGGCGACATCCATCCCGTCGCACAATGCGCACGAACTCTGCGACGCCGCACTGCATCTGATCAAGCATCCGGACGCGACCGTCGAAAAGCTCGTCGAATTCATCCCGGGTCCCGACTTTCCCACGGGTGGTATCATCATCGACAATCGGGAAAGCATCGTCGAGGCCTACAAGACCGGCCGCGGCGGTTTCCGTGTGCGTGCCAAGTGGCAGATCGAGGATCTCGGGCGCGGTGGCTACCAGATCATAGTCACCGAGATTCCGTTCCAGGTCCAGAAGTCGCGATTGATCGAAAAGATCGCCGAGCTCCTGATCGCGCGCAAGCTGCCGCTGCTGGAAGACATACGCGATGAGTCGGCGGAAGACGTCCGCGTCGTGCTGGTGCCGAAGAACCGTACGGTCGATCCGACCATCCTGATGGAGTCGATGTTCAAGCTGACGGAGCTCGAAAGCCGCTTCCCGCTGAACATGAACGTGCTCTCCATGGGCCGCATTCCGCGCGTCATGGCGCTGAACGATGTCCTCAAGGAGTGGCTGGATCACCGCCGCGAAGTGCTCCAGCGCCGCTCGAGCTTCCGCCTTGCCGCGATCGACAAGCGCCTCGAGATCCTCGGGGGCTTGTTGATCGCCTACCTCAACATCGACGAGGTGATCAGGATCATTCGCGAGGAGGATGAGCCAAAGCCCGTGATGGTTGCCCGCTGGGGGCTGACCGACAATCAGGTCGAAGCAATCCTGAACATGCGGCTGCGCTCGTTGCGCAAGCTTGAAGAGTTCGAGATCCGCACCGAGTTCGATGCGCTCACCAATGAAAAAGGCGAGATCGAAGCTCTACTCGCCTCTGAGGAAAAGCAGTGGCAGACGGTCGCCTGGGAAATCGGCGAGGTCAAGAAGAAATTTGCCAAGGCAACCGAGCTTGGCCGCCGCCGCACCCAGTTCGCCGAGGCCCCGGACGCCGACGAAGAGGCGATCCAGCAGGCGATGATCGAGAAGGAGCCGATCACCGTCGTCGTCTCTGAAAAGGGATGGATCCGCGCCCTGAAGGGACACATCTCCGACACCGCGACCCTGACTTTCAAGGAAGGCGACGGACTGCGGATCGCCTTCCCGGCGCAGACCACCGACAAGATCCTGATCGTCACGACAGGCGGCAAGGCGTTCACGCTTGGCGGTGACAGGTTGCCGGGTGGCCGAGGCCACGGCGAGCCGCTGCGCATCATGATCGACATGGACAACGACCAGGACGTCCTGACTGCCTTTGTCCACGATCCCCAGCGCAGGCAGATGATCGTCTCCACAGCTGGCAATGGCTTTGTCGTCGTGGAAGCCGATATGGTCGCCAATACGCGCAAGGGCAAGCAGATCATGAACGTGTCGATGCCGGACGAAACGAAGCTGCTCGTTCCCGTCAGCGGTGATCACGTCGCCGTCGTCGGCGAGAATCGCAAGCTGCTTGTCTTTGCGCTTGAGCAGGTGCCGGAGATGTCCCGAGGCAAGGGTGTTCGATTGCAACGTTATAAGGATGGCGGCATATCTGATGTACGCTGCTTTGCGATCGCCGATGGGCTCGTCTGGGAAGACAGCGCCGGCCGCACCTTCAAAAAGGGCAAGGACGAGCTTTCTGAATGGTTGGCCGATCGCGCGTCTGCCGGCCGTACCGTTCCCAAGGGCTTTCCCCGAAGCGGCAAATTCGCAGGCTGAAATATATCAGCGCTCCGCTCTTGGCGAGTGGGGCAATTCCTCTAGTTTTGTCCTGTAATCACAACATGGACAACATCATTCCGAGGCGGACGGAATGATCGTATGTGCGGCTGGTGAAGGCTGCACGTCCGATCACGGAGGAATGTTGATGGGTGCCTGCAATACCATTACGTTGAATGTAGCGCATACTTACGCAGCGTCGCCCTGTGCGGTCTATGACGCATGGCTCAATCCAGAGATCGCAAAGCGGTTCCTATTCGCGACAGATGGGGGGCGCGTCATCCGTGCCGATATCGATCCGCGAGTGGGCGGCCATTTTCTCGTCATCGACAGGCGGCCGACAGGCGATGCGGTTCATTATGGCGTGTTTTTGGAGTTGCGTCGGCCGCGGCGGATGGTTTTCTGCTTCTCGGTGGCCGAGCATGATCATAACGCCGATCGTATCCAGATCGAAATCGAGCCATTGCCAGAAGGAACACGGCTGACGCTCTCACACGAAATGTGCGCCGAATGGGCGCAGTTCGAGGAGCAGACCCGCCAGGGCTGGGTTCACGTGATGCATGGACTTGAACGGGAGCTCGAGGCGATGCGCGGGGTCAATGTGCAAGAGCTGCTTGCGCAGGCTTCCTCCGCACCATCCAAAGCGAGTGCACCATAATTGCGCACACCAGAATGGCGCCGCCCATGAGCGTCATCGCCGGCGGCATTTCCGCGAATATTGTCCACATCCACACCGGCGCCAGGATCGTTTCAAGGAGATAGAACATCCCGACTTCGGGCGCAGACAGATAGCGCGGCCCGGTGGCAAGACACCAGAATGCCACCGGCATGAGGATCGCGCCGTTGAAGATGATCCAGGCAGGATGCTCAATCGAAAGACCGGTCGGCAATACGATTGCGAAGCCGAGCGCCGCGGGAATGATCGCGGCCAGCAGCGGCACGAAGCCCATATCTTTGCGCGACGCCCTACTGATGGTGATTGCGGAAGCAAGGATGAAGGCGCTGAGCAGCGCCATCGCGTCGCCGAACATATGGCCGCCGGCCAGCCCGTCGTAAACGATCAGGCTGACCCCGAACACCATGGCCATCATGGTCGCCATGGTGGCCACGACCGGTCGCTCCTTCAGGAATACCCACGACAAGAGGGCGCCGAACATTGGATTGAACGCAACGATGAACACCACGTTGGCGGTCGCCGTATGGAAGACCGCCAGCAGGAACGTCAATGTCGAAAGCCCGTAGAGCAACCCCGCGGCAATGCCATGGCGGCCGGGCAGCAGAACCGGCCAGGCTCCCCTTACATATCGTATCGCGCAAACAACGAGCAGCGTCACGATAACTGTCGTGATGCTGCGTGTGCAGAGGATTGACCACATGTCGCCGTGGGCGAGACGCACGAGTGGGATGTCCATGGAAAGAGCAAGGCCGCCGATCGCCGTCAGCAGCAGGCCTTTCCGATGGTCGGAAAGAGCGGGTAGGGGCATTTAGTCGTGGGTGCTTTCAGGCAAAATGGAGGGATCGAAACGCTCCCATCCGCGCGGCGTCAGATGCTCCTGCGGTTGGAAGCGGGTCTTGTAGTCCATTTTCCGCGAGCCTTGAACCCAGTAGCCGAGATATACGTGCGGCAGCCCGAGCACCCTTGCACGCCGGATGTGGTCCAGGATCATGAAAGTTCCGAGCGAACGCCGTTCGAGCTCAGGATTGAAATAGGAATAGACCATAGACAGGCCGTCGCTCATGGTGTCTGTCAGCGCTGCCGCAACCAGTTCCCCGCTCGGTCGGGCTTCGAGGCCGGATCCTTCCACGCGACGCCGGTATTCGATGATCTTGGTGTTGACGTGCGTGTCCTCGACCATGATCGCGTAATCCAGCACCGTCATGTCGGACATGCCGCCCTGCTGATGTCGATAGTCCAGGTAGCGGCGAAACAGCGAGTATTGTTCACTGGAGGGCTGGGCCGGAAACTCGGTCGCGATGATGTCGGCATTAGCCGCCAAAACACGCTTCATCGATTTTGTCGGCTCGAACTCCTGCGCGAGGATGCGTACCGAAATGCAGGCGCGACAGGCTTCGCAGGCCGGGCGGTAGGCAATATTCTGCGAGCGACGAAAGCCGCCTTGCGTCAGGATGTCATTCATTTCGGCCGCGCGCGGGCCGACGAGATGGGTGAAGACTTTACGTTCCATTTCGTGGGCCAGATAGGGGCAGGCAGCCGGGGCCGTCAGATAAAACTGCGGTGATGGCGTTGTCTGCGTGTTCATCTGCTGCGGAGATATCCCTTGGTTACATGCTTATGAACAGCATGACTTAAGAAAAGAAAACGTCAACAGCACGGCGGATGTGCGCGCGTGTTGACCTGTTATACTTTTGGATATGGGCCACAAGTTTCTCCGGCAAAGGCTGGAGAAGCGCCAATATTTCAGCGTGCCGCGAGAATTTTCAGGCTGTCCGGATCGTGACGGTGCCGACCAGAAAATCGTGGATGAGGCGGCTGCGATCTGTGAAAAGTCCGGCAAGCAGAATCAGCGGAGTCAGAACGGAGTTCAGTATCCAGAATAGCGCCAGATGAACAATTGCAAGCAGGAAATCCATGCGATGCCCATCTACACGCGCGATCGCGATCCCCATCGCCCGCATTCCGAGCGAAGCCTGGCTGGCACCACCGACCGTGAACCCGAAATAGAGGCCGGCGACGATCACGAAGAGTGCCGGGTAAAGGAAGAAGCCAAGCCCCAGCGTGACGATCGACAGAAAGAACAGCACCACCGCTGCCGGGATGCAGAGCAGCAGAATGATGACATAGTCGAGAACGAACGCAAAGGCACGACGGCTCAGCGTGCCGCTATAGGCGCGCCAGTCGTCCGGTGCGGCATAGAGCGGATTCGAGTTGAGCGTCATCTTAACGGTCTCCTTACGAGAAGCGATGCCGCAAATATGGGATCGCTGCTTTCAAATACAATATTGGCGGGCAACGATCAGCGTTTTGCCAATAGTCTGGCGACCTCTACAGCAAAATAGGTCAGGACGCCGTCACATCCGGCGCGCTTGAACGCCAGCAGCGTTTCGAGCATCGCCCGCTCGCCGTCGATCCAGCCGTTCATCGCGGCCGCCTTGATCTGCGAATACTCGCCCGAAACCTGGTAGGCGAATGTCGGCAGGCCGAACGCCTCCTTCATTCGCCAGCAGATGTCGATATAGGGCAGGCCAGGCTTGACCATGAGCATGTCGGCGCCTTCCTCGACGTCGAGTGCCGCATCCCTGATTGCCTCGGTGCCGTTGGCCGGATCGATGTAGTAGGTCTTCTTGTCGCCCTTCAGCAGGCCGCCGGTGGAAATTGCCTCCCGATAAGGTCCATAGAACGCCGACGCGAACTTGGTGGCGTAACTCATGATGCCAACATCCTGGTGGCCGGCGGCATCCAGCGCCCTGCGGATTGCACCAATCCGGCCATCCATCATTTCCGAGGGTGCAATGATATCGGAGCCGGCCTCTGCCTGCATAACCGCTGCGCGACAGACCTGTTCCACGGTTTCGTCATTGACTATCTCGCCGTTCCGCAAAATGCCGTCGTGACCATGGCTGGTGAAGGGATCAAGTGCCACATCGGTGATGACACCGATATTGGGGACCGTTTTCTTGATCGCGGCCGTTGCCTGATTGATCAGATTGTTGACCTCAAGACTGTTGGAGCCGGTTTCGTCACGCAGTTCCATTTCGATATTCGGGAAGGTCGCGATCGCCGGGATGCCAAGATCGGCGGCTTCCCTTGTGGCCTCGAGCAGCCTGTCCACGCTCATGCGGTTTACGCCTGGCATGGCCGGGATTGGCTCGATGATGCCGGAACCAGGTACGACGAAGACGGGCCAGATGAGATCGTCTACCGTCAGACGGTTTTCCTGTACCAGCCGGCGGGTCCAGTCGGCCTTGCGGTTGCGCCGCATGCGGCGGTGTCCGGTGATTTCATCGACGAGGTGCGTCTTGTCCTGCATGGTCGTTCTAACTTTCAGCCATTCCACTTGTCGGTGTGCTCATTATCATGCTGCCTGCAAAATCGAAACCGGACGATTGGCCGCAATGGACGAAGCGCTGGCGAAGGCGCAACCGCACCCCTATTGTCTCAAGTATGGACGCTGATTCTCCGACGATACCGAAAAACACGCTGGCAAGCGTTCTCTTTATCCTTTTCCTGCGGCTGGTTGCGATCTCCTGCTTCTGGTTCGGCTTGCAGTATTGGGCGATGCTCGTCGGCTATTCGCTTGTCGGTGCGGGGCGCTTCGATCTTCTCAGCCTGCCGTGGAAGGTGGCGAGCACATGTCTGGCTGTTGTTTTTCCGGTTGCAGCGCTCGGTCTGTGGCTGGTTGTCTCCTGGGGGCCGGTGATCTGGGTGCTTGCGGCTGGCGGCCAGATCATCATGTATGGGTTCCTGCCGGAGATTTTTGGCGCCAACCGTCTTATCATCCTGCTGCACCTTCTTGTCGCTGCTTTGTATTGCATATTTCGCTTTGTGCTCTGGCAGGAAAAGCGAAGACGGCGAAAGCAGGTAAGCGTTGATTTACCCTGATACAACGATGGGTTTTCGGTAAGGCACTGTTAAGCCTGCGGTTTAAGTAGAATTTTATTTGTATTCGATAGGGTCTGTCTCAAGGCGGGAAGAAAACCAACACCGCCAAACAAACAGTGAGGCAGTCATCATGAACACGAAAATCAAGCCGCAGGCGGTATCGAACTTCCGTGACCAGCAGGAGCAGGGCATCCGTGATCTTTACATGGAATCCCTTCACCTTGTTGAACGTCTTCACCGCCGTCTCCTCGACGTCATCAAGGACGAGTTCGACCGTCAGGGTCGTAGCGACGTCAACGCCGTCCAGGCTCTTCTCCTTTTCAACATCGGCAACTCGGAACTGACCGCCGGCGAACTTCGCTCCAGGGGCTACTACCTGGGCTCAAACGTGTCCTACAACGTCAAGAAGCTCGTCGACCTCGGCTTCATCAACCATCAGCGCTCGCGCATCGACCGTCGCTCGGTCCGCATCAGTCTGACGGAAACTGGCCAGGACATCGCTGAAACCGTGGGCAAGCTTTATGAGCGCCACATCGCCTCGATCGACAAGGTCGGCGGCATCGGCACGGATGAATTCACGCAGATGAATAAGCTGCTGACCCGTCTCGACCGCTTCTGGAACGATCAGATCCTGTACCGTCTCTAAGGACCAAGACCCCTCCAAGGTCAAAGAAAACCGGGTGCGTTTCCCTGCGCGTCCGGTTTTGCAGTTGAGGGTGCGCGTGTCATCTTTGCAACGCATGACGGGGAAGCGCAATCGCCTGTTTTCAAGCCGTTTTTTAGCCGCTATTGACCGCCACAGTTTGTGCAAGGTTGCTTGCTATCGAAGGTTGCGTTCTGCATCGGCGACACGAATCGGCCATATTAGCATGTCAGCGGAAACGCACGGCAACTTGGGCTTCCCAAGTCAGAGGTCCAATAGCCTGGCGCTTCCTGCTCGCAATCATGTGATCGCCGGTAGCGTACTTTTGTGGTGTGCCGTGGCAACGGGTTGATAGGGACTGCGTTCTCGCAGTGATAGGGCAAAGGCCGCCGGTCTCTCAAGCAGCGGCAATTTAGTGGTTGGGATGATGTCAAAAAAAAACGGAACTGAAGTTCTCTCTCGCCGGGCGTTTCTAGCGTCGGCTGCAATGATCGGTGCGGGCGCAGTTGCAGCCCCTGCTTTGGCACAGACCGCGATCGATTCGTTGATCAATGCGCCCGAGCGCGGCGATTGGGACGATCAGTTCGATGCGAAGGCTGCCTCCCGTACGGCGACTGCCATGGTTT
Organism: Rhizobium sp. P1_C7; assembly: GCF_056406295.1. Taxonomy (NCBI): domain Bacteria; kingdom Pseudomonadati; phylum Pseudomonadota; class Alphaproteobacteria; order Hyphomicrobiales; family Rhizobiaceae; genus Rhizobium; species Rhizobium sp. P1_C7. The sequence goes on from NZ_JBFUAL010000007.1 coordinate 278,640, forward strand.
CCAATACGCCGATCCTCGGACCGCAGTCGGTCGGCAGCATTCAGCAGGCTATTTCGCAGTATCAGCAGATCGCATCAGCCGGTGGCTGGCCCCAGGTCAATCCGGGCGAACAGCGTCTGCAGATTGGCGTCACCGACCAGTCCGTCCAGGCTCTTCGCCAGCGTCTTGCCATCACCGGGGACCTGCCGCGCGAAGCGGGGATGTCCTCGGCATTCGACTCCTACGTGGATGGTGCCGTGAAGCGCTTCCAGGCGCGCCACGGTCTTCCGGCCGACGGCGTTATCGGGGAGTTCACGCTGAAGGCGATGAACATTCCAGCCGACGTGCGCCTGCAGCAGCTGAACACCAACTTCATCCGCCTGCAGACCTTCCCGCCAGAACTCGGTCGCCGCCACGTCATGGTCAACATTCCGGCCGCCTATGTCGAGGCTGTCGAAGACGGCAGCGTTGCGACGCGACATGCGGCGGTCGTTGGCCGTCTCAGCCGCCCCACGCATCTCGTCAACTCGAAGATCTACGAAGTTATCCTCAATCCTTATTGGACGGCGCCCCGCTCGATCGTCGAAAAGGACATCGTGCCGCTGATGCGCAAGGACGCGACCTATCTCGAGAGAAATGCCATTCGCCTCCTCGACGGCAAGGGGAACGAGGTTGCCCCGGAAACGATCGACTGGAACGCCGAGAAAGCTCCGAACCTTATGTTCCGGCAAGACCCGGGTAAGATCAACGCCATGGCATCGACGAAGATCAATTTCTACAACAAGAACGGCGAGTACATGCACGACACGCCGCAGCAGGGCCTGTTCAACAAGCTCATGCGCTTTGAGTCTTCCGGCTGCGTCCGCGTTCAGAACGTCCGCGATCTGACGAACTGGCTGCTGCGCGACACTCCGCCTTGGTCCCGCCAGCAGATGGAGCAGGTCATCACGACCCGCGTCAACACGCCGATCAAACTTGCTGAGGAAGTTCCGGTTTACTTTGTCTATATCTCCGCCTGGGGCATGCCCGACGGCGTAGTGCAGTTCCGCGACGACATTTACCAGATGGACGGCAACGCCGAACTGGCGCTCGATACAACCGCTGGCACGGAACAGCCGGTTCAGTAAGGCGAAGGCCAATTGCCCAGCAATTGCATTCGAAGCCGCGCCCTTCCGGGCGCGGTTTTTTGTTGCGCGTAGATTGCCTAGCAAATGTCGTTCTTCGTATTGCTCTCGTGAAAGCGGAAGGCTAAAGCTTCGCGCATTCAAGTTGAGGAGCCCGCCCATGACCAATGCTTCCACTCAGACCTTCTTCAATCGTTCGCTAGCCGATACCGATCCGGAAATCTTCGGCGCGATCGAAAAGGAACTCGGCCGCCAGCGGCATGAGATCGAACTCATTGCATCGGAAAACATCGTTTCACGCGCGGTGCTGGAAGCCCAGGGCTCCATCATGACCAACAAGTATGCCGAAGGGTATCCCGGCAAGCGCTACTATGGCGGCTGCCAGTTCGTCGACATCGCGGAAGAACTCGCAATCGATCGCGCCAAGAAGCTCTTCGGCGTCAACTTCGCCAACGTTCAGCCGAATTCCGGTTCGCAGATGAACCAGGCCGTGTTCTTGGCGCTGCTGCAGCCGGGCGATACCTTCATGGGCCTCGACCTCAATTCGGGCGGCCACCTCACGCACGGCTCTCCGGTCAACATGTCCGGCAAGTGGTTCAACGTCGTCTCCTACGGCGTGCGCGAAGGCGACAACCTGCTCGACATGGACGAAGTCGCCCGTAAGGCCGAAGAAACCAAGCCGAAGCTCATCATCGCCGGCGGCACGGCTTACTCCCGCATCTGGGACTGGAAGCGTTTCCGCGAGATCGCCGATAGCGTCGGCGCCTACCTCATGGTCGACATGGCCCATATCGCCGGCCTCGTTGCCGGTGGTCAGCATCCGTCGCCGTTCCCGCATTGCCATGTTGCCACGACCACGACCCACAAGTCGCTTCGTGGCCCGCGCGGCGGTGTGATCCTGACAAACGAGGAGGATCTGGCGAAGAAGTTCAATTCGGCCGTCTTCCCGGGTCTCCAGGGCGGTCCGCTGATGCACATCATCGCTGCGAAGGCAGTCGCCTTCGGCGAAGCGCTTGAGCCGGAGTTCAAGGACTATGCCGCGCAGATCGTCAAGAACGCCAAGGCGCTCGCGGAAACCCTGCTCGCAGGCGGCCTCGACGTCGTCTCCGGCGGCACCGACAATCATCTGATGCTCGTCGACCTTCGCAAGAAGAACGCGACTGGCAAGCGGGCCGAAGCAGCGCTTGGCCGCGCCTACGTCACCTGCAACAAGAACGGCATCCCGTTCGACCCTGAAAAGCCCTTTGTTACGTCAGGTGTCCGTCTCGGCGCACCGGCCGGCACCACGCGTGGCTTCAAGGAAGCGGAATTCAGGGAAATCGGCACCCTTATCGTCGAGGTTCTCGACGGTCTGAAGGTGGCCAACTCCGACGAAGGCAATGCTGCCGTCGAAGCAGCCGTGCGTGGCAAGGTGATGAACCTCACCGGCCGCTTCCCAATGTACGACTACATCGGCTAAGGATAGCGCATGCGCTGCCCATTTTGCGGATCGGAAGACACACAGGTCAAGGATTCACGCCCGGCGGAGGACAATACGTCCATCCGCCGCAGGCGTATTTGCCCTGATTGCGGGGGCCGCTTCACGACCTTCGAGCGCGTTCAGTTGCGCGAACTGATGGTGTCGAAGAAGACGGGCCGGAAGGTGCCTTTCGACCGCGACAAGCTGGTGCGGTCCTTCGAGATCGCGCTGCGCAAGCGTCCAGTTGACCGGGACCGCATTGAGCGTGCTGTCTCTGGCATCGTCCGGCGGCTGGAAAGCTCCGGCGAGGTGGAGATTAGCTCGGAGCAGATCGGCCTTCAGGTGCTGGAAGCCCTGAAGAGCCTCGATGACGTCGGCTTCGTTCGTTATGCGTCGGTCTATCGCGACTTTTCCCATGCCGAGGATTTCGAGAAAGTCATTTCCGAGATCAATGCCAAGATCGCCCGCGACCCCTCGGACATATAGGCCATGAGCGCTTCGCCAGACGACGCGCGTTTCATGCAGGAGGCGATCCGGTTGGGTCTCCTCCATCTGGGGCAAACATCAACCAACCCCTCTGTCGGCTGCGTCATTGTCCGCAACGGCGAGATCGTCGGCCGCGGCGTGACCGCGATCGGCGGTCGCCCGCACGCCGAGCCGCAGGCCTTGGCCGAAGCCGGCGAGTCGGCACGCGGCGCGACGGCTTATGTGACGCTTGAACCCTGCTCGCATCATGGCAAGACGCCTCCCTGCGCCGAGGCTTTGATTGCCTTTGGTGTTGGCCGCGTCGTTATCAGTGTCACGGATCCGGACCCGCGCGTCTCGGGCAGGGGCATCGCCATGCTTCGCGACGCGGGTATTGAGGTCGATGCCGGCGTCCTGGAAAAAGAGGGCAAGCGTTCTCTAGCTGCCTACCTCACGCGTCAGACGAAGCATCGCCCCTATGTGATTCTCAAACTTGCAGTTTCTGCTGACGGAATGATCGGCAGGAAGGGCGAGGGCCAGATCGCCATCACCGGCGCTGCTGCGCGCGCTGAGGTGCAGATGCTCCGGGCAGAAGCCGATGCGATCCTCGTGGGCATAGGGACGGCGATGGCAGACGATCCGCTGCTGACCGTCCGGTCAAGAGGGCTGGAAGGGCGGTCGCCGATCCGTATCGTCCTCGACGAAAAGCTGTCGCTGCAGCTGAGCAGCAAGCTTGTCGAGACCGCAAGGGACGTCCCGGTCATTGTTGTCGCAGCCGAGCCACCTCACTTCGACAATAGCGAGGACGCTGAATTTCTCGCCCGCCGCGCAGCGCTCGACGCGGCAGGTGTGGAGATCGTTCAATGCAATCCCTATCGTCTGGACGAGCTTCTTCCCGCTCTTGCCTCCCGGGGAATCTCCTCATTGCTTGTCGAGGGTGGAGCGAAAACAGCACGGCTCTTCCTTGATGCCGGCTATGTCGATCGCATCTTGCTCTATCAAGGACCGGGCATCATTGGAGATGGCGGTATTGAAACGCCGCTCGATAAAACCGATATGCCATCGGGTTTCACCCACGTAGGCACCTTCATTGTCGGCGACGACCGCCTGGACGAATATGAAAGAGACGTTTGATGTTTACCGGAATTGTCACTGATGTCGGCACGATCGAATCCGTTTCGCCTTTGAAAGAAGGCATCAAGCTACGTGTGGCCACAAGCTACGATCCAGCGACGATCGACATGGGCGCCTCGATCTCACATTCCGGCATTTGCCTGACGGTGACCGGCCTACCGAGCGCAGGAAGCAACGGCCGCTGGTTCGAAGTTGAAGCATGGGAAGAAGCGTTGCGGCTGACAACGATCGCGACCTGGAAGGAAGGCAGCCGCGTCAATCTGGAGCGCTCGCTGAAGATCGGGGATGAACTGGGCGGCCACATCGTCTCCGGGCACGTGGACGGCAAGGCAGAGATCCTGTCGGTCACGGAAGAGGGGGATGCTACACGCTACCGCCTGCGCGCTCCGGAGCACCTGGCCAAGTTCGTGGCGTCTAAGGGTTCGATTGCGCTTGATGGTACGTCGCTGACGGTCAATGCCGTCGAACACACCGATTTCGACGTGCTGTTGATCCGCCACACGCTTGAAGTGACGACGTGGGGCGCTCGCACGGCCGGAGATTTCGTTAATTTTGAAGTCGATACGATGGCACGCTATGCCGCTAGGTTGGCTGAATTCCCGACCGCGAAAGCAGAATGATCTCGCCATTATAGTTTGATCGCCCCGCCTCCCGGAAGCCAAGCTTTTCGGCGACGCGCAACGAGGCGGCGTTTTCGGGGTCGATGATGCAGGTCATCTGTTTTGACGGAAAGCGCCTTTCTGCCCAGGCGATGAGCGCTTGCAATGCCTCGGTCGCATAGCCGCGGCGCTGGGCGGCCGCAAGTAAAGCCCAGCCGGTCTCCAGAGTTCCCTCAGTCGTGATCGGCTGCATGTCCCGCTTCATTTCGAGGAAGCCCGCTTCCCCGATAAAGCGACCACTCTGCTTTTCTTCGATCGCCAGAAAGCCGAATCCCATATGATGCCACATGCCGGCGACGCGGAGCAGTCGAGCCCATGCCTGTTCACGTGTCGAAGGCGCGCCGCCGATGAAGCGTACGATGTCCTCGTCGCTCCACAGGGCCTGATAGTCTTCGAAGTCGTCGACGGTATGCGGCCTCAGCGTCAGCCGCTCCGTCTCGATGGTAGGAATGATTGTCATGAAATGCCTCATGAAGCTCTACTCTGCGCCAGGTTCGCCGTCCCAATAGTCGAGATTTCCAGCTTCGCGTCCCATGAAACGGAAGCGGCTGGCATCGTCCCGGCTGGTCTTGGCAAGAAACTTTCTGGAATCCGGGTACTCGACGATCTCGGTTTTTGCTTTTGTCGAAATGCCGAGATAGATGAGGGTCGTTGATCCCGTATTGATGATCTGGTGAGCAGTCTCCGGGCCACCAGCCGGTGCCCCGAGCGTGTCGCCCTTCCTTATTGCGTACCGTTCCTGGCCGAAGCGGTACTCGCCGTTTCCGTCGATGATGAAGAACAATTCGTCCTCGACATGGTGATTGTGAAATGGACAGCTGGACTTGCCTGGTGGAACCTCGTTGTAACTGATGCCAAGCCCTGTGAGGCCGATCAGCGAGCCGAACGACACGTCGCTGCTTTCGTACAGCTTTCCCTGCACCGAATGATCGAGCTTCAGATCGGCAATATTGAGAACTGGGGACTCTTTGCCAGACATCGCTACCTCCTGCTGAAACCGCAGGAGGCCCTATCCGGACGAAAAAGACAACCCGGCAGCCCAAACTCTGACATAGTCGTTTTGGAGGACGCGCGGTCGTGAGGCGGCGGCATTTCCAGTTTGACCAAACAAGCATATGGTCAGCACTTCAGTCGCGCGGGGGCATTATCCGGTGTGATTTTCCGAGTTTGCACTTCAGCCATGAGCCGAATTTGCTTGCCATTCGACCAAAGGCATGTTTTGACCGCGGCCTGCCGCGTGGCAGTCCTCTAAGAAATGAAGGTGAAGCATGGCGCGAGAAACCGCTCCCCATATTCTGATCGTCGAAGCTCGCTTCTACGACGACATGGCTGATGCCCTTCTCGAAGGTGCGACCTTTGCCTTGAAGGAAGCTGGAGCGACTTACGATGTCGTGACCGTTCCTGGCGCCCTTGAAATTCCGGCGGCAATTGCCATGGCGCTCGACGGAGCGGATAATGACGGCACGACCTACGATGGCTATGTCGCTCTTGGCATGGTGATCCGCGGGGAGACCTATCATTTCGACATCGTGTCGAATGAATCCTCGCGCGCATTGATGGATCTCGCAGTCAGCGAATCTCTTGCCATCGGTAACGGCATTTTGACTGTCGAAAACGACGAACAGGCTTGGGCGCGCGTACGCCGCTTGGACAAGGATAAGGGTGGATTTGCCGCCCGCGCAGCTCTCACGATGATCGAGCTGAAGAAGAAACTGGGTGCATAGCGAATGAACAACGAAAACACGGAGCGTCCGGTCAAGACAGCGAACCAGCGTGGCGCGGCGCGCCTTGCTGCAGTTCAGGCGCTCTATCAGATGGATATCGGCGGGACGGGCGTACTTGAGATCGTCGCCGAGTATGAAGCGCACCGCCTCGGACAGGAAATCGACGGCGAGACCTACCTGAAAGCCGATGCCTCGTGGTTCCGGTCGATCGTGTCGGGCGTCGTGCGGGAACAAACGCGCCTCGATCCTCTGATTGCCTCGGCGCTGCAGGACGATTGGGCGTTGTCGCGTCTTGACAGTACTGTTCGTGCCATCCTGCGCGCCGGCGTCTTCGAGCTTATTGAGCGCAAGGACGTCCCGGTCGCGGTCATAGTCACGGAATACGTCGAGATCGCACAGGCCTTCTTCAGCGACGACGAGCCAAAGCTCGTGAACGCGGTTCTTGACCGCATTGCGAAGCAGGTTCGCGGCGAAGCCAAGAAGTAGCATGTTGCGCGCGGTCGGCTGACCGCTCCTCATTTGAGCCGTTCCTCCTTTCCCGTTGCTCCGTAAGGGTTTTCAGCCTTTGCGGGCTTGACGTCCTGTTTTCCTCCACGCAATCTCCGCCCGACGTTGCGCATTTCTGAGGGAGGAAATCGAGTCGACGTGTTCGAAGCCGGAGAGGGAGTGAGCTCCGGCTCTTTTGGAGGAAAGAGCGAAATGACCATTCTTTTATGCGTAATTGCATGCGGTCTGCTCTCGGTGGTCTACGCCATCTGGGCAACCCGGTCGGTGCTGGCCGCCGATCAGGGAAATAGCCGCATGCAGGAAATTGCGGGCTATATCCGCGAAGGCGCGCAGGCCTATCTGACGCGTCAGTACAAGACTATTGCCATCGTTGGTATCGTTGTTTTCGTTGCAGCCTGGCTGCTACTCTCCGGCACCGCTGCAATCGGCTTTCTAATTGGCGCGGTTCTGTCCGGCGCTGCCGGCTTTATCGGCATGCATGTCTCCGTCCGTGCCAATGTCCGCACAGCTCAGGCTTCATCGCAAAGCCTTTCCGCCGGGCTCGAAATTGCGTTTAAGTCCGGCGCGATCACCGGCATGCTGGTGGCCGGTTTGGCTCTTCTGGGCGTGTCCATCTACTATTATGTGTTGACCGTCGTCCTCGGCCATGAAGCCGGGTCCCGTGAGGTCATCGATTCATTGGTTGCGCTTGGCTTTGGTGCGTCCCTGATATCGATCTTCGCCCGTCTCGGCGGCGGCATCTTCACCAAGGGTGCGGACGTCGGCGGCGACCTCGTCGGCAAGGTCGAAGCGGGCATTCCCGAAGACGACCCGCGCAATCCTGCGACCATCGCCGACAACGTTGGCGACAATGTCGGCGATTGCGCCGGCATGGCTGCCGACCTTTTCGAAACCTATGCGGTCTCCGTGGTCGCGACGATGGTTCTCGCATCAATCTTCTTTGCAGGGACACCGGTCCTGCAATCGGCGATGCTCTACCCGCTGGCCATCTGCGGCGCCTGCATCATCACCTCGATCATCGGCACCTTCTTCGTCAAGCTCGGCAGCAACGGGTCGATCATGGGTGCGCTCTACAAGGGCCTCATCGTGACCGGCCTTCTGTCGATTGTCGGTTTGGGCGCGGCGACGTCGCTGACGATCGGCTGGGGCTCGATAGGCTCCGTCGGCGGTGCGGATATCACCGGTTCGAACCTCTTCATGTGCGGACTAGTGGGTCTCATTGTCACTGCACTGATCGTGGTCATCACCGAATACTATACCGGCACGAACAAGCGGCCCGTTAATTCGATTGCCCAGGCGTCGGTCACCGGCCACGGCACGAACGTCATCCAGGGCCTCGCGGTTTCGCTGGAATCGACAGCATTGCCTGCCATTGTCATCGTCGGTGGCATTCTTTCCACCTACCAGCTTGGCGGTCTGTTCGGTACCGGTATTGCGGTGACCGCAATGCTTGGGATCGCCGGCATGATCGTCGCGCTCGATGCTTTCGGTCCAGTGACGGACAATGCGGGGGGCATTGCCGAGATGGCGCATCTTCCGCCGGAGGTGCGCAAGTCGACGGACGCGCTCGATGCTGTCGGCAATACCACAAAGGCTGTCACCAAGGGGTATGCGATCGGCTCCGCTGGCCTCGGCGCCCTCGTGCTCTTTGCCGCCTATTCTTACGACCTCAAGTATTTCGCAGCGAATGGCGACAAGTATCCGTACTTCGCGGATGTTGGTCCGATCTCATTCGATCTTTCCAATCCTTATGTCGTTGCCGGTCTGCTGTTCGGCGGTCTGATTCCGTACCTGTTCGGGGGCATCGCTATGACCGCCGTCGGCCGTGCAGCCGGTGCGATCGTTGAGGAGGTTCGTCGCCAGTTCAAGGAAAAGCCAGGCATAATGCAGGGTACGGAAAAGCCGGACTACGGCAGGGCCGTAGACCTGCTGACGAAAGCGGCGATTCGCGAGATGATCATCCCGTCGCTTCTGCCGGTCCTGGCGCCAATCGTTGTCTACTTCGGCGTTCTGCTCATATCAGGCTCGAAGGCTTCCGCCTTTGCAGCTCTGGGTGCATCGCTTCTCGGAGTCATCATCAACGGTCTGTTCGTCGCGATTTCCATGACATCGGGTGGCGGCGCATGGGACAATGCCAAGAAGTCCTTCGAAGATGGATTCGTCGACAAGGATGGCGTTCGTCACATGAAAGGTTCCGAAGCGCACAAGGCTTCGGTGACGGGCGATACCGTCGGCGATCCATATAAGGATACGGCCGGCCCCGCCGTCAACCCGGCTATCAAGATCACCAACATCGTCGCGCTGCTGCTGCTCGCAGTTCTGGCCTGATCATCTCAAACAGACAACGAAAAACCCGCCAGAGTGATCTGGCGGGTTTTTCTGTGGATATGGAAGCTCTTCTTATCGCAGGCTGGCAGGGTTCTGCGGCGAAGCCTGCGAACTGCCTCCGAAAAGGCCCTTTGCCATGTTCGCGGCGCCGCCGCCGGAAAGCAGCTGCTGGAGGAAGGTGAAGTCCTTCCCGCCTGTCGGCGTCACGCGGTTGATCGTGTCGAAGACCTTGCCATCCTTGAGCGTGTAGTTGGCGCGGCGCGTCACGATGCCGTCCTTGTCGAAATAGATCGCAAGAACGCTTTGATCGACCACCTTCAGTTTCAGGAAGGCTGCGGAGCGCTCGCGCCGCTGCGATATGTAATAGAAGACTTCACCGTCGAAGGTTGCCGTGGTGGACGGAGTGCCCAGCGAAAGCAGAACCTGCTCGCGGCTCGATCCTTCGGGAACGAGGTTCAGGGACTGCTCGTCGGCGACGTAGCCGCCATTCAGAACTGTACCTGTTTGGCAGCCGGTCAATCCGGCGGAGGCAATGATGATGGCAATGGCGGCATTGCTGAGGAATTTCTTGTCAGACTTGAAATACCGTTTCTTCAACGACATCTACTCCCTTAAGGTATCGATAGCAGCCATTGGCCATGCAAATATCGCTGATGCAAAACCTTTGTGGCCTTTCCGGGGTCGGATCGTAGCCACCCTCCTCAACACGCTCAGATCAGCGGGCTGTCCCGAAAGCGGCCACCTTCGGCATTGCAATTCGCGCCTGCTTCGGTAAACCAGCTTTCGAAATCATGCAACAAGGCCCGACGCAGCTTGGCGCGAAGAATAAGGCCTTTCCGGAAAAAACAATGATCTTCGGGCTCTTTGGCAAGAAAAACAACAATCAAGCAATCGTCGACCGGCAATATCAGGCGTTGACGTCTGCCGCGCGCATGCCTGATTTCTATGAGCGACTGAACGTGCCGGATACTGTCATGGGACGGTTCGAGATGCTGTCGGTCGTGATGATCCTGTTCTTCCGCCGTACTCGCGCCTCCGAGACGAGCGGGCAAGAGATCGCACAGGAGATCGTCGATGCGTTCTTCGAGGATATTGATTACTCGATCCGCGAACTTGGCGTAGGCGACAACAGCGTTCCCAAGCGGATGAAGAAGCTCGCCGGCATGTTCTATGGCCGGCTGGAGGCTTATTCAAAAGCGATGGATACATCCGATCCCTCAGCCCTGGCGCAGGCTCTGAGCCGGAATGTTCACCCCAAAGCGGTCGATCCCATCGAGATGGCAGGGCTGGCGGACTGGATGTTTGCCGCGGAAGCCTATCTTTCGGCTCAATCGGAAGACGTCGTTGCGACAGGGACGGCGGTGCTTCCGAAAGTTGCGTGAGGAGATCACAATGAAGAATTCAACAGATGGCGTACCTTTCTCCTATCTGGTCAAGGTGGGCCACATCTCCGCCAATCCGGTTGAGGTGCATCTCGAAGCCGACAAGAGGGAGCTTCGAGCGCTCGCGGAAACCTGGAATGTCCTGTCCGTGGACGACTTCCGGGCCGAACTGCAGATCGCCCGATGGAAGCGCGACGGCATCCGTGTGAAGGGCAGGGTGCAGGCCAAGCTGGTTCAGGCTTGCGTGGTCACCCTAGAGCCTGTCCCGTCTGCGATCGACGAAACGTTCGAGCAGATTTTCGTGCCGGAAAATTCCAAGCTCGCCCGTCGACCCGCCAATGATGCCGGCGAAATGGTGCTCGATCCCGATGGTCCGGATCTGCCGGAGAGTTTTTCCGGCGACACGATCGATGCCGGCGAAGTCGTCACGGAATTCGCTGCCCTGGCGATTGACCCCTATCCCCGCAAGGACGGCATAGAGTTTGGAAGTCATATTGAAGACACCGGCGAAAACGACAAGAAGCCATCCGCCTTCGCAGTATTGAAGGACTGGAAAAAGGACTGAATGCCGTTGGTTGTTTGACACAATTCAGTTGTAAGCGACGGGAAAACCGGTATTTTGGCCGAAATTTCACCCCTTGAGGGTGAAAAACAAGGATCAGGGACGCGTGATCAGAATCTCTCTCGACCTCATGGGTGGCGACTTTGGTCCCCAGGTTGTCATCCCCGGTGCTGCCAAGGCGCTGGAACGGCATCCGAATATGTTTTTCGTGATGTACGGATTGAAGGAACAGTGCGAGCCGATTCTCAACAGGTTTCCGAAGCTTAAAGAGAAGTCCGTTTTCCATGACTGCGAACTGGCCGTTCGCATGGACGAGAGGCCCAGCCAGGCGCTCCGTCGTGGCCGCTACGTCTCCACCATGTGGCGTTCGATCGAGGCCGTTAAGACCAAGGAAGCGGATGTTGCCGTTTCGGCTGGCAATACCGGCGCCTTGATGGCGATGGCCAAGTTCTGTTTGCGCACGATGGCCAACATCGAGCGCCCTGCGATCGCAGCAATCTGGCCGACGCTGAAAGGCGAGAGCATCGTGCTCGACGTCGGCGCGACAATCGGCGCGGATTCCCAGCAGCTGATGGATTTCGCGCTCATGGGCGGTGCCATGGCGCGCGCGCTTTTCGACGTTGAGCGCCCGACAATCGGTCTCCTCAACGTCGGTGTCGAAGAAATCAAGGGTCAGGAAGAGGTCAAGGAGGCCGGTCGCCTGCTTCGTGAAGCCAACCTCGACTCGCTGGAGTATTTCGGCTTTGTGGAGGGCAACGACCTTGGCAAGGGGACCGTCGATGTCGTCGTGACCGAGGGCTTCTCCGGAAACATCGCACTCAAGACAGCGGAAGGCACGGCGCGCCAGATCGGCGAGTACCTCCGTGCGGCCATGTCGCGCACGCTGCTTGCCAAGATCGGCTATATCCTGGCCAAGAGCGCCTTTGACATGTTGCGTGAGAAGATGGACCCGAGCAGGGTTAACGGTGGCGTGTTCCTCGGCCTGAACGGCGTTGTTATCAAGAGCCACGGTGGTGCCAACGCCGAAGGCATCGCGGCCGCTATCGAAGTCGGATACGACATGGCCAAGAACGGCCTCAATCAGAAAATAGAAAACGATTTGCAAAAATATCATGCCAAGCGGCTGCCCACGATCGGGCCGGAAGCGGCATGAGCGACAGGGTTTAGTGAAAATGATCCGTTCAGTGGTTCGCGGGTTCGGAGCCGCGCTTCCGAAGCGCGTTATGACCAATCGCGATATGGAAGACGTTGTGGACACCTCCGATGAGTGGATTGTCCAGCGCACAGGCATTCGCCAGCGCTACGTTGCAGGTGACGATGAGACGACCTCCTCGCTCGGCGAGGCAGCAGCGCGCGCAGCGCTCGAGAATGCCGGCCTGACCGCCGCCGACATCGATATGATCGTCTGCGCCACGTCGACCCCGGACAACACCTTCCCGGCAACCGCGGTGAATATCCAGAACCGTCTTGGCATGAGCCATGGCTTCGCCTTTGACGTGCAGGCGGTCTGCAGTGGGTTTGTTTATGCTGTCACGACGGCCGATGCCTACATCCGTGGCGGGTTGGCCACGCGCGTTCTGGTCATCGGTGCGGAGACTTTTTCACGCATTCTCGATTGGAACGACCGCACAACCTGCGTGCTCTTCGGCGACGGCGCCGGCGCGATCGTGCTTGAGGCGTCGCAAGGCGAGGGCGTTACGACTGATCGCGGCGTGCTGACCGCGCACCTTCGTTCAGATGGCTCGCACAAAGAGAAGCTCTATGTCGATGGCGGGCCCTCGACGACGGGCACGGTCGGCAAGTTGCGCATGGAGGGCCGCGAAGTCTTCAAGTATGCGGTGGGCATGATCACCGACGTCATTCAGGCGGCTTTCGATTCCACAGGCACGACCGCTGACGATCTGGATTGGCTCGTGCCACATCAGGCGAACCGCCGCATCATCGACGGCTCGGCGAAGAAGCTGCACATTGCCCCCGAAAAGGTCGTTGTCACTGTCGATCTGCACGGCAACACGTCAGCCGCGTCTATTCCGCTTGCGCTTGCAACGGCGGCGGGTGACGGTCGCATCAAGCGGGGCGATCTCGTCATGCTGGAGGCGATGGGCGGTGGCTTCACTTGGGGCGCCGTGCTTCTGCGCTGGTAGCCGTCTAAAATCGAAAAAACTGACAACGAACAAGAGCTTGACCGTAAGGCGCAAGACAAATACTCTTCGTTCGTTTTCATAAAACTAAACGGATGGGCGGGGAAACCATGACCGGAAAAACAGTCACGCGAGCAGACCTGGCGGAATCGGTTTTTCGCAAGGTCGGTCTGTCCAGAACGGAATCGGCAGAACTCGTGGAGACTGTAATCGACGAAATCTGTAACGCCATCGTCCGTGGCGAGATCGTCAAGCTTTCCTCCTTCGCGACATTCCAGGTCCGGGACAAGAACGAGCGCATCGGTCGCAACCCGAAGACGGGGGAGGAAGTGCCGATTTCGCCTCGGCGCGTTATGACATTCAAGGCGTCCAACGTCCTTAAGACGCGGATTTTGAAGGCCCATATGTCCCGAAAGACTAAGTTGAAGCCTGCAAATCCTGCCGCTTGATCCCGCGTGTCGGGCAGGCCAGCGCTTGCTCCGTCGCAATCTCTCATCAATTTTCCCAGTGATTTGTGCGCGAATTCAAGACGTGACTTGAATTCGCGGCCGCAAACCGTTGAAATATGTTGAGTCGCGGCTCAGCCATCGCTCGGTGGTTGGAGCCCATGCCTTGCCATCGACGGCAGGCGCAGCGCGCCTGATGATCGTGTAGGGAGTAAGATGTTGGACAAGAGCCCGGATGCTTTCCGCACCATTAGCGAGGTGGCGGACGACCTAGATCTTCCGCAGCATGTTTTGCGCTTTTGGGAGACGCGGTTCCCGCAGATAAAACCGATGAAGCGCGGCGGTGGACGCCGATATTATCGGCCGGAGGACGTCGATCTTCTGAAGGGGATCCGGCATCTGCTCTACGACCATGGCTACACCATAAAGGGCGTGCAGAAGCTCCTGAAGACCAACGGCAACAAATTCGTCATCGCAATCGGCCACGGAGACCTCGCAAGCGTGCAGGCCCTGACGGGCCAGCAGGACGGTGATGCCGCCGAGCCACGGGTCGGCATGACCGATGAGGATCAGGTCGTTGGCCGCGCCAAGCCGCCGATCACCCGCCGCTTCTTCAATTTCGTCGGCGGCGACGAAGAGTCGCCCGAGGTGTCGATCGGCAAGTCGAGCATCGGCAAGGAGGATAGGGCCCTTCTACAGGAGGCGCTCTATGACCTTCTCGAATGCAAGCGCCTTCTCGATCAGGTTCGCTGATCGAGACATACAGACGAGCGTTGTCATGGTCTTAGACCGAGCGGCCGCCGCCTTGCATCCGAGATGTTTGGCGTTGGTAGAACCGGCTTTGAAAGCAATGTATAAATGGAGACCTTCGTGTCCGCTTCCCGAACTGTTGCCGGCAAATCCTATGAGGCCTTTCTGTTCGACATGGATGGGACATTGCTGAACTCCATCGCTGTGGTCGAGAGGGTCTGGAGCGGCTGGGCGACACGGCATGGCCTGGAGCCGGAGGTTTTCCTGAAGACCATTCACGGCATCCGCGCCGTCGACGTGATCCACCAGCTGGCTCTGCCTGGCGTCGATCCGGTCCACGAGGCAAAGCAGTTGCTGGACGAGGAAATGGAGGATGTAAGCGGTATCGTGGAGATTCCCGGCGCGGTTTCCTTCCTGAACAGCCTTCCGCACGAACGGTGGGCGATCGTAACCTCCGCGCCCATCGAACTCGCAAGGCGCCGTATGGCGGCGGCGGGCATTCCGATGCCCGCGGTCATGGTGAGCGGAGAAGAGGTCGCCGCCGGCAAGCCGAGCCCGGAATGCTATCTTCTGGGCGCCAGACGTCTTGGTGTCGATCCGACGAAATGCCTGGTTTTCGAAGATGCCGTTGCCGGAATCCTCGCGGGCGAGGCCGCCGGGGCGGATGTCGCGGTCATAACCACGACGCATGCGACGCCGTTCTTAACGCCGCATTTCTCGATGCCTGATTATCTGGCCTGCCGTGCCCTTACCTTGGAAGAGGGTCGAGTCGGTCTGGAGCGGTAGCCGCTAGTGCTTGCGCTGCGGCGCATGCTTCTTCATGCGCTCGAAGGCCGCCAGCATCTTGGCTTTAACGGAGCCAAGCGTTCCAAGTTCATGCCCACAGGTGAAGCAGGTGATGGCATCGCTGTCCAGCGGCTCCGGTCGCTCGAACGTCATTCTGGTGTTCCTGCACTTCGGGCAGGGGATTTCGATCTGCATGCCTGTTCAACTCCCTGAAAACGAACTCTCCCCTTAGCCAGATGGCTTCGCCTGAGCAAGGTCTTTGGCGGGCGATGCGCGCTGGAGTGCGAAGTCGAACCAGTCATTTTGCTTGCCAAGACGGCGGATCCCTGCTGGAATTCTTGGGGAGGATTTGGTGGGACTTCCTGCGCGGCTGTGGGCTTTTCCACGCCTATCGCTCTTTTTTTATTCCCAACCGATGATTTTCCGCTTGCGCCAAAAATCCCGAAAGACTAACAGGATCAAGCCGTTTAGGCGTGACGGAATGTAGCGCAGTCTGGTAGCGCACTTGACTGGGGGTCAAGGGGTCGTCGGTTCAAATCCGGCCATTCCGACCATTTTTCGAATTATTTCAGGCTTTTAGCTTGAGTGAATTCGTTCTCGAAAAGAAAAGCCGATTGATGTTCTCATCAGTCGGCTTTTCTATTTCGGCAGTTAGTGCGCCCGTCTTTGCAAAAGCAGGCTTCGTTTGTGTCCACTTCTCTTTTGTGTGTTCACGCCGCATTTCAGAGCGGCGCGGTCCGGGCTGCCGACACGGTTCCGGTCACGGCCGAAATCTTCCCATGCGGCGAAAGCGATCTGTATTTCACCAGCATTGTCAAAGACGGAGGCTTTGGAAAGTTCTTCATGGTTTCGAGCCAGCGGGTTCGACACCAACTCTCCCCTTAGACTGGGCAGCGCTTCAGGAGGGAGTGCCCTCCGGACATCGGGTCGGTGAGGCTGATGGAGGATGCCGCCAGGCAGCACGACGAAGCCGTTCTCTCCAACATTTCCTTCATGGAAGCAGTGCATGCGCGGTCCTATTCCTCGATCTTCTCGACGCTATGCTCGACATCTGATGTCGACGATGCCTATCGCTGGTCACAGGAGAATGACTTCCTGCAGCGTAAATCCTCGCTGATCATGGACCAGTACGACTCTCGCGATCCTCTGAAGAAGAAGATCGCGAGCGTCTTCCTCGAGAACCAATGTTCTGGTCGAGCCGCGCAAGGCTGACCAACACCGCTGACATGATCCGCCTGATTATCCGCGACGAGGCGGTTCATGGCTATTACATCGGATACAAATTTCAGCGTGGCTTGGAGCGTCTGGGCAAGGATAAGGCACGGGAAATCAAGGATTTCGCCTTCGAGCTGCTGCTGGAACTCTACGATAACGAGGCGAAATACACTGAAGAGCTCTACGACGGCGTCGCGCTGACGGAAGACATCAAGAAATTCCTCCACTACAACGCCAACAAGGCCTTGATGAACCTGGGTTACGAGGCGCTGTTTCCGGCGGAGGCCTGCCAGGTCAATCCTGCGATTCTCTCAGCCCTGTCGCCGAACGCGGACGAAAACCATGACTTCTTTTCGGGTTCCGGCTCATCCTACGTAGTTGGCAAGGCGGTTGCGACCGAAGATGAGGATTGGGATTTCTGAACACCTGATCCGCGAATGCGGGTGAGAGTTGGCGACATACCCTGCGCACGCATTCGCCGTGCTCCGGGCTATACGCCGCGCCGCGTCGCCAACGTTCACATTAGTGTTTCTGAACGTAACGCATATTGATAAGGCACATTTTCACGCGCATAGTGATCGCATCGTCGGCTATGTGATGGGCGGCCGATGACGATCCGGTGTTTGAGCCCTCGGTGGGACATAAGGCACGATGCTTAGATCCCCGATTTTCCCTCGCGATCTACCGCTCTTTTCAGAGGACCTGGATCTTTTGTCCGATGTGCTAGTTGACGTATGTGAGAAACGAGGTTTCGCGCGAAACGCGCCGCAGGCCGAGCAAATAGCCGCGCTCCTCATTCAATTGTATCGGCAGGGCGTCAAGGATCAAACGAAGCTTGCCGCCCTTGCCAGGGCCTATCTCTAGGCCTCATTTTTGCTCGATCGAAACCCCATTTTGCCCGATGCTCATCTCGATGCCGTCCGGTTTGCGTTCCTCATGGAAGATATACGCGCCGAGCCCGCCGATGACGACAATAAGAGCGCCGAGTACGAAATACAGGCCGTTTATGCGGTTCATGAAATACCCCCAACATTTTGATAGTACGGGGATAAACGCAAAAAGGCTGGATTGGTTCCCGATCAGTCGTCGTTGGCGGAGTTAAGGTTCTCGGGTCGTATGCCTTCATCGGCGCTTATGCGCGCCCTCAGCCTGACGCCAGGCCCGCCCTCGTCGTGATTGCCGCTGCCAATGAAGATGATGCCTGCCGCCTCCAGCGCCTGCCGTATAGCCAAAAGCGCGAATGGCTCGCCACTCGCGTCGTCGTGCTCCAGTGTTTCGATGGCTTCAGCTGGCAGTCCCGAGGCGGCCGCCAGTTGCTCGATGCTCATCCCGGTCATGGCGCGCGCGCCGCGCATTTGTGCTGCTGTGATCATTGAAAGGAGTCTAGCGCGGCGGAGGCGGTTCGCAAGTGGCTTAGCCGTGGTCGCCGAGCCGCTGGCCGCGAATATGACGTTGCTCAAGAGCAGCGCAGCCCCAGACGACGCCGAAAAGCAGGTAGACGTGGCGCCAGTGGTCGATATCGATAACGTTGCCGATGGTCGCATGGCCGAGAATGGCGATCGATGCCAACATGATGTAAGGCTGCCAGGGTCGATCTTTGAGAAGGTTCTTGAAGCCGAGATAGAGCGTCCAGCAAAGCATGCTGATATAGCTCACGAAGCCGAGCCAGCCGTAGGTCGTCAACGTCTTCAGCCAGACGTTATGTTCGTCCTCGGTGAAGATCGAGCCGAAAACGAGAGGTCCGATGCCGAGTGGCCGCTCCATCATCATCGTAAAGCCGATACGATGGCGGTCGAAGCGACCCAGATGTTCTCCGTCATACTGTTGCACCAGCTGCGCGCGCGTCGAGAAAAGGTCGCTTACTTTCGGAAACTGCAGGGCAATCAGCAGCGATGCCACCATCATGATGGTCGCGGCCAAGGACAGAATGAGAATGCGCAGGCGAAATGCGCCGCTTCGCTCCTTGAGCAGCATGACAAAAACAAGCAGCACGATCGCGAGCAGGAACAACCCCCAGGCGGCGCGGGAGAAGGAGAGAAATACGCCGAGCGCGAGGATCAGCAGGGCGGCTGCCTTGATCGGGGCCGCTTTCAGCTTGCCCGTCAGGATGCCGTGCACGAGGTACAGGGAAGGGGGCACCAGGAATGGGCCGAAGACGTTCGGATCCTGGAATGCGCCCTTGGCACGGTCATAGAGGGTGAAAACCTCCGATCCCGCAAAAGCATGGAAGTATCCGAGGATGCCAAGCATCGACGTGACGACGGCGGCGAATGCCCAGGCATTGAAGATCAGCGGCAGGCGGCGATGACTGTCTTCGATAATCGCCGCGTAGAAGATCGAGGTCAGTGCTAGGAAGGTCGATACGGCGACATACATCGGACCGTCGGCCAGATCCTTCATCTGCGTCAGAGACAACATGCCACCAACGTTGAACGTCAGCAGCAGTGCCAGAAGAGGGGCGGTGTAACATGAAATCCTCAATCCCAGGATGAACCAGATTCCGACCAGGGCGGCCATCCACAGCTCGTAGGGCGCCGGCTCATCGATGACGAAGCCGGACAGGAATACGCCGAAAGCCACGGCAGCAGAGCCGATGAGGCGCAGCGTCGCTCGCTTCGGATGGGCGACGCGCGAATATGTCGCCTCGATCGCGCTCAATAGGCGTTTTCCGTGTTGAACAAGCGGAATGGCGTCAGGAAAAGGATTTTCAGGTCAAACCAAAGCGACCAATTCTCGATATAGTAGAGGTCATAGGCCGTGCGGAACTTGATCTTGTCGTCATTGTCGACCTCACCACGCCATCCGTTGATCTGCGCCCAGCCGGTAACGCCGGGTTTGACGCGGTGACGGGCAAAGTAGCCCTCGACGACATCTCCAAAGGCGCGGTCGCGGGCTTGCGCGAGTACGGCGTGTGGTCGCGGCCCGACGAGCGACAGGTCGCCCTTGAGGACGTTGAACAGCTGCGGCAATTCATCGATCGACGATTTGCGGATGAAGCGACCGACAGGCGTAACGCGTGGGTCACCCTTTGTAACCGCTGCTCGGCCGGTCGGATCGCCCAGATGGCTGTACATCGACCGGAATTTGAAGATGTTGATGATCTCGTTGTTGAAGCCGTGACGCTTCTGCATGAAGAAGACCGACCCCTTAGAGGTCGCCTTGATTGCAACGGCAGCCGCCAGCATGACCGGCCAGAGAAGCGCGAGCGCCATCAGGGCGAAGAAAATATCGAAGCACCGCTTGGCGACCGAATCCCAGTCGCGAATTGGCTTGTTGAAGATATCGAGCATCGGCACGGAACCGACATGTGAATAGGCGCGCGGACGAAAACGCAGACGGTTCGCGTGTGCCGCCAGGCGGATATCGACAGGCAGCACCCAAAGCTTCTTCAAGAGCTGGAGAATGCGAGCTTCGGCGCTGAGCGGCAGAGCGATGATGAGCATGTCGATCCGCGTTATGCGGGTGAATTCCACGAGCTCAGCCACGGTGCCGAGCTTCGGATAGCCGGCGACCATCGCCGGTGAACGTTTTTCACCGCGATCGTCGAAGATGCCGCAGATGCGGATGTCGTTATCGGGCTGCTGCTCAAGGAGACGGATCAGGTCCTTGGCTGCCTGGCCACCGCCGACCAGGACAGCCCGGCGCTCCATGATGCCGTTGCGAGCCCAGTTGCGCATGCCGTAGGCGACAAGGAAGCGCGAGCTCAGGAGGATAATGGCGCCGAATGCAAACCAGGCGACATAGGCCTGCATCAGCAGCCAGTCGACATGGCTGACAAGTGCGATCGTTGACGTCGTCAGCAGAAAGACGAGCGCCCATGCGGCAAACGCACGCGGCAGCAGGTGCATGCGTGCCCGCAGCGCCGGAATGGAATAGCTATCGGCAGTTTGCAGGGCGACGACCAGCAGTGCAGCCGCAACGGCCGCAACCAATGCACGCCCCGAAAATGTCTCGCCGCCGTCGCCAGGCCAGATGAAGAAGGCGGCAAGTCCGATCGCAAACTGCGAGAGAAACTCGAACAAGCGGAACTGACCGATGATGATCGCGGGCGAGCGCGTGCTGTCGCTGAATTGCTCGGCAATCTGGCGGGCATAAGCGTTGAGGGGTTCCGATGGAGCCTGTTTACGGGTGTCGCCGTCGCCTTGATTGATGTCGGAAACCTGCTTCCGCAACGTTTCCAGATCGAATTGACCGCTTTTCTCTGCCTTGTCCATGAGGCTACCGCCGCTGTTTCACCCGCAGGCAATAGCAGGAAGGCCCTAAGAAACTTTTACGATGCCGGTTACACTTCCGTGTGGCTTTGGCGCTCCAGGAGCTCCTGGTACAGTTTCAGAACCTCGTTCGCCATGACCGAAGCGGAAAAGACAGCTCTCACCTTTTCCATTGAAGGCATCGCGGCATCATGCCAGCCGGGCACGCGAATGGCGTCGGCCATGACGCGTGCCAGATCGTCGGAGTCTTCGGGTGCGACCAATGCGAGGCTATCCTTGCCCAGTGCTTCCTGTATACCGCCGACGCGGGTCGCGATGATCGTCTTGCCGGCGGCCAGCCCTTCGAGCACGATATAGGGCATGGCCTCTGCCCGCGATGGCACGACGAGGTTCTGCGACATCGCAAAGGCCTGCTGGACACGCATTGCAGGCAGCATGCCGATGCGTTTGCCAAGGCCGCGCTCGACCATCATGTCGCGATACCTGTCACGATCATGCCCATCCCCGACCATGAGAGCCGAGAGCGGCCGTCCGACGATACGTTCAGCCTTTGCAAAGGCATCCACAAAAAGGTCGGGACCTTTAAGGTCCCGCAACATGCCGACGTAAATGTAGTGTACGGCGTCCGATCGGGTTGGAATGAGCTCGAAATCCCGTTCGCCGATGCCGTTGTATATCAGCCGCGTTGCCGTGCGAGGGCGTCCGACCCTCTTTGAATAGGTGTCTCGCTCGTATTCGCAGATGAAGACGAGTGCGTCTGTGAAATATTCCTGCAGGCGCTCCATCCTGAGGACGAACTGTCCCAGAAGTGACGATCGAGAATAATGCAGGCTTCCGCCATGCGCTGTGTAGAGGCGGGCTACGCGATACCTGTTCGCCCGCAGGGCTGAGCCGATTAACCGCGCGAGCACGCCGCCTTTGGCGCCGTGGCCGTGCAGCACATCCGGCCGCAAACTCTTGATCTTCTTGTATGTGTCCCAGATAACGCCAAGGTCGGAGAGGCTGACGGCGCGCCGGATCGGCACACGCGTCAGGCCGAGTGCGAGGTATGGGCGGATTTCGTCGAACAGGATGTCTTCGTGCTCCCCTCCGGTGGAGCTGTCGCAGAGAATGCCGACCTCATGCCCGGCCTTGCTATGCTCCACCACTAGGTCGCGTACGTGGCGGAAGATTCCGCCGACCGGTGACCTGAAGCAGTGAAGAATGCGAAGAGGGCGTTGCTTGCTCATCAATGATCAGAACAGCCGTTCGCGCACATAGATGGTGTCGCCTGCAACAATGGCTGCGGAAATGTTCACGCGTCCCGTGATGACCTGGCCATTGATCTTTCTTGTCACGTCCACGCCACCCTGGTTCGCACGGGCGCTGAAACCGCCGGCGATCGCAACCGCGTTCTGGACGGTCATGCCTGGCACGTAGGCATACTGTCCGGGCTGGCCGACTTCACCCAGGATGAAAACAGACCTGTAACGGTCGACGTCTATGGTGACGTCAGGATCCCGCAAATAACCTTGCTTGAGTTTCTGGGCGATCTGGCCCGATAGCTGCTGCAGTGTCCGACCGCGCGCCGGAACCTGGCCGATCAGCGGGAACGCAATATAGCCTGCCTGGTCGATCGTATAGGTGTTGGTCATGCTCGGCTGATCGAACACGGTGATACGCAGCCGGTCGCCGCTATCCAGCGAGTAGGGCTGGATCGTCGCTTCGCTGAACGCTCTCGGAGCTGGCTGATAGCTGTT
Organism: Rhizobium sp. P1_C7; assembly: GCF_056406295.1. Lineage (NCBI taxonomy): Bacteria > Pseudomonadati > Pseudomonadota > Alphaproteobacteria > Hyphomicrobiales > Rhizobiaceae > Rhizobium > Rhizobium sp. P1_C7. The sequence goes on from NZ_JBFUAL010000007.1 coordinate 301,251, forward strand.
GCAGCCGCCCAGGACGGCAATCATGGCGGCAAGGCTCAAAGCCATCAGAAACTTGGGCTGGGCGACAGGCATCCGAGGTTGCTCACAGGAAATGTACTTCTTCCCAGCCGTTATCGATCCGTTAGGGTTAATGGTCGGTAAAGATTACCCATTTTTTCGCTGTTGCCTTCCCGTCAGCTCGCTCCTGACACCGGTGCAGGCATTAACAGTTGAGTTACTATAGTCATTTACCCTCACGGCACTTTTGTTCTTGGAGTACAGGCATGTCCGGCGTAACGGGTCCTCAGGATGTGGACATAGATCTTGGGCAGTTGGTTCGTGCCGTCTGGGCACGCCGGCTGAAGGTCGTGGCAATTACGGTGCTCGGGGCAGGGGTGGCCTTTGCCGGCGCCAAGATGATGTCGCCAAAGTACCGCAGCGAGACGCGTATTCTCATCGAACCGCGGGCGCCTGCTTTTGCCAATGCGCAGACGAACGATGCCGGAACCAGTCCGCTTCTCGACGAACTCAACATCGCGAGCCAGGTGCAGCTCCTTCAATCGGCCGACCTGATCAAGCAGGTCATCAGCACTCAGAGGCTTTACGAGCTGCCCGAGTTCGACGTCGCCCCCAACCGCTCTGCGCTCGGCGATATCCTTGTGGCGCTTCATCTCAAGAAGAGCCCCCTTGAGAACCCTCCGGAAGAGCGTGTCATCGACGCGTTCACCGAAAGGCTGCAGGTCTATCAAGTGCCCGGCTCGCGCGTGATAGGAATTACCTTCACGTCAAAGGATCCGAAGCTTGCCGCAACGATCCCCAACGCGATGGCGGCTGCCTATCTCGTCAAGCAGAGTGGCGCGAAGCTGGACACGAATTCGGAAGCGACGCGCTGGCTGGAGCCGGAAATCGAAAGCCTTCGCCGAAAGGTCAATGATGCCGAGCAGAAGGCGGCGGAGTATCGCGCCGAGCACGGATTGCTGCCGACGAACGGCGGTACCAACTTTCCGACACAGCAGCTGAACGACGTTTCCGCGGAATTGACACGCGTTCGCAGCGAGAGGGGCAATGCCGAGGCACGCGCTCAGTCGGTCCGCAACGCCCTGTCATCGGGCGAACCGTCCGATACGCTGCAGGATATCATGTCCTCCCAGTCGATCCAGCGGCTGAAGGGAACGGAATCGGCGCTCCAGTCGCAGATTTCCGATCTGCAGACTTCTCTTCTCAACAATCATCCCCGGCTGAAAAGCCTTCGCGCCCAGCTTGCTGACATCAAGACGCAGATCCGCCAGGAGACGCAGAAAATACTGGCGAGTATCGAAAACGAGGCGAAGGCTGCCTCCCTTCGTCAGAAGGAGCTTGAGCAGCAAACGGAAAAGGTCAAGGCGAACAGCGCCCAGGCCGGCGAAGACGAAGTAGGCATGAACGCCCTGGAGCGCGAGGCCACCGCGCAGCGCCAGCTGCTCGAAACCTACCTGTCGCGATATCGCGAGGCTGCCTCACGCGCCGACAAGAATTCCAGCCCGGCCGACGCGCGTGTCGTATCGAACGCCATCCAGCCGGTCGATCCGTATTTCCCCAAGGTCGTTCCGATCGTGACTGTCGTCGCTCTGGCGACGTTGATCATGACCGCAATCGCGATCATGCTCGCCGAGTTGTTCAGCGGTCGTGCGCTGCGCCCGGTCTCCACAATGGAGGAAGACGGGCGCCAAGAGGAGGAAGCCGCAGCGTCCGAACCGCCGAGACGCGTCGCGACGCCAAGCATGCTGGCTGTGAGCCCCGAAGACGATGAAGCGGTCGAGGAGCCTAGCGAGCAAGGGGTCCCCGCCGATGACAATGAATTCGCGGTTGTCTCGGTTGCGGATTACCTGATCGGCAGCCGAGCACCCCTTGCGATTGCGATCTCGCCTACCGGTGATGACGGTTCTGCTGCCACGGTCTCGCTGGCACGCAAATTGGCCGCCGCCGGATCGCGCGTCGTTCTCATCGACATGACCGGCTCCGGCCATCCGACCGACCTGATGGCGGAGCGTCGCTCCGATCTCGGCGTGACGGACCTGCTCTGCGGTGAGGCGGCTTTCGGCGATACCATTCATGGCGATCGCTTGTCCGATGCCCACATCATTCCTCAGGGCGCCAGTGACATGCGCCGGGCTATGCGCGGTGCGGACCGCCTGTCTCTGCTCCTCGACGCGCTGGCATCGGCCTACGATCTTGTGCTGGTCGAGTGCGGAGCGGCCAATGTCGCCGCTGTTTCCCGCCTGACGCACAGCAAGGATGTCGAGATCATTCTCTCCATGCCTGAGATTGTCGAAAGCGAGTTCGTGGCCGCGATGACCGACTTCGAGGAGGCTGGCTATCAGCGTGTGGTGTTGATGTCCGGCGGCGAAGGAGCCGCAGATGCGGCGGCATCCCGCCAGGCCGCCTGATCAATCAGATGCCGGTTGCTCTACGCACCCGCTGAGCGAAGCGGTAAAGCCCCGGTTGCGATTTGACGAAGGCCTTGCTGCGGGTCATGGCCCTATGCACAAACCCGTTGGCGACGCCGCGCGCGGTAATCGGCAGAACGACGTCGTAATGCTCGGTTTCTGCAGGCGCCCAGGAGCGCTTGTAGCCTTGGTCGCCCAGGCCGAAATCGAAGAGGCTGACGCCCTTGCCGTGCAGTCCTGCGATCATCTGCCAGAACAGGAAGTCGCCGGGGCTCGCATCGGGCGCGACGCGCTCGTCGATGGCGCTAAACTGGCAGATTACATGATCGCCTTTTCTGGAAATGCCTGAAACCGCGGCAATGTCGCCGTTGTGCTCACCACGAAGTCTGATCGCGTGCATCTCAAGCCCGAATGTGCCGCCATCGGCCTCTCTGCTGTCGATGGCGCCATGCAGAAAATTCCTCGTCGAGGGGTCGGCGAATACATCGGGCAATCCCATCGCCTTGAAGCGTTCCGTCTTCTGCTTGAAGAAATGATCGAGAAGGCGGTGCTGCTCCTTCGAGGGGCCGCCGTTGATGTAGTCAAACCCGCCCAGAGACTCCAACCGCTTCGACTGGTGACGGAACTTCTTGCGTCGGTGCTTCGCATTCACTTGCTTGAGTGTCGCCTCCAGAGTGTCGAGGAGGGGTAGGTGATAGGCATGGTTCTGGTTCTGCACCATCGGCAGCACGGCGAGGGGGTTATCACGACCGCGCCATTCCCGCGGAATGTTCTGTAGCAGGAGGAGATCGGCTCTCCCGCCAAGGGCCGTGCGCAACAGATCGCGGAAGCGATGCGGATCTATATCGCGGGACGCCTTGGCAAAGCCGGACGAAAAGAGGCCCGTGTTGATGTTGCTGTGGTCGGCCCCGATGAACTTGGCGATCCGCGCGCCGCGCGATCGAACGATCTCGACCGGAAGGACGAACACGGTCTCGTTTCCCGATCTGCCTCTGATGAGGGCAAGGGGGGTGCCATGCGCCTTGACCCAGGCCGCACACCAATCGTAGCCCTGGTGCAGTGAATTCAGGTCATCGCGCTCAAGTGCCCGCCACTCGTGTTCGATCGCTTCCATGGCGTCGACGACGTCGATACGAAACGTGCTGGCGACAAGCGTTGCGTCGAGCGCCCTCGGTCGTGAAATGTTTGTGCCGGCATGTCCGGTCTCGCCACGCGGCTCGCCGTCGACATGAAGCGTTTGCATCCCCACGGGTTCTCTCCGTTCAAAAATGGCTGTACGAAGAGAATAGAGAAGGAAAGCATCCATTTGGTTTATTTACAACGCGGGTCGACAGCTCTTTCGACAATCATCGTTATCCTACGATTAAAGGCCTATTGCTGTTTCGGTCCGGCCATCCACTTGATGATGACCATCGCCGGCAACACCCATAGCAGCCCGCTCAGCGCAAAATAGAGCAAATGGCCCCACCACGGCGCTTTGCCAAGCGTGGCAACGGCGATCGTGTTTGCCAGCACCGCATAGGCGAGCACGAGAACGACGATGAGGATCGTGCCAATGAATTTGCGAAGGCGGACGGGCATGAATTGTCTTCCGGGATGAGATTGGACAGCGCCGCGACGGCATGCCGCAAAGCTTCGGGGCTTGTTTTGCATCACCCGCTAAGGCAAATCAACTGGCGGAAAGAAGGAGCACCCATGGCCATCGCGAATACCACCACCGAACGGGCGATCTTGCGTCAAGTGCGCAGGCAGGACAACAACCGCCGGGCCGTTCGCATCTGGCTCGGCTTCGTCCTTCTTGCGCTCTTCTGCCTCGTCATCGTCGGCGGCGCCACGCGGCTTACCAATTCCGGTCTTTCGATAACCGAGTGGAAGCCGATCCATGGTGTGATCCCACCGCTCACCGCATCCGAATGGGACGAGGAATTCAAGCTCTACCAGCGAATACCTGAATACCAGCAGCTGAACAGCGATATGACCGTGGAAGAATTCAAGAGTATCTTCTGGTGGGAATGGGCGCACCGGCTGATTGCTCGCGGAATCGGCGTCATCTTCGCGCTGCCGCTTTTCTATTTCTGGGCAACGGGCAAGATCGAGAGACGCCTGCGATTGCCCCTGATCGGCATCCTTGCTCTGGGCGGTCTTCAGGGAGCGATCGGCTGGTGGATGGTCTCATCGGGCCTCTCGGTGCGCACCGATGTCAGTCAATACCGGCTTGCCACCCATCTGGTCATGGCATGTCTGATCTTCGCATCGTGCATGTGGATCATGCGCGGGCTTTCGCCGCATTCGGACGATGCGCCGCCGACGAGAAATGCGCATCTATGGGCTGGAGTCATTGCTGCCTTCGCCCTGTTCCAGATCTATCTTGGCGCACTGGTTGCTGGCCTGGATGCAGGCTTCAGCTACAATAGCTGGCCCTTCATGGATGGTGCCGTTCTCCCATCCGATCTTCTGATACAGCAGCCCGCCTGGATCAATTTTTTCGAGAACCCAAAGACCGTGCAGTTCATCCATCGTGTCGGTGCCTATACGCTGTTTTCTCTGACATTGGTCAACATGATCGTTGCGCTCGTTGCCGCGCCATCGACGACGCATGCCCGCCGCGCGGTGGTGCTCTTTTTCCTGGTGGCGATCCAGGCCGCGATTGGCGTCGCAACCTTGCTCTTTCAGGTGCCGCTTCACTGGGGACTGCTGCATCAGGCCGGAGCGCTGGTCGTCTTCGGCTTTGCAATCGCAAACTGGCGTGGCTTTCATGGGGAGTATCCCCGCACGACTGCTATCGCCGAACGCAATTGAACATCAAGGGGACCGATCGGCAGTCGCCACCCTCATAATACGCAGTCGTTGTCGGAACCGGTCTATCGTGTGCGTCCTTTGCGGGCACAACATGATCGGGAGACAAGCATGCGAAAGCTCGGTGTGTTTCTTAGCATTTCCGTTGATGGCTACTTTGCAGACAGCGGCGGCGATATGAGTTGGGTTCATGATGGCGATCCGGAATTCAATGCCTTCGTTGCCGAGAATGCGAGCTCCGGAAACGCGCTTGTCATGGGACGACGAACCTACGATCTGATGGCGGCCTATTGGCCGACGGATTTCGCCAAACAGAACGATCCGATTGTGGCGACGGCGATGAACAGCCTGCCGAAAATCGTATTCTCCAGAACGATGCGGGAGGCGGACTGGTACAACACGAGGTTGGTGCAGAGCGATCCCATTGAGGCGATGCGTGTCCTGAAGCGCGACGAGGGGCAAGATATGATCGTGCTCGGCAGCGGCAGCATTGTCAGCCTGTTCGCGCAGGCCGGGCTCGTGGATCGCTTTCAATTCGTCATCGTGCCGCTTGCATTGGGGGCCGGACGTTCTGTTTTCGAAGCATGTCCGAGAGCCTGCGGCTGGAACCGGTTGGTAGCCGAGCGTTCAAGAACGGAAACGTGGTGCTGACCTACGTTCCGGCGATGGCCGCGGACAGCACAACGGTTGGCTAAAGGCGCGCAATAAAAAATCCGGCTGTGTCGCCACAGCCGGATCTTATCATTCAGTAAAATGACTCTCAGAAGAAGCCGCGGCGCTGCCACCATCCGGCCTTCTTCGGCTTGCCCTCGCTCTCGGCCACATCGCCGCGGGTGGATTTAACGGTCGGCTCAGAAGAGGAGATGTTCGACTCTCGGTTTGCTCGTGAAGGCTTTGCCTCCTCCCCCACGGGCGCAGCAAGGTCAGCAACAGCCTCTGCTGCTTCCGGTTCGGCTGCTGCAGCAACCGCTTCTGCAACGGCCACGCTTTCGACAACCGGTTCTTCGACCGGCGATGTCTTGCGGCTGCGACGGGCGCGCTTAGGCTTCACATCTTCCGTGACCGAAGCGGCGGTTTCGACTGCAGCCATGGCCGGCTGCGCGACGGCGTCTTCTGCAACGGCCTCAATGACCTCTACCGCGGTTGCGCCCGTATCGCTCCCGTCATTGTCGGCGACATTGCTGTCTTCTGTTTCGCTGGCAGCATCCTGCTCGGCGCCTTCCTCTCGGCTGCGGCGACCGCCGCGTTTGCCACGACGGCGGCGCTTGCGGCGCTGGGCATCGTCTCCGTCAGAACGGCCTTCGACGGCTTCCGCGGCGGCTGCATTGTCGGTGTCGTCACCGTCGTCGTCGCCGTCCTCGTCGGCTTGGTCGGAGACGACCTCATCCGAGGCCGGCTGTTCGGCATTGCCATTGCGGCCACGGCGCCGGCGGCGACGCTTACGCTTGCGGCCATCACCTTCGCTTTCGGCGCGGGCAGCGGGACGCTCGGAGGCGACAGGCTTTTCTTCGAGCTCTTCGTCTTCGTCTTCATCCACCTCGATCACGACATCGTCGTCGTCGTCTTCAGGAATGGCAGCAAAGTTGAAGAGTGTTTCAATCTTGACCGGGTTCTCGACGGCCTCACCACGATCGATGGCGAAGTGCTGCGCACCGACCGAGCCGTCGGCATCGATGATGATCGCAACGCCGAAACGTGCCTCATAGTCGATAATCGTCTGGCGCTTGTGGTTGAGCAGGTAGAGAGCAATGTCAGGCGTCGTGCGAACCGTGATGTCGTGCGTCGTGTTCTTGAGCAGATATTCCTCGATGCCACGCAAGACATGCAGGGCAACGGAGGACTGCGAACGGACGTGGCCGGTTCCACCGCAATGCGAGCAGACCTGCGTCGTCGATTCAAGTACCGAAGCGCGGATGCGCTGGCGCGACATTTCGAGCAAGCCGAAATGCGAGATGCGGCCGACCTGGATGCGGGCGCGATCGTTCTTCAGGCATTCCTTCAGCTTTTTCTCGACAGCGCGGTTGTTGCGCTTTTCTTCCATGTCGATGAAGTCGATGACGATCAGGCCGGCGAGGTCGCGCAGTCGAAGCTGGCGGGCAACTTCGTCGGCAGCCTCGAGGTTCGTCTGCAGCGCGGTGTCTTCGATCGAATGCTCGCGGGTCGAACGACCGGAGTTGACGTCGATCGAAACCAGCGCTTCCGTCTGGTTCATGATCAGGTAGCCGCCTGACTTCAGCGTTACCTGCGGCTGCAGCATGCGGTCGAGCTGCGCCTCGATGCCGGAGCGCGAGAAGATCGGGTGAATATCGCGATATGGCTGAACCACCTTGGCGTGGCTCGGCATGAGCATCTTCATGAAGTCTTTCGCTTCACGATAGCCGTCTTCGCCGGAAACGATGATCTCGCTGATGTCCTTGTTGTAGAGGTCGCGGATCGAGCGTTTGATAAGGCTGCCTTCTTCGTAGACGAGGCAAGGAGCGGTCGAAGCAAGCGTCAGCGTGCGGACGTTTTCCCACAGGCGCATCAGGTATTCGAAGTCGCGCTTGACCTCGACCTTGGTGCGGTTGGCGCCAGCGGTGCGCAGGATGACGCCCATGCCCTGTGGCACTTCGAGCATCCGGGCGATTTCTTTCAAACGCTTGCGGTCTTGCGGGTTGGTGATCTTTCGGGAAATACCGCCGCCGCGCGCCGTGTTCGGCATCAGCACCGAGTAGCGGCCCGCGAGCGAGAGGTAGGTGGTAAGAGCAGCGCCCTTGTTGCCGCGCTCTTCCTTCGCGACCTGCACGAGCAGGATCTGGCGGCGCTTGATGACTTCCTGGATGCGGTACTGCTTGCGCGGCTTGCGCTGCACGCGATCCGGAACTTCTTCCATAGCATCTTCGGCGCCAACGCTCTCGATCACTTCTTCTTCGTGATCATGATCGTCGTCGTCATCGTCATCACCGCCGCGGCGGCGGGCATCGACGTCTTCAGAAATCGAGTCGGTCTCGACCATCGCAGCCATTTCGCCGCCGGAAGAACCTTCGTCTTCGTTGTCGGCAACCGAAGCGGCCTCTTCAACAGCAGGCGCTGCCTTCTTGCGGCTGCGACGGGGTTTGGCCTTCTTGGCCGGCGCCTCGTCGGTCGAAGCAACTTCACCCGTTTCAGCGGCAGGGGCTGCCTCTACGACTGGAGCCGCGTCGTCCTCCGGCACGACAATGCCAACATCGGGCTGGTCCTGAGTTGAGAGATCGATCGGCGCCGTCTCGACGTGCTCGACGTCCTCGTCGCGGCGATGCTCCTCGGCTTCGGCGCGCAGGAGCGCCTGACGGTCGGCAAGTGGTATCTGATAGTAGTCTGGATGGATTTCGGCGAAGGCCAGAAAGCCGTGCCTATTGCCGCCGTAATCGACGAATGCGGCCTGCAGCGAGGGCTCGACCCTCGTTACCTTTGCGAGATAGATGTTGCCGCGAATTTGCTTCTTATGCTGAGACTCGAAGTCAAATTCTTCTATACGGTTCCCGCGAACGACAACGACCCGCGTCTCTTCCTCGTGAGACGCGTCGATAAGCATTTTGTCTGCCATGTAAGGTGTGCTCCTCGGCGCAGCCGAACGTCAGCATCTCCCACTGTCGATGAAACAGGAGGGGTGCGGTCCGCCATTGCAGCGCCGGATAGTGAAAGTCGCGATTGGTCCGGTGTGGAAGGCAGCAGCCAGACAACAGCGGGGAAGCTTTTCTCCCGGGGCCTGTAGACTTCAGATAAAACCTGCTGCGACACCATCAAAGACCAAGCGAGATCGACAAAACAAAGACCTTATTCAGGTCCGATGAGTTTGCTCTCTCTTTAAAGAGCGGTTGGTGGCTATCCACCGATGAAGTTCCCGCATACACCGGAAAATTCAGGATCCATTATCGAGTAAAAACACATGAGACGGCGGACGATTGCCGGTTGTGGCGCCAGGTCCTCGCGGTTTGGCTGCCGTGTCGGCGACTCTATCCCGTCAGCACTTCTACCCTGAAAATCCTTGTATGTTTTCTCCGTCACAATAGCAAGGGGAAAGCCAAATGTGCCATAATATTGATGGATTTGAAGGCGCATACAAAAAAGAGGATAAGCGATACCGATTCCGTTCCGACGGAGGCATCGAAAGTGGCGCGCTGTATTCGCGTCTGCCGCGAGGGATCTATTGCGAATGAAAGTTAGGGTGTGGCGGTCGATTGTTTAATAGGATACGACGGGCGACTGTGAACTCCGGTTTGCGACGGAAACGGTTGGCGAACAAGCTGCTTGCATTGGTGAGTGCGCTGGCGGGTGCCGTTCCGGCTTCGGTATATGCCGGCGGTGAGCCGCTGCTCGCCTATGGTGCCCGAATAGTTGGCGACGACGCCCGCACGCGTATCGTGATCGATTTCGATCGAGCCCCTCCATTTTCCATTCACTACATTGCCAATCCAGAGCGCGTTGTCATCGATCTTCCTGCCACGGCATTCGGCTTTCCGGCGAAGGACTTGGAGGCGAGGGGGCTTTTCAAGGATATTCGCTATGGCACGATGGACGAGGATAGCGCGCGCATCGTCTTGACTGCAACGAAACCGATCAGGGTGGCTCTTGCCAAGGTTCAGGCCGACGAGAGTGGCAAAGGCCAGCGGCTGGTGCTTGAGGCAGAGATCACCGACAAGGCGAAGTTTACCGACCTCGTCAAGGCGCAGTCCTGGAGTGAGCCGGCCACTCCCGAGACCACGAGCGCTATCGCTCCGGTTGAGAAGCCCGCCGCGGGCAGCGACTTCATTGTTGCTGTCGACGCCGGTCATGGGGGCATCGATACGGGCGCCATTGGTGTTGATACCAAAACCCAGGAAAAGGATGTGACGCTCGCGTTTGCAAAGGCGCTTGCCGACCGCCTCAATCGTGAACCCGGAATCAAAGCCTTCCTGACGCGCAGCGACGACTCCTTCCTGTCCCTCTCGGAGCGAGTGGTGATCGCCCGCCAGAACCACGCCGGCCTCTTCGTTTCCATGCACGCTGACACGTTGAAGCAGAAGGATATCCGCGGCGCGACTGTCTATACGATCTCCGACAGGGCGTCAGACAAGCTCGCTGCCGATCTTGCCGACCGAGAAAACCTTTCCGACCAGATCGCCGGTACGGCGACGGCGAGCGAGCCACCCGAGGTTGCCGATATCCTCCTCGATCTGACGCGCCGGGAGACGCAGGCGTTTTCGATCTCGCTTGCAGAGAGCGTCCTGGCCTCCTTCAAGGATCAGGTCGGAACGATCAACAATCCGCACCGCCATGCGGGATTCCGCGTCCTGCAGGCGCCAGACGTTCCTTCGATACTGCTGGAGCTGGGATTTCTGTCCAACAAGGAGGATGAGAAGTTGCTGCTGGACGGCGAATGGCGCAACAAGATGGCCGACCTCCTGACGGATGCCGTGAAGCGCTATCACACGTCGATGGTGGAAAACGGGGGCTGAGCGCCGGCGTGGCTCAGAAGTGACACTTTGGTGGGAAAGACCGCTGCTCCTGGGAATTAAAGGGGTAAGGCCCTAGTTTGCTCACATTGAGGCCATTACTCGCCGCTATGTTTTCATCCTCGAAACGGAATTGGCTTGTGGCAGTAACGCTCATGGAGTAATTCGCGCAGCGTGCAAAATGCCGCGATCCATGCGACTGTTACGTTCGCGCCGATCGACAATTGAGATACCGGTAGCTTAGATATGATCAGACTTCTTGGATATTTCTTCGGAGCGGCTTGCGTCTTGTTCCTGGGCGCGGCGGCGGTTGTCGCCGTCTATCTGTCCAATGTCGCGAAGGATCTCCCGGACTATGCTGTCCTGAGCACCTACGCACCGCCGGTTACGACGCGCGTTCATGCCGGCAACGGCGCGCTGATGGCCGAGTATGCCAAGGAACGTCGCCTGTTTCTTCCGATACAAGCCATCCCGGACCGCGTGAAGGCGGCATTTCTCTCTGCCGAAGACAAGAATTTCTACAATCATCCCGGCGTTGACTTGACTGGGCTGGGCCGCGCCATCCTGGTAAACCTTCAGAATTTCGGCTCAGGCCGTCGCCCCGTCGGCGCATCGACGATCACCCAGCAGGTTGCAAAGAACTTCCTCCTGACATCAGACCAGACGATCGACCGCAAGATCAAGGAAGCGATCCTCTCGTTTCGCATCGAGCAGGCCTACAGCAAGGACAAGATTCTCGAACTGTATCTCAACGAGATCTTTTTCGGCCTGAATTCCTACGGTATTGCCAGCGCCGCGTTGACCTATTTCAACAAATCGGTCACGGAACTGACGGTTGCGGAGGCAGCCTATCTCGCGTCGCTGCCGAAAGGCCCCGCCAACTATCATCCCTTCCGCCATCCGGAAGCTGCGCTCGAGCGCCGCAACTGGGTCATCGACCGCATGGTGGAAAATGGCTACGTCAGCCAGTCTGACGGCGCAGAAGCCAAGAAGCAGCCGCTTGGCGTGACCGGTCGCGCCAGTGGTCCGTCGCTCTTCGCATCCGGCTATTTCGCCGAAGCGGTCCGTCGCCAGCTGGTCGATCAGTATGGTGAGAAGATGCTTTACGAAGGCGGCCTCTCCGTTCGCACGTCTTTTGATCCGCAGCTCCAGGTCTTCGCGCGCAAGGCGCTGCAGGACGGCTTGATCACCTATGACGAACGCCGCGGTTTCCACGGTCCGCTGAAGCAGATCGATGCGACCGCCGACTGGGGCAAGGCGCTTGCGGACATCCCGGTGCTTTCCGACGTGCCCGAATGGCGCCTTGCCGTCGTTCTGGCCGTTTCAGACGACAGCGTCGATATCGGGCTGCAGCCCTCAAAGGACGGTGCGGGCAAAGTTCCCGCCGAGCGCGAGCGCGGTGTCATCGAGGCCAAGAACATGCAATGGGCCTATCGCTCGTCAACGGGTCGCAAGAGCGCGAGGTCTCCGGACGGCGTTCTTTCCGCTGGCGATGTCGTCTATGTCGAGCGCCTGGGCGATGAGAGCTCGGCGTCCTATCGCCTCCGTCAGCCTCCGAAGGTCGAAGGTGGTCTGGTTGCGATGGATCCGAAGACCGGCCGCGTACTTGCGATGGTCGGCGGCTTTTCTTATGCGCAGTCCGAATTCAACCGCGCCACCCAGGCGATGCGCCAGCCGGGTTCCTCCTTCAAGCCGTTCGTCTACGCTGCGGCGATGGACAACGGCTACACTCCGGCCTCCGTGGTTAGCGACGATCCGCTCCAGATCCAGACCGGAAATGGTCAGGTATGGGCGCCGGACAATTACGAGGGCGAGGGCGGCGGCGCCAATACGCTGCGCTTCGCCATCGAGCACTCGCGCAACCGCATGACGGTGCGACTGGCAAACGACCTCGGCATGAACGTCGTTGCCGAATATGCGGAGCGTTTCGGCATCTACGATCACATGATGCCGGTGCTTGCCATGTCTCTCGGCTCCGGGGAGACGACGGTGTTGCGGATGGTCTCGGCCTATTCGGTCATTGCCAATGGCGGCAAGCAGATCAAGCCGACGCTGATCGACCGCATCCAGGATCGCTTTGGCAAAACGATCTTCAAGCATGAGGAACGCGTCTGCGAAGGATGCAATGCGAGCGAGTGGCAGAATCAGGACGAGCCAAATGTCGTCGACAATCGTGAGACGGTTCTTGATCCGATGACCTCCTATCAGATCACCTCTATGCTGCAGGGCGTCATCCAGCGCGGCACCGCGGCCGGCAAGGTCGTGCTCGGCGACCGTGACGTCGCCGGCAAGACCGGCACCACGAACGATGAAAAGGACGCGTGGTTCGTTGGCTTCACGCCCGATCTGGTCGCTGGCCTCTATATCGGCTTCGACGCACCGTCGACGCTTGGGCGGGGCGGCACCGGCGGTTCGTTGTCAGCGCCTGTTTTCAACGAATTCATGCAGGCCGCGGTCAAGGACATGCCGGCATCCAAATTCGTCATTCCGGCAGGCATGAACCTCATTCCGATTGATCGGAAGACCGGCATGGCCGCCGCGCAGGGCGATCCGAGCACCATCATCGAGGCCTTCAAGCCGGGCACCGGTCCCGCGGACAGTTTCTCGGTCATTGGTATGGACAATACCATGGCGCCCGAGGAGATCCTGAAGACGTCGCCGCAGGCAAACCAGGCGGTCCAGTCAGGCTCCGGCGGTCTCTACTGAGCTTTCCCGAAAATAGTTGTGGCGGTTGCGGCTCTTTACATCCGCAGCCGCCACAACTATTTGACGGGCCAACGCAAGACCAAATCAAAGAAGCAGGAAAATGCGAGCTGAAATCCAGAACGTAGTCGATGAAACCAAGCAGGCTATCACCCTGCTGAGGAGGCATCTTTGACTGGGACCAGGCGGTAAGACGGCTGGACTGGTTGAACAACAAGGCAGAGGACCCCACCCTTTGGAACGATGCTTCCGAGGCTCAGAAGCTGATGCGCGAACGCCAGCAGCTTGACGACGGGATCAATGGCGTAAAACAGCTCGAGCAGCAGCTGAACGAGAATATCGAGCTCATCGAGATGGGCGAGGACGAAGGCGACGAAAGTGTCGTGAAGGAAGCCGAAGACGCCCTGAAGACGCTGAAGGCAGAAGCCGCACGGCGCCAGGTGGAGGCGATGCTGTCAGGCGAGGCCGACAGCAACGACACCTACGTCGAAGTGCACTCGGGCGCCGGCGGTACGGAAAGCCAGGATTGGGCGAACATGCTGCTGCGCATGTACACCCGCTGGGCCGAGCGCCAGCGCTTCAAGGTCGAACTGCTGGAAGTCCATGACGGCGAAGAAGCCGGCATCAAATCTGCGACGCTTCTCGTCAAGGGCCACAATGCCTACGGTTGGATGAAGACGGAATCCGGCGTCCACCGCCTCGTTCGCATTTCGCCCTATGACAGCAATGCGCGCCGCCACACGTCGTTCTCGTCCATTTGGGTTTACCCGGTTGTCGACGACTCGATCCAGATAGAGATCAACGAAGGCGATTGTCGCATCGATACCTACCGGTCGTCCGGTGCAGGCGGTCAGCACGTCAACACGACTGATTCCGCGGTGCGTATCACGCATATTCCGTCCGGCATCGTTGTGCAGTGCCAACAGGAGCGCTCGCAGCACAAGAACCGTGCCAAGGCGTGGGACATGCTGCGTGCCCGCATGTACGAAGCGGAGCTGAAGAAGCGCGAGGACGCGGCCAATGCCGAAGCGGCCTCCAAGTCGGATATCGGGTGGGGACACCAGATCCGCTCCTACGTGTTGCAACCCTACCAGCTGGTCAAGGACCTCCGCACCGGCGTTACGAGTACTGCGCCCGACGACGTGCTCGACGGTGAGCTCAACGAGTTCATGGAAGCAGCGCTTGCCCACCGCATCAGCGGCAAGGCGGACGCGGTGGTCGACGATATCGACTGAGCGATTTCGCGGAGCGATTTTTGAAATGGCCCCCTCGTGGGGCCTTTTTTCATCAAGCTGGCTAGTGGCTTGATTTCGCGACGGTCACTTCGCCGAACTCGTCGATGATCACAGTCCAGCTTTCGGCGTCAGCGTCGGGGTCCGTCTTCAGGTAGACCATGGCGAAGAGGCCGGGCTCCTTCAGCATGCCGGTCGAGTTTTCCGGGCGGATGTCGGTCACGTACGGCTTGAGATCGTTCAGTTCCTGCAGTTCCAGGGTCGACACGATGCTCGGTCCGTCGTCGCTTTGTACGATTTGCTGTAGATAGATCTTTGCGGTCCGATCGGGCTGGCGGACGGCGAAAAGCTTGTAGTAGCCGTGGCGAGCGGTCGGCCGCGTGCCGGGCGTGGTCTTGGGAGGTGAGGTGGTCGTCGCCGGAGCGTGCTGAACTGCCGGAGCGCTTCCGTCGTCCTCCCAATAGCCTGTGCTTGTAGCAAAGGTGATGGCGGCCGGGAGGATCGCGTCTTGGGTGTCGCCCGCGAGGACCGCTATCGGCCATCCGGTCACCAGTAGCCCATAGAATGCTATTCTTTTCACATCCATCGCCTCAATCCTCGAATTGTTCGGCAAGGATGCGATCCGACCACGACCGGTCGGGGTCGGAGAGGATGCGCGCAGTCATATGCTCGGATTGCGCGATGCGGATGTGAAGCACTGACTTGACCTCCGAATTGTCCGCAACCGCGTTGACCGGCCGTTTCTCGGCTTCAAGAATATGAATGCCGACCGTCACCTTGTTCGGCAGCAGCGCACCGCGCCAACGCCGAGGGCGGAAAGCGCTGACCGGGGTCATGGCCAGCAGCGGCGCGTCGAGAGGCAGGATCGGTCCGTGCGCCGAAAGATTATAGGCTGTCGAGCCCGCGGGCGTTGCGACCATGAGGCCGTCGCAAATCAGCTCTTCGAGGCGGACCACGCCATCGACTTCGACGCGTAGCTTGGCAGCCTGGTAGGACTGCCGAAACAGCGAGACCTCGTTGATTGCCAGCGCAGTGGAATTCGTTCCGTCCGCATTCGCAGTTGTCATCTCCAGTGGACGAAAGGCGTTTTCCACTGCGGCGTTGATCCGCTCCTGCAGGTTCTCCGTCCGATAGTCGTTCATCAGAAAACCGATGGAGCCGCGGTTCATCCCGTAGACGAGTTTGCCCGAATTCATCCTGCCGTGGAGGGTCTGCAGCATAAAGCCGTCGCCGCCGAGCGCCACGATGACATCGGCCTCATCGGCTGGAACATTGCCATAGATGCGAATCAGCTCGTCCCGCGCTTCAAGCGCCTCGGTCGTCGGGGAAGCCAGAAAACTAAGCGTCTGAAAGGAGAGGCTCATGCAATGCCCTTTGTGATGTCCGCCTAGCTAAAGGATAACAGGTTCGCGCCACAAGGCATTTTAAGGCGTTAGCAGTTCGCCTATGCAATTCACGTCAAACTCAGCGACGATTCCGAGCACCCCGAGGCAAGGCTAGCATTCCCGCCCTTTGAGCAGCGTGTCTCGGCCAGTTGGTGTTGTCATCTCGCCATGGAGGGCTGCGTTGGAATGCGCTCGCTGATCTAGTGGACTTCCGCGTCAGCCCAGTCGCATTGGAACGCCAGCACCGGCTCGGAAAACCCCTTCAGCCGTCGGCGCGTTGCCTCGGCGAAGAGATCGGCGGCGCCGTACTCCCGGAAAATGTTCTCCGACGCGAGGATCTGATCGGTGGACGCTGCAGCGCACAACCGCGCGGCAAGTTGCACCGTGGAGCCGAACAGGTCGTTACTGTCCTCGACGGGCTCGCCGCAATCCAGTCCGATGCGAACGTGAATCGGCTCGGGGTTCCCGCGGTTATAGCTCTGGAACTCCTGCTGGATCGCTATTGCACAATCCACGGCCGCGGTCGTCGACGCAAATGTCGCCATGATGCCGTCGCCCGTATGCTTTACCTCGCGGCCCGTGTGATGGTCGAGTGATCTGCGCACCACGGAGTCATGCGCCCTGACCAGTTCGGTCGCCATGCGGTCGCCGAGGCGCCTGGTCATTTCGGTAGAGCCAACAATATCGGTGAAGAGGATGGCGCGGTGGCCAGAATCTACTTCGCCCAAGGATAGTCCTGACGCGGGCTCCGGATCGTGAATTCGCCCCAGAAATGCCTCCACGGCAGACAGTGCGACCTCGACAACTTCGCCTGCAACGAAGCCATGGGCCTCCCGGTGCACGCACTGCGCCGTTTCTGCGTCGGGCGCGTCCATGAGGCAAAAGGCGGTTCCTCGGCGCTGGTCGAACCAGTAAGTGAGGAATTTGACGCCATAGCGATCCTGAATGTCGAGATCTTTGAGGTGCGCCTCGGCAACTTCGGCGGCCGACGTTCCCGCGAGATCATGCCGGTCCATGAAGATGGCCATCTGGACTCCTCCCTGGGTGCCCCTCGGAGCCCCATTCTACGGGCCGGATAGACCCTCGTCTATACCCTTAGAGAGGTTGCGCCTTGCGAACCGCATTGGAAAGACGTTTCGGGAATCGATGCGCAAAAAACGCGACCGGAGCGTCTAGGACCGTACATCTCATAGATGATTGAATGGTGCCCCCGGCAGGGTTCGAACCCGCGACCCCCTGATTACAAATCAGGTGCTCTACCAACTGAGCTACAAGGGCAATGCCTGCCAAGTAGCAGATTCTGTCGTCCTGTAAAGAAAAAATCAGCGCTTCGTTGATTTCGGTAGTGGAAAGTGGCGGGCGGGATTTTGCGCCGGCGGGCAAGCGCCGGGTCTAGTTCCGGGCCGCCTCGGCTACGCGTGCTTGCAGCTTGTCACCGGCAGCCTGTGCTCCTTCGCCGGACGGGGACATGACGGCGATACTCAGCACCGAAACGACCATGATGGCAATAACAGCGATCATTATACGCACGCGACTTCTCCTTGTTGAACGCTGTAAACGCAACAGGAGATCGTCGGTTCCAGGGAGTCTTCGCAGAAACGGCTACTGCGCGGGAGTGGGGATTGGCTCCGAGGGAACGGTCGAGGGCGCAAGCGGATCGCGTTGATGTAGAGGTTGTGTCTTGTCGATCCAGATGATGCTGAGAGCGACGCCGACGAGTGCGATGACGAAGGAGATGCCAATGAGAAGGGGGCGGACTGCCATAGCGGGTTCTTCTCCTTGTTGCCCGGAGTATGAGATAATGTTAGCAGCAGGTGGCGTCAAAATCGAGGCGCCTCATGGTTTCCTGACCATCAGCAAGGGCTTCCCGCCTTCTTCCGGGCTTTTTTCGAAGGACCCATCGGCCAGCATATCGAGGGATATCGATGCGCCGTCTTTGCTCATCAGCACGAGGCTGAAGCCTTCGACATGGAAGACAGAGAGCTTCAGTTTGGCAACGGCAGGTGCGCAGTCTCCAGATGGCGACAGCGGCGCGTTGCCGTCCTCGTCTATTTCATCCTTGAGGGTCAGCGTGCAGAGCTCTTCGCCAAGAGGCCGCTGAAGCGTCCAGCGTGCGGCAAGGCTTTTGACGGTCGGCAGTCGATCGACGCCTTCCGGTGCTTCGACGAGAAGCAGCGGTTCATCGCCTTCGGTCTTCAGCGGCGATCCTTCGTTTTCAACGAATCGCGCAAGCACCTTGCGCGTCGCGTCGATGATGATCACGCCGCCGTTCTCGTCGAAATTCCACGAATAGGCTGCCGCAAAGGCCGGTAGCGACTTGGAGCAGTTTTCTTCGCCGGAAAGCGAATATCCGCCGATCGCGTTGCCAGTCCCCAGCGTAATGCTGCAGCCCGGCGCGCCGATTTCCGGCGCGATCAGGTAGGTGCCTGCCTGGGCCTTCAAGATGTCGGCATCAACGTCGTCGGCGAATGCCGAGCCAAAGGCAAGAATACCGGCGGCCATCGCCGCCGGTCGAAGCGCAAAACGGAACATGACAATCCCCTGTCGCGGCCCGCCCCTGAGCCGTCCTACTCCTTCAAATGCAATCTCGCTGCATACATGGCGATCGCAGCTGCATTCGATACGTTGAGAGACTTGATCTCGCCCGGCATGTCGAGCCTTGCCAGTGCTCTGACGGTCTCGCGTGTCTTCTGCCGCAACCCCTTGCCCTCCGAACCGAGCACCAGTGCCACCTTCTCGCCCGAAAATGCGCCTTCGAGCGGTGCCGGACCGTCCGAATCAAGTCCGATGGTGAGGAAGCCGAGCTTGTGCAGTTCGCCGAGTGCATCGGCGAGATTGGTGACCTGTATGTAAGGAATGAGTTCCAGCGCGCCTGATGCCGATTTGGCCATGACGCCTGATTCAGTCGGGCTGTGACGCTGCGTCGTGATGACGGCGCCGGCCTTGAAGGCGACGGCAGAACGCATGATGGCGCCAACGTTGTGTGGATCGGTAACTTGGTCGAGCACGAGGAGCAGCGGGCTGTTCTTCAGCGCTTCCAGGCGGCGCACGGGCAGGGGGCGCGTTTCCAGCATCACGCCCTGGTGGATTGCCTCGGGACCGAGCACCTTGTCTATGTCCTGCGGCGACACGATCTCAACGGGAATGCCGAGCGCATCCATATCAACCTCAAGCCGTGCGAGCGCGTTCTGCGTCACCGACAGCTTGATCTTCTTCCGCTCTTTGTTCTCGAGCGCGGCGCGAACCGTATGCAGGCCGTAGAGATAGACCTGCTCGGGGGCCAGAGCCGGCGGCTTCCAATCATCACCACCACGCTTGCGCTTCTGCTGCATTGGCGTCGGAATTTCGCCGCGTTCGCGCTTGCCGTCGCGGTGTGCACGACGCAGAGTAGCATAATGTGTATCCTTGGCGGATTTCTCGTCAGCGGCCGTGCCGCCTGTTTTGTTATCTTTGCTCATACCGCTTTATAACGGGGGCGGTTCTTCCCGCATAGGATTTCTTTCAAGGCGGGGCTTTCAACAACGAATGAATTTTTTCATGTTTTTTCCATTGTCTTCGTGTTGACATGAGGAAGTCGTCCGGTCATATACGCGGCGCAGACCGAGGGGCGGCAACGCTTCGAAAGTCTCGAGCTTGGTCTCACGATCCGGACGAAAAACTGGAGAGATGCCCGAGTGGTTAAAGGGGACGGACTGTAAATCCGTTGGCTCAGCCTACGTTGGTTCAAATCCAACTCTCTCCACCATTCGTCATCGGATCGGACCACCCCGCGGGTATAGCTCAATGGTAGAGCAGCAGCCTTCCAAGCTGAATACGCGGGTTCGATTCCCGCTACCCGCTCCAAGCACCTCAGTCAATTTTACAGAGAATAGTCGACCGCGCCGATGCAATAGGATCGGTTTTGGCAGCGATGGTTGCCCTGCGTCACCCCCACAAAAGAACGAAGGGTGATGCCAGGGCAATGATGCCGGCGACCGTCCACCTTGTGCGGCCGTACGTCTGGAGTTCTTCTCTTGAGAGCCACTTTTGCACGGCGAAGAAGCCGATCGCGATGATCGCGCTATAGACAATCGCGCGCACGAGGATAGACCAGCCTCCGCCGAAGAGCCCGATGGCAATGCCAAAGCCAGTCAGCGCTCCGAGAATGCCGTATCCGACGTCGAACATCAGTGTCGTCGTGGTCGAAAGGGGAGTGAGCATTTTCGGGAAGGCAATCGCCACCGCTGCCGTCAGGAGCCATATGGCGACGATGGCCTGCAGCGTCGACGAACTGACGATTGATGTCGCCAGCGCCGTAAGGTGTTCAGGCGACGAAAGGCGCAGGAGTTGAGCAACCCAGTCGATCGCCGCAGCTAGTATCCATAGTATAAATGCACAGGCGGCGAAGATCAGAAAGTTGCCGGCCGACCGCTTCGCGATTTTCTTCTGTTCCATTGCTTTCTCCCAGTACGCGCTCCCCACGAGCGACCGAGACAAGTTGTACCATATAATCAGTTGGTTGTGCCCTGCCATGGGCAAAGTCCCCGGATTGCCCTTTGGAGCTGTGGTTATCGATTGAACGGTTCGTTCCCATGTGCGGCTGCAGCAAGGAATAGTGTCCGCAATTAGGTCTTGCGCAATGCCGCCGAAAGCCTTAAACGGCGGCACTAAACCGGTTCGCCGGGGTCACCCATTTCGTTCACAGGAAGCATTCAAATGGCAAAGAGTAAGTTTGAGCGCAACAAGCCGCACGTTAACATCGGCACGATCGGCCACGTTGACCACGGCAAGACGTCTCTGACGGCAGCGATCACGAAGTATTTCGGTGAGTACAAGGCGTACGACCAGATCGACGCTGCTCCGGAAGAAAAGGCTCGCGGCATCACCATTTCGACGGCCCACGTCGAATACGAGACCCCGAACCGTCACTATGCCCACGTTGACTGCCCCGGCCACGCCGACTACGTCAAGAACATGATCACGGGTGCCGCGCAGATGGACGGCGCGATCCTGGTTTGCTCTGCCGCTGACGGCCCGATGCCGCAGACGCGCGAGCACATCCTGCTGGCTCGCCAGGTTGGCGTTCCTGCGATCGTTGTGTTCCTGAACAAGGTTGACCAGGTTGACGACGCCGAGCTTCTCGAGCTCGTCGAGCTTGAAGTTCGCGAACTGCTGTCGTCCTACGACTTCCCGGGCGACGACATTCCGGTCATCAAGGGATCGGCTCTTGCTGCACTCGAAGATTCCGACAAGAAGATCGGCGAAGACGCGATCCGCGAGCTGATGGCGGCTGTTGACGCCTACATCCCGACGCCTGAGCGCCCGATCGACCAGCCGTTCCTGATGCCGATCGAAGACGTGTTCTCGATCTCTGGCCGTGGTACGGTTGTGACCGGCCGCGTCGAGCGTGGCATCGTCAAGGTTGGCGAAGAAGTCGAGATCGTCGGCATCCGCCCGACCTCGAAGACGACGGTTACCGGCGTTGAAATGTTCCGCAAGCTGCTCGATCAGGGCCAGGCCGGCGACAACATCGGCGCTCTGGTTCGCGGTGTGAACCGTGACGGCGTCGAGCGTGGCCAGATCCTGTG
Organism: Rhizobium sp. P1_C7; assembly: GCF_056406295.1. NCBI lineage: Bacteria > Pseudomonadati > Pseudomonadota > Alphaproteobacteria > Hyphomicrobiales > Rhizobiaceae > Rhizobium > Rhizobium sp. P1_C7. The sequence goes on from NZ_JBFUAL010000007.1 coordinate 322,792, forward strand.
CAAGCCGGGTTCTGTGAAGCCGCACAAGAAGTTCATGGCAGAAGCCTACATCCTGACGAAGGAAGAAGGCGGCCGTCACACGCCGTTCTTCACGAACTACCGTCCTCAGTTCTACTTCCGTACGACTGACGTGACCGGCATCGTTTCGCTTCCGGAAGGCACGGAAATGGTTATGCCTGGCGACAACGTTACGGTTGCCGTCGAGCTTATCGTTCCGATCGCAATGGAAGAAAAGCTGCGCTTCGCGATCCGCGAAGGCGGCCGTACCGTCGGCGCCGGCATCGTTGCCTCCATCGTCGAGTAGTCTTCGGA